>NZ_QTPU01000013.1:0-241724 GCF_003857805.1 Burkholderia sp. Bp9099
TCACCGGCGCGGCACGCCGTCGCGCCATTCGCCCCAGTGCGTGACGATGTCCTGAACGAGCGGATTGCCCGCGCGGTACAGGTTTTCGGTCGCCGGGGCGAAGCGTCGGCCACTACGGCATATTTGTGCCGTAGTCACTGCACCAGTGTAGCGACACAATTGGTGACGTTATCCAAGGTCAATCCAGCGACCAAGTCGCATCCATGCCCGATACAGCGATTGACACGAGCTGATTAGTCTGCCGGTCGCGCTTGCCGTCGTAGTCGATGGTCGATCGGCTGCATATTGCATGTCCAGCGGGCTCAATCCAGATCATCACGCCGGTTGAGCCAGCGAAAGGTTGCTTGTTCGCCGCAAGAACCCGCCGTCTTTCCCACCTTCCATTCACACTTCCCAATACTCATTCGTTGCATCGACCGAAATCTGGTACACCTTCGGTCCTACTTCAGGCACTTAGCATCAGCACTCCAAATGATATCCATATGGAGAGTGCCTATGACAACATCGCCACTGCCTGGTGTATCTCTCGATGGACCACCCATCTGTCCGAACATGACGGACGCGGCGTTCAGGAAACGGATGCTCGAATTGCGGGACGAAGCAGTCGAGATCACACTGCGACGGCGCAGGGAACTGATGCTCTGGAACCCGGCCACGGAAGCACGAGTGATCGAGTGGTTCGGCTCGGCAAATAGCGATACAAGACGCAGACTTACTTCAGGGCTCGACGCCCTCGCCAGGGTGATGGCCACGCTCGGGCCAGAAAATTTCGTCCGCATCGGTTCCGATGCCGACCGCGCAACAGGATGTCTTCCAAACATGAAACATCTCGACGCCGAGGTCGCGCATGTCTGTCGCTCCGACACCGCAACTCATACAATCGCCATCAATCTCCCGTTCTGCTCGCTACCCGAGCGATCAGCCGGGAACCTCTCCTCGCAGCAATTGACCATCGTTCACGAATGCGCGCATTTTGCAGACACTTTCGACGCGGGCGACCATCCAGCGGCATACGGTCGACGGGCCAGCGCCCAGTTCGCGAAACGCTACCCGGGCATGGCGATCGGTAATGCAGACAACATCGCGTGGTTCATTCTGGCACGTTGAATCGGAGCAACTCATGCGACGTGCCCTCTCTGTCATATTCGGCGCCCTCCTGTCACTCCCGATACAGGCCAATGCGTGCAAGGTCCTGTTGACCGACAGCATGGAACTGCCGCTGAATTCGACCGAAATCGCCAACAGCGACAGACTCTCCGTCGTCAGACACTACCTGACCGCCAGGGAATGGACGCGCGAAGGGGCGGCGGTCTCGATCGACGCGACGGCCTACGATTGGGAAAGCCGCCCTAATCAACTCGCGCGGCAACGCGGTGCGCAGATGAAATCGTTTCTCGTGCAACTCGGAATGTCGCCCGACGACATTTACATCGACGAGCGAATCGTGTCGCGCAGGAACGGCAAGCTCGATCCCGATGACAGGAAGCAGCTTTGGGTCCAGTTCGTCCCGAAATGCCCGCCTGCGGGCTGTCAGAGTCGTTGCAACTCGGCAGGTACGCCCGGTGTCGCCAGTCATGCACCGACACCCGAAATGCCGGGGCCCGAGCCCGACTCGAGCCGCTTTTCATGCGGCGACAGTCGGGAACCCACGTCGGCACGTTTCGTGACAACGGAGCGCTGGACCGCACGCACGCGCAACCAGACCTTGCTTTTGCGAAATCAAGACCACCGGCTGCTAACGCATACCTGCTACCGGATCAGCACCAGTGCCACGCAATACATCGGCATGACGGACGAGCACGGTGAGACTGCGCCCATGCAGCTATTGGGGCCGGAATATACGCGCATCGAACTCAAACTCGCGCGCCCCGGCCCGTGATCCTCCGCAGCCGGTCCCGCGGGCCCCAATCCGGTCGCTCCAGGCGATATCGACTCGCCCGGAGCCCGGCCACGCGTGAATGATCGAGTGACTCCAGCGCGGCGCTACCCCCTCACCGGCGCGGCACGCCGTCGCGCCATTCGCCCCAGTGCGTGACGATGTCCTGAACGAGCGGATTGCCCGCGCGGTACAGGTTTTCGGTCGCCGGGGCGAAACCACCCTGGTCCGCATAGTTCAGCAGATTGTCCGCGCTCGTCTGCCCTGCATACGGCCGGTCGAAATCGGAACCCGTGCGCAGCACCGCGACGCGCGACAGGTCGACCCGCTTCACGCTCGCCGCGCGCTTGAGCGCTTCATACGTCGCGTTGTCTTCCTGCGCGGTCATGCAGTAGGTGCCCTTGCCGTCGGTGAGGATCTTGGTCCACTGGCGCGCGCGCTCGCCGATCAGCGTGCCCGAGAACCACGTATTGCCCGATGACGTGTCGCACTGGATCACCGTCGGCGGCCGATTCGCCGGCGCATACGTGAACTTCGCGCGCGCGGCCTGGGCCTGCGCGCTGTCGGCGAGCACGACGTTGCGCGACAGCGCATACGCGGCATCGGTCAGCTGCGGGTTGAGCTGGAATACTTCGGTGCGGTAGTCGGGCGGCGGCTTGTCGTTCGGGCTCTTCGTATTGATGCCGAGAAAGCCGGTATTCCAGCCTGCTGGAATCTCGCGCGCATCGAGTTCCCACTGCAGGCTGAAGTCGACCAGGTATTTCGACCAGGCGGCGGAACCGACCGTGCCTTGCGCGGGGTCGACGCCCGCGATGCCCGACACGAGGAAGTACGTGCGGCGCAGGTCGAAACGCTGCGAGAACGTGAGCGCCATGATCGTCGCGGACGCGTTCGCGTAGCCCATGCCGGTCGTCACCACGCACACGTCCTGCTTGTTGCAGTGAACGGCCGGATAGTCGGGCGACAGGCCGGGCACGGTGATGTCGCGCCACGGGCCGAGCCGGTCGAGCCATGCCTGGCCTTCCGGACCGAACATCGTGATGATCATGACCTTGACCGGGCGGCCCTGTGCACCGGTCTCGGCGAATGCAGCGTTGCCCCCATCGTTGCCCTGGTTGTTCTGCGCAATCGACGGCGCGGTCGCACAGGCGGCAAGCGAGAATGCAGCTGCGGAAAGGATGGAGCGAGTCAGCATCGGCGTTCCTTGTTTCGGTGATGTTGGGTGAGAACGGCTCTCGGAGACTGCGCGAGGGAGTATAGAACGCGTGTGTGCGATGCGGAACCCGACTACGAAACGGCGGGCGGTGTGCGCGACTCCAGGATTCGCATGAAACGCGGACGGGATCGACATGCGCGCCGCGCAATAACATCAGGAATACTATCTGATCGACCGACGCACGAGTCGACGTCGATGCGAATGACTGGATGCAAACCACGACGAGCCTTGTGTTTCTCGATCCACGGCCCGAACAGGAAATCGTTCATCGGTCGTCGATGCCTTCGAGGGAAGGCATCGATTCTAGCGACCGACAGCGATCCAGCGTGAAAAAAACCGCGTCAGGCGACGTCGACGCGCGCGGGCCCGTCCACCATCTCGCCGATCACGGCCGCACGGTCGAAGCCGTCGGCGCGGAAGCACGCGAGCACGTCGTCGACGGCATCCGGCGCGCACGCGACCAGCAGGCCGCCGGACGTCTGCGGATCGGTCAGCAGCGCCTGCGCGACGGGCGGCAGCCCGTCGGCGAGCCGCACGTCGGCGCCATACGCGGCCCAGTTGCGGCCCGATGCGCCGGTGAACACGCCGTCGGCG
The DNA here is from genome assembly GCF_003857805.1 of Burkholderia sp. Bp9099. Taxonomy (NCBI): domain Bacteria; kingdom Pseudomonadati; phylum Pseudomonadota; class Betaproteobacteria; order Burkholderiales; family Burkholderiaceae; genus Burkholderia; species Burkholderia sp. Bp9099. The sequence goes on from NZ_QTPU01000013.1 coordinate 3,687, forward strand.
ACGAACGCCTCGACGCCCGCCAGCCACGGCAGCGATGCGTAATGCACGCGTGCGGTCAGCTTCGCGCCGCGCGCCAGTTCGAGCGTATGGCCGAGCAGCCCGAAGCCCGTGACGTCGGTCAGCGCATGCACGCCCGGCAGCGCGGCGAGTTCGGCGCCCGGCCGGTTCAGCTTGGTGGTCGTCGCCACCATCTGCGCGTAGCCCGCGTCGTCGAGCTGGTTCTTCTTCAGCGCGGCCGACAGCACGCCGACGCCGAGCGGCTTGCCGAGCACGAGCACGTCACCCGCGCGCGCGGCCGCGTTGCGCTTCACGCGCGACGGATGCACGACGCCGATCGCCGCGAGCCCGTAGATCGGCTCGACCGAATCGATCGAATGGCCGCCCGCGACCGGAATGCCGGCATCCGCGCACACCGATTCGCCACCGCGCAGCACGGCCGCGATCGTCTCGTGCGGCAGCACGTTGATCGGCATCCCGACCAGCGCGAGCGCGAGAATCGGCTTGCCGCCCATCGCGTAGACGTCGGACAGCGCGTTGGTGGCCGCGATGCGGCCGAAGTCGAACGGATCGTCGACGATCGGCATGAAGAAGTCGGTCGTCGCGACGATCGCCTGCTCGTCGTTCAGCCGATAGACGGCCGCGTCGTCGGAGGTCTCGGTGCCGACCAGCAGGTCCGGGAACAGCGCGGGCGGCGTCGCCCGCTTCAGCAGCTCGGACAGCACGCCCGGCGCGATCTTGCAGCCGCAGCCGCCGCCATGCGACAGGCTCGTTAGGCGCGGAACGGCGGGCGGGGTGAGGGGGGCTTCGGTCATCGTCGGCATCCGGTGAATAACAACGTTCTATTATCGACAATTCCGCGCGAGCGCGCCCGGCACCCACATAATTGACGCCGCCCGCCCTCGTCCGCTCGCTCATTCATGGATCACCTGTTCATCGGCCTCGTGCTGTGCTCCGCCCTCTTGCACGCGATCTGGAATGCATTCCTCCACGTGAGCGAAGACCGTCTCGTCCAGCTCGGCACGATGTCGCTGCCGTATCTCGCGTTCGGCATCGCGGGCGTTGTACTGCTGCCCGCGCCAGCGCCCGCCGCGTGGCCGTATGTCGCGGCGTCGGCCGTGCTCGAGGTCGCGTACTGCTTCACGCTGGCGCGTGCATACCGCAACGGCGAGTTCGGGCAGATCTACCCGATCGCGCGCGGGATCTCGCCGCTGCTCGTATCGGTGCTGGCGCTCGCGATGCTGCACGAGCGACCGACGCCGTTCGGCTTCGCAGGCATTGCGCTCGTGTCGTTCGGCATCATGTCGCTCGCGTTGCGGCGCGGCTTCCGGTTCTCCGGCGAAGGCGTGCCGTACGCACTGCTCACGGGCGTGTTCATCGCCGCGTATTCGATCTGCGACGGCATCGGCTCGCGTGTGTCGGGCAGCGCACTCGGCTATATCGCGTGGGTTTATCTGCTGTGGAGCGTGCCGCAGCTCGTGCTGGTGTGCGCGATGCGCGGCGGCCCGCGCGTGGTGTTCGGTTCGCGCGCGTCGCTGCGGCAAGGCGCGATCGCCGGCACGATCTCGCTCGCCGCCTATGGAATCGTGATTCTCGCGTACCGGCATCTGCCGGTCGCGACGGTATCGGCGCTGCGCGAGACAAGCTCGATCTTCGCGGTCGCGATCGGCTGGTTCGTGATGCGCGAGCGGCCCGGCGCGCAGCGGCTCGCCGCATGCGCGCTGGTGGTCGCGGGCGCGGCGTTGATCCGGCTTTGACGCGCGTGCGTACGCCCTCAGGAAGGACCGGCAGTCACGGCAGGTCCGGTGCACTCGGCAGTCGGGCCGTTGTGTGCTTGCAGCCGAGGTTTTTCCAGGCGAGGCAATTGTCTCCACACCGCGGAGACAATTGCCCTGGACCTGCTTGAAAACGCTGATCCATATCGACTCCCTCTCATACGTGACTTTCGCATCGCGCTCTGCCGTCTCGAGCGTGGGTCGTCACCTCAACTGCCGCACACGTCAAGCCGCCGCAATCATCCCGTCGAACGCCCGCTCGTCGATCGCCTCGGCCAGCGTCGCGAACGCCGTCGCGATCTCGTCCTCCGGCACGCACGCATAGCCGAGCAGCAACCCCGACGCCGCGCGCTCGCGCTCCGCGTAGTAACCGGACAGCGGCCGCACGACGATGTTGCGTTCGAGCGCGGCCTGCGCGACCGCGCGATCGTCGACCCCGTCCGGCAGCCGCGTGACGAGATGCAGCCCCGCATCGCTGCCGAGTGCCTGCAGCGTGTCGCCGTAGCGGCGCGCGACCGCATCGAGCAGCACCTCGCGGCGCTGCCCGTACAGCGTGCGCATCTTGCGGATATGCGACACGAAGTGCCCTTCCGCGATGAACTCGGCGAGCACCGCCTGCTGCAGCAGCTGCCCTTCGCGATACAGCTCGGCGCTCGCGGTCGCGAAGCTTTCCGCGAGCGGCTCCGGCGCGACCAGATAGCCGACCCGCAGCCCCGGGAACAGCGTCTTGCCGAAGCTGCCGACGTAGATCACCTGCCCGGCCGTATCGAGCCCCTGCAGCGACGCGAGCGGCCGGCTGCCGTAGCGGAATTCGCTGTCGTAGTCGTCCTCGATGATCCAGCAGCCGTGCTGGCGCGCGTATTCGAGCAGCATCCGGCGCCGCGCGAGGCTCATCACCATCCCGAGCGGATACTGGTGCGACGGCGTGACGAGCATCAGCTTCGGCGGCTCGGCGAGATCGGCGGCCGACGGCGCGATCCCTTCGTCGTCGACCGGAATCGGCCGCGTGGTCAGCCCCGACACGTTCAGCACGCTGCGCACGCCCCAGTAGCACGGATCCTCGGTCCAGATCGCGTCGCCCGGATCGGTCAGGAGCCGCACCGCGAGGTCGATCGACTGGTGGATCCCGGTCGTGATCACGATCTGCTCGGGTGTGCAACGCACCGAACGCGACGTGCGCAGGTAGTCGGCCAGCGCCTCGCGCAGCAGCGCGAGCCCGCCGCCCGGCGCGTAGGTGAGCAAATCGGGGCGCAATCTCCGCCAGTACTTGTTGTGCAGCCGCGTCCACACGCGCGCCGGAAAGCGCGACACATCGGGCACGCCGGGCATGAACGCGCCACCCTGGCGCTTCGACACGCCCGCGCCCTCGACGAGCCGCGTGCCGCGCGCCGACAGCCGCCGCGCGGACGATGGCGCCACCGCCGGGCCGGCGGCCGGGTCGGGCGACGCGCCGACGATCTCGTCCGGCGCGCTGTCGGCGACGAACGTGCCGCGCCCCGTCGCCGAGTTCACATAACCTTCGAGCGCAAGCTGTTCGTAAACCTGCGTGACCGTGTTGCGGGCGATCCCGAGCTCGGCCGCCAGCAGCCGCGACGACGGCACGCGCGTGCCGGCCGGCAGTTCGCGCGACAGGATCGCCTGCTGCAGCAGCCGGTGCAGCTGCCGGTAGATCGGCTGTTCGCCGCCGCGCACGAGGCGCTGCGCCAGCCAGTCCGACAACACGCTTGCGCGCATGATTGGCTCCTGAATATTTATTGAAATGGCTCTGATTGCCAGAGCCAAATGTGATTATAGTCGCCTCCATGGGCTGCCAATGCGGCCGATTTTTATCCCACCGGACAGAACATCAAGGAGATGACCGTGAAGAATGCCGACCTGCAGGCCCGCAAGAACGCCGCCACCCCGCGCGGCGTCGGCGTGATGTGCGATTTCTACGCAGCCCGCGCCGAGAACGCGGAGCTGTGGGATGTCGAAGGCCGCCGCTTCATCGATTTCGCCGCCGGCATCGCGGTGCTGAACACGGGCCACCGCCACCCGAAGATCGTCAAGGCGATCGCGGATCAACTGAACAGCTTCACGCACACCGCTTACCAGATCGTCCCGTACGCGTCGTACGTCGAGCTGGCGGAAAAGATCAACGAACGCGCGCCGGGCGACTTCCCGAAGAAGACCGCGTTCTTCACGACCGGCGCCGAAGCCGTCGAAAACGCGATCAAGATCGCGCGCGCCGCGACCGGCCGGCCGGGCGTGATCGCGTTCTCGGGCGGCTTCCACGGCCGCACGATGATGGGCATGGCGCTGACCGGCAAGGTCGCCCCGTACAAGCTGAACTTCGGCCCGTTCCCGGGCGACGTGTTCCACGCCCCGTACCCGAACGCGCTGCACGGCGTGACGACGGCCGACTCGATCAAGGCGATCGAGATGCTGTTCAAGGCCGACATCGATCCGAAGCGCGTCGCCGCGATCATTTTCGAACCGGTCCAGGGCGAAGGCGGCTTCAACCCGGCGCCGGCCGAGTTCGTGCGCGCGCTGCGCAAGATCTGTAACGAGCACGGCATCCTGCTGATCGCCGACGAAGTGCAGACTGGCTTCGCGCGTACCGGCAAGCTGTTCGCGATGCAGCACTACGACGTGCTGGCCGACCTGATCACGATGGCGAAGAGCCTCGCGGGCGGCATGCCGCTGTCGGGCGTCGTCGGCCGTGCGGACGTGATGGACGCAGCGGCGCCCGGCGGCCTCGGCGGCACCTATGCGGGCAACCCGCTGGCCGTCGCGTCGGCGCACGCGGTGCTCGAGATCATCGACGAAGAGAAGCTGTGCGAACGTGCGACGCAACTCGGCGACGTGCTGAAGGCGAAGCTGAATTCGCTGCAGGCCGACGTCCCGCAGATCGCCGACGTGCGCGGCCCGGGCGCGATGATCGCGGTCGAGTTCCTGAAGCCGGGTTCGGGCGAGCCGGACGCGGAATTCACGAAGCGCGTGCAGACGCGCGCGCTCGAGCACGGGCTGCTGCTGCTCGTGTGCGGCGTGTACTCGAACGTCGTGCGCTTCCTGTTCCCGCTGACGATCCCGCAGGCCGTGTTCGACGAAGCGCTCGTGATCCTCGAGGAAGTGCTGAAGGAAACGGTCGGCGTGCCGGCCTGAGTTCCGGTCCACGTCAACCGAATGCGCCGCCGCCGTCGTCAGGACGGCGGCGGCCTTTTTATCCGTCATTTTCAAGGCAGGCGATTCATATGAGCACCGTTCAGGAAACCCTGGCACTGAAAGATCCGTCGCTGTTCCGCCAGCAGGCGTATGTCAACGGCGAATGGCAAGGCGCGGCGAACGGCGAGTCGTTCGAGGTCCGCAATCCGGCAACCGGCGGCCTGCTCGGCACCGTGCCGGCGATGGGCACGGCCGAGACGCGCCACGCAATCGAGGCCGCGAACGCCGCATGGCCGGCATGGCGCAAGAAGACCGCGAAGGAGCGCGCGGCGATCCTGCGCAAGTGGCACGACCTGATGATGGAAAACGCCGACGACCTCGCGCTGATCCTGACCACCGAGCAGGGCAAGTCGCTCGCCGAGGCGAAGGGCGAGATCGGCTATGCCGCATCGTTCCTCGAGTGGTTCGCGGAGGAAGGCAAGCGCGTGTACGGCGACACGATCCCGACGCCGGCGAGCGACAAGCGCATCGTCGTGACGAAGGAAGCGATCGGCGTGTGCGCGGCGATCACGCCGTGGAACTTCCCGGCGGCGATGATCACCCGCAAGGTCGGTCCGGCGCTCGCGGCAGGCTGCCCGATCGTCGTGAAACCGGCCGAGGCGACGCCGTTCTCGGCCCTCGCGATGGCCGTGCTGGCCGAACGCGCGGGCGTGCCGGCCGGCGTGTTCAGCGTCGTCACCGGCGACCCGAAGGCGATCGGCGGCGAGCTGACGTCGAACCCGATCGTGCGCAAGCTGTCGTTCACCGGCTCGACGCCGGTCGGCCGCCTGCTGATGTCGCAATGCGCGGCGACGGTCAAGAAGGTGTCGCTGGAACTCGGCGGCAACGCACCGTTCATCGTGTTCGACGACGCCGATCTCGATGCCGCCGTGCAGGGCGCGATCGCATCGAAGTACCGCAACAGCGGCCAGACGTGCGTGTGCACGAACCGCTTCTACGTGCACGAAGCCGTGTACGAGCAGTTCGCGCAGAAGCTCGCGGCAGCGGTCGGCCAGCTGAAGGTCGGCCGCGGCACGGAGCCGGGCGTCACGCAGGGTCCGCTGATCAACGAAGCGGCCGTGCTGAAGGTCGAGGCGCACATCGAGGACGCGCTCGCGAAGGGCGCGACCGTCGTGACGGGCGGCAAGCGCCACGCGCTCGGCCACGGTTTCTTCGAGCCGACTGTGCTGACGGGCGTCACGCCGGCGATGAAGGTCGCGAAGGAAGAGACGTTCGGGCCGCTCGCGCCGCTGTTCAAGTTCGGCAGCGACGACGAGGTGATCCGCCTCGCGAACGACACCGAGTTCGGTCTCGCCGCGTACTTCTACAGCCGCGACATCGGCCGCGTGTGGAAAGTCGCCGAAGCGCTCGAGTACGGGATGGTCGGCGTGAACACGGGCCTGATCTCGAACGAAGTCGCGCCGTTCGGCGGCGTCAAGCAGTCGGGCCTCGGCCGTGAAGGCTCGCACTACGGCATCGACGACTACGTCGTGATCAAGTACCTCTGCCTCGCGGTCTGACGGTTCGGGGCCTGGCGCTTCGGCGACAGGCCCTGACCGCCCGGCCGGAACCGGGCGGTCACGACGCGGGCCGGTACCTCCTCTCCGCCGTGCCCGCGTCACCTTGCCGTGCGCGATGTCGCACCGCTCTGCGCGCCCGATGTCGATCGCCGCATCCGCCGATACGTCATATCGCGCGCGAATTTCGTTCAAGTCTCACTTCGTTGCCAGCCGCCAGATCGAGCGCTCCACCTCGATCCGGTTTGCACGCGCATGAATACTTCACCCCACGGCCCCGTATAAGCAGAGTCAGCGCACGCAGGTACCGCTACAGCCGGTTGTGCCGTAACACACATTAACAGTCGTCGGCATGACATACGGGCGGACAACCGCCCAACCGCGTTCTGCTCGATCCCCTTCGTCTCAGCCTCGATGATCGTTTCACATCATCAACTTTTGTCGGATTCCAAAATACAACTCGTACTCGTTCTATAGACAGAAAAAATCTTACTGCCCACTGTCTATAGCTCGTCCATACACAAGGTATCCGAGTCCATGGAAGAGGAATATGCGGCCTGCCCTTACTTTCTTCACTCGTCGATCCGGCTTTACGCGATGGTGCAGCAGCTACACACGCCGCCGCCCGATATACCCGACTCGATCGATCCGACGTATAGCGGCAACATGCAAATGATCTGCACGCGCGATCCGTTCATTTGCACCTATCTCTCTCCACTTGACGCGGTCATAGGCTCGAGAGCGCTCGCGCGCGACGATGACCACTATTGGCCGATCGATTTTCAACAAGTCGATACCCGTCGCTTCATGGAACAGCATGGCCGGCTACTGGTCGCCGTGAACTATGCATACGGGGCGACCAATGGACGTCTGGTCGTTTCCGATGCAGGGCATCCCTTGATGGTCTACTTCGCTTCGTCATTTGATGTGCCTGTCGCTCGACGTGGCCATTTCGCGATCCGCTTCGCCGATAACGTGGCCGAGCAGATCGAAACAGCCCATCTGCGTGCCGGGCTATCCACGTTGAGTGCGACGCTGGACTCGATGCACGAGTGGACCGCCGAGCAAATAGCCGATGCAGAAGCCGAAGCATTGGCGCGCACGCCGCGGACCATCGCCGTTGAAGATGCCGCGATCGATCAGTACGCGATTTATGACCCGGAGTCAGCCGATTGGGTCGTTACCAACTTCGATTGAGGACATAGCCATGAGCCGACGAGCGATCAGGAACGGCGACGCGACGACTACCGATGGAATCGTCATCGCGGGCACCGCAAGCATATTCGTGAACAACAAGCACATTGCCCTGGACGGCGACAAAGCGACATGCGGAAACTGCGAGGGCATGTTTCCGATAGCAGGAAGCGCGGTATCCGTTGTCGGTAGCGGACGTGCCGTAGCCGTCGAAGGCGACGCGGTACTTTGTCCCTGCGGGCAAAACCTTTTGGTCGCGGGAAACGACTGCACGTTTTTCATTGGCGGGGATGGCGGTCATGACTCGGCGCGGCCCTTCACCGGTTATCCGGCATTCGCACCCACGCGGTACGCGCCTGCATCGGACATTCACGACGATCAATTCGTGATCCGCGACGTGAGGACGAAGCAACCTTTAAGCAACGTGCGCTATTCGATCAAGGATCGATCCGGGAACGTGCTTGCGTCCGGCGTGAGTGATCGGCACGGCTGTACCGTGCGCGTGCGAACCGAACGCGCGCGGACGTTGCAGCTTGTAATCGAGGACTGAAACGATGGGAAACCAAACTATCGTCGCCGAGACGACAACAAACACCATCGTGGGATCACGGACATTCGCGGATGTTGACTTGCGACCGATCTGCGAAAACATGACCAACTCGGAATTCCGCAAGGTTTTTGCCGTGGCGCAAGGGCGCGCGGTTGACCGATTGACGATCCGCATTGCTGACTTGCAAAAGTGGTCGGAGGTCGACAAGGGTCGGGTATTCAAGTGGTTCGGTCGAAACGACGAGCGCACGCGTATGCACCTACTCACCGGCCTAACGAAAGTGCTTGCCGTGGTTCGAGCATTCAACGAAAACAATGTGGTTCGAAGCGCCAGCGCTGGCGATCTTGCGACGGGTTGCACGCCTCACCCACGAGGAACGACGAACGAAGCCGCCCACGTATGCGCGCCGGACACGGCAACACATACGATCGCCATCAGTGGGCGATTCTGCACGATGCGCCCGTGGACAGCGAACGCTGATTCACACGTGTCAACTATCATTCACGAAGCCACCCATTTTCACGACACCATGTCGTCAACCGATGATCAATACACGATTACCCCCTTGCTCCCCGGTTGGGGACGTTCAAACCCTGACTTGGCAATCAACAACGCCGACAGCATCGCGGGCTACGTCGTTGACATTGAATAAATTCGTCACTGCCGTCACGCTCATGTTGAGCTGCGCACATACGGCATTCGCGTGCGATGGTCCGTCGAACATGCCCGGTTGGGATTTCGATGTTCGATTCGACAACAATTCAAGCGACATATCCACCTCCGAACTGACAAAGCTTTCCGTATGGTCGAACGACATGCGCAATCGCTTCCGCATTGTCGATGTGGTGTCAGTTGTCGGATTAGCCGAACCGACGGAACGAAACGCGCAACAGCTTGCGCACAGACGTGCAGCGAACGTTAAGGGCGCGTTAGATCAATTTTTGATTCGGGGCGAACGAAATTCGATGATCTCGCGAATCTACAAATTGCCGTTTCCCGCGAGCGAATTCGACGACAATGGGCGACGCGTCGAGATCACGTTCGGTCCCGGATGCCCTAACCACTGTTGCCCGAATCTGAATCCCATACCCAGGGCAAAATGAGGTAGCACGCCCCTCCAAGGCGGCCCGCATAATGCGGGCCGCCTTCCTCCTGCCGCCCCCTTCCCCGCTCATCACCGAAACACGTTCACCGCATCCACAAGCCGCGTCGCCTGCTGCTTCAGGCTTTCCGACGCGGCCGCGCTCTGCTCGACCAGCGCCGCGTTCTGCTGCGTGATGTTGTCCAGATGCACGACCGCCTGGTCGACCTGCGCGACCCCGGTGCTCTGCTCGGCCGTCGACGAGCTGATCTCCGCGATCAGGTCCGACACGCGCTTCACCTGCGTGACGATGTCCTCCATCGTCTTGCCCGCGCCGTCGACGATCCGTGCGCCCGATTCGACCCGCTCGACACTCGCGCCGATCAGTGTCTTGATTTCCTTCGCCGCGTTCGCGCTGCGTTGCGCGAGGGCCCGCACCTCGCCGGCGACCACCGCGAAGCCGCGCCCCTGATCGCCCGCACGCGCCGCCTCGACCGCCGCGTTCAGCGCGAGGATGTTGGTCTGGAACGCGATGCCGTCGATCACGCCGATGATGTCGGAAATCTTGTGCGAACTCGCCGTGATGTCGCTCATCGTCGTGACGACTTCGCTCACCGCCCGTCCGCCGCGCTCGGCCGCCTCGCTCGCCGAAACCGACAGCTGGTTCGCCTGCAGCGCCGTCTCCGCGTTGCTCGATACGGTGGCCGTCATCTCGGCCATCGACGCGGCCGTCTGCTGCACGCTGGTCGACGCCTGTTCGGTGCGCGCGCTCAGGTCGTTGTTGCCTTGCGCGATCTCGTTGCTCGCGCGTTGCACGTTGTGCACCTGCTCGCTGACGTCGTCGACGAGCCAGCGGAACATCAGCCCGAGCTGGTTGATCGTACGCAACGTCATGCCGATCTCGTCGACGCGGTTCATCGCCACGCCGGTGCGGCTCTCGCCGGTCGCGACGCGCAACGCCTGGTCGCGCAACTGAATCAGCGGACGCACGATCTGCGCGTCGAGCCACAGGCCGGCCGCCACCGCCACACCGACCGCCGCACCGGCAAACGCCGCGAGCCCGCCGCCGGTCAGCCCGCACGCCCACCCCGCGCCGACGACGGCCGGCGCCAGCACGCACAGGGTCGAATGAACGCGCGCGCGCACCGACATCGTCTGGAACAGCGACGCGACACGCATCAGCCCGGTACGGACGATCAGCCCCTTGTGGAAACGGCGATTGCCGGCCTTGCCTTCGCGGAACGCGCGATACAGCGCGTCGGCCGCCGCGATCTCGTCGCGCGACGCCTTGGTGCGCACCGACATGTAACCCGTCGGCTGCCCGTTGCGCATCACCGGCACCGTATTCGAACGGACCCAGTAATGATCGCCGTTCTTGCGACGGTTCTTCACGAGCGCGGTCCACGGTTCGCCGTTCTTCAGCGTCGCCCACATGTCGGCGAATGCCTCCTTCGGCATGTCCGGGTGCCGCACGACGTTGTGCGGCTGACCTTCGATCTCCTCGGGGGAAAATCCGCTGACCTGAATGAACGCGGCATTCGCGTACTTGATGTAACTGTCCGCGTCGGTGGTCGACATCAGCGTCGCGCCGTCGGGAAAATCGAATTCGCGTTGCGTGACAGGCTGGTTATTGCGCATGGTGTGGAGTTCCCAGGTTGCGGATCTTGGCGTCCGCTTGTGGATTGAACCGAGACCGTCCGCATCGCGGTCGTCCCGCATGCGTTCGATCAGACTCCTGCGCTTTCGGCAAATCCGGCGAAAACATTATGCCGGCTTCGGGTAAATATGCATGAATTTCGCATCATCTTGATCCAGCCGAACATTTTGTTTATATGTAAATAAAATCCAGCTTTATCAAATACTTGCGCCATCAATCATCTGACCATTCCGGCGCTTGTTCCGACGGGATTCACGAATCGATCTGGAATCGAGAATGCGAATCTCTCTCGTTTAATTCATGTAAATCGAAACGAAAATCGGGGATTTCGCCGCCTTGCCCCGATTTGCTTCGCGTTGCCTCGCAGTGGCGGGAGCGCGCCCCCGACGATCACCGAAACACGTTCACCGCGTCCACGAGCCGCGTCGCCTGCTGCTTCAGGCTTTCCGACGCCGCCGCGCTCTGCTCGACCAGCGCCGCGTTCTGCTGCGTGATGTTGTCCAGATGCACGACCGCCTGATCAACCTGCGCAACCCCGGTGCTCTGCTCGGCCGTCGACGAGCTGATTTCCGCGATCAGATCCGACACTCGCTTCACCTGCGTGACGATGTCCTCCATCGTCCTGCCTGCATCGTCGACCCGCCGCGCCCCCGACTCGACCCGCTCGACACTCGCGCCGATCAGTGTCTTGATTTCCTTCGCCGCGTTCGCGCTGCGCTGCGCGAGCGCCCGTACCTCGCCGGCGACCACCGCGAAACCGCGCCCCTGTTCGCCCGCGCGCGCCGCCTCGACCGCCGCGTTCAGCGCGAGGATGTTGGTCTGGAACGCGATGCCGTCGATCACGCCGATGATGTCGGCGATCCTGCGCGAGCTGTCGGTAATGTCGTTCATCGTCGTGACGACTTCGCTCACCGCCTGCCCGCCGCGCTCGGCCGCCTCGCTCGCGGACACGGCGAGCCGGTTCGCCTGCATCGCGGTCTCCGCATTGCTGTCGACGGTGGCCGTCATCTCGGCCATCGACGCGGCGGTCTCCTGCACGCTCGACGCGGCCTGTTCGGTGCGCGCGCTCAGGTCGTTGTTGCCCTGGGCGATCTCGTTGCTCGCGCGTTGCACGTTGTGCACCTGCTCGCTGACGTCGTCGACGAGCCAGCGGAACATCAGCCCGAGCTGGTTGATCGTACGCAACGTCATGCCGATCTCGTCGACGCGGTTCATCCGCACGCCGCGGCGGCTTGCGCCGGTCGCGACGCGCAACGCCTGGTCGCGCAACTGAATCAGCGGACGCACGATCTGCGCGTCGAGCCACAGGCCGGCCGCCACCGCCACACCGACCGCCGCACCGGCAAACGCCGCGAGCCCGCCGCCGGTCAGCCCGCACGCCCACCCCGCGCCGACGACGGCCGGCGCCAGCACGCACAGGGTCGAATGAACGCGCGCGCGCACCGACATCGTCTGGAACAGCGACGCGACACGCATCAGCCCGGTACGGACGATCAGCCCCTTGTGGAAACGGCGATTGCCGGCCTTGCCTTCGCGGAACGCGCGGTACAGCGCGTCGGCCGCCGCGATCTCGTCGCGCGGCGCGCTGGTGCGCACCGACATGTAGCCCGTCGGCTGCCCGTTGCGCATCACCGGCACGGCGTTCGCGCGCACCCAGTAGTGATCGCCGTTCCTGCGGCGGTTCTTCACGAGCGCCGTCCACGGTTCGCCGTTCTTCAGCGTCGCCCACATGTCGGCGAACGCCTCTTTCGGCATGTCCGGGTGCCGCACGACGTTGTGCGGCTCGCCGACGAGTTCGTCGGTCGAGAAGCCGCTCACATACGCGAACGTCGTATTCGCGTATGTGATGATGCTGTCCGCATCGGTGGTCGACATCAGCGTGACGTCGTCGGGAAATTCGAATTCTTGTTGGGTGACAGGCTGGTTGTTGCGCATGCAGGGCTCCGAAAGGCGGATCCGGCTGCAGGATCCGCGCAGCGCGAAAATCACGCTCAGTAGCCGAAAAACGGTTTATCGCTTTACGACGGTCTCGTCCTTGCTGTCGGCACCCTCCGGAAAAACCTTAATCCGGAAGCGCATGAAAGATCGAATTCGGTCATCTGCATGATTTCGATCAAGTCATCCGGCGATAATCACATCCGACGCTTTGCGAAAGTGAACCGATGCTTTATGGAATAACCCCGCGCAACGAGCCAATCTGCGCAGCCGTTGCGCGCAGCGAAACGACTCTGCCTGATCTGCTCCATTCGACCGGCATTTGAACTCGATGAAAAAATCCCGGCTGCAATTGAATCGGCCGCCCCGGAATACGGCACGGCCTGCGCATGACGGCGATAGACACGATCAGGCCGCGCTTTTCCGCGATCGCGACACGATGCGCGTTCCGCAAACGCACGACATGCACAACATGCGCGGCGCCGCAGCAGGCACGCGGCCGCCCCCACCCGACCACACGCAACGCGCTGCACACCGGACCACCGCATGACACGCCGCACCTCCACCGAACGCGACGCACTCTCGGCACGCCTGCTCACCCGCGACGAACTGCCGCTCGTCTGGACCATCGACCGGCGCGAGATCATCCATCATCTGTACGCGCTGCGCGACGGCGAACTGCAGCTCGTCCCCGACTTCTACGACGTGCGCGGCTGGCCCGACGGCGAAGCCGAGCATTACACGCCGATCCTGCTCGACTGTCACGATCGCGGCGGCTGGTGTCTCGGCATGTTCGACGGCGCACGGCTGGTCGCGGCGGTCATCGTGGACGCCGATCCGCTCGGCCCGCGACGCGACATGCTGCAGCTGAAGTTCCTGCACGTGAGTCAGGACTGGCGCGGTTGCGGGCTCGGCGAGCATCTCTATCGCGCGGCCCGCGCGCAGGCACGGACGATGGGCGCCGCACGGCTCTACGTGTCCGCGACGCCGTCGCAGCGCACGATCGACTTCTACCTGCGCCTCGGTTTCACCGTCAGCGCATCGCCCGACCCGGCGTTGTACGCGCTCGAGCCGGAGGACATCCATCTGGAAGCGCCGACGGCCTGACGCGCGCGAACGCCACCTGCGCGCAGCATTTCCGCTCGCCCGACAACACCCGCACGGAGAACGACATTGCAGAACCCGCCGCAGCCGCCGGTCACGCCGAAGATCCTCGTCAGCATGTGCGTGCTCGGCCACCCCGTCCGTTACAACGGCTCGGCGAGGACCGCCGCGCATGAAACGCTCGCACGATGGCGGCGTGAAGGGCGCCTGGTGCCCGTGTGTCCGGAACTGGCAGGCGGATTGAGCGTGCCGCGTCCGCCCGCCGAGATCGCGGCAGGCGAATCGGGGCAACGCGTGCTGTCGGGTGCCGCGCGCATCGTCGACGTGCACGGCACCGACGTGACGGCCCCGTTCGTCGACGGCGCGCACACCGCGCTCGCGCTGGCACGCGCGCACGACTGCCGCTTCGCGATCCTGGCGGACGGAAGTCCGTCGTGCGGAAGCAGCTTCATTTACGACGGGAGTTTTGCGGGCCGGCGGCATGCCGGCGCCGGTGTGACGGCGGCGTTGCTGCGCCAGCATGGCATCGAGGTGTTCGCGGATACCGAGATCGACGCGCTCGCGGCGCGCATCGCGCGGCTATCACGAGGCTGAATGACGATGTGGCCGACACGACGATCTTCTCGTGCCGGCCACATCGTCCGGAAAGGTACGGCCAAGCGGCGCGCATTCCGCGCGCTTCGCCGCATCGCGCGATCAGACGCGCTCGATCGCGATCGCGATACCCTGGCCGACGCCGATGCACATCGTGCACAGTGCGAAGCGGCCGTTGGTGCGATGCAGCTGGTACATCGCGGTCGTCACGAGACGCGCACCCGACGCGCCGAGCGGATGGCCGAGCGCGATCGCGCCGCCGTTCGGGTTCACGCGCGGATCGTCGTCGGCGACGCCGAGCATGCGCAGCACCGCGAGACCCTGCGACGCGAACGCCTCGTTCAGCTCGATCACGTCGAACTGATCGATCGTCATCCCGAGCCGCGCGAGCAGCTTCTGCGTGGCCGGCGCCGGGCCGATGCCCATCACGCGCGGCGCGACGCCAGCCGTCGCGATACCGAGCACGCGCGCACGCGGCGTCAGGCCGAAGCGCTTCGCGGCTTCCGCGTTCGCGAGCAGCAGCGCGGCGGCGCCGTCGTTGACGCCCGACGCGTTGCCGGCCGTCACCGAGCCGTCCGGGCGCACGACGCCCTTCAGCTTCGCGAGTGTCTCGAGCGACGTTTCGCGCGGATGCTCGTCACGCGCAAAGACGACCGGATCGCCCTTCTTCTGCGGAATCGTGACCGACACGATTTCCTCGGCGAGCGTGCCGTCCTGCTGCGCACGCGCGGCCTTCTGCTGGCTGCGCAGCGCGAACAGGTCCTGATCGGCGCGGCTGACGTTGTAGTCGACAGCGACGTTTTCGGCCGTCTCCGGCATCGAATCGACGCCATGCAGCTGTTTCATCAGCGGATTGACGAAGCGCCAGCCGATCGTCGTGTCGTAGATGTCGGCCTGGCGCGCGAACGCGCTGGCGGCCTTGCCCATCACGAACGGCGCGCGCGTCATGCTTTCGACGCCGCCGGCCACCATCAGCGCGGCCTCGCCCGACTTGATCGCGCGCGCGGCCACGCCGACCGCGTCCATCCCGGAACCGCACAGGCGGTTGATCGTCGAACCCGGCACGCCCTCCGGCAAACCCGCGAGCAGCGCAGACATGCGCGCGACGTTGCGGTTGTCCTCGCCGGCCTGGTTCGCGCAGCCGTAGATCACGTCGTCGATCGCCGTCCAGTCGACGTCGCGGTTGCGCTCGACGAGCGCCTTGAGCGGCACCGCGCCGAGGTCGTCGGCGCGCACGCCGGACAGCGCGCCGCCGTAGCGGCCGATCGGGGTACGAATCGCATCACACAGAAAAGCTTCGGTCATCAGTGTCTCCGGTCTCATGCAAGCTGGGAAGTGAGTGAAACGCGCCCCTTGCTTTGCCCGCCGGGATGCGCTTAAATGTTCTATATACGAACATAAGATCGTGTATCGAACGTTCAACGCATCATAGGGAGTGCGGGGACGACCTGTCAAGCGCCCGGTCCGCCGTGCGGTTGGCGTGTCAGGCCCCATGCGCTATCTTCTCGGCTGCACGACAATCCGACCGTTCATGACAACCGAAGACATCCAGACGAAACCGGGCGACTCCTATGTGCAGTCGTTCGCGCGCGGCCTCGCGGTGATCCGCGCATTCGACGCCCAGCGCCCGGAGCAGACGCTCACCGAGGTCGCCTCGTCCACCGGGCTCACGCGCGCCGGCGCACGCCGGATCCTGCTGACGCTGCAGACGCTCGGCTACGTCGAGGCCGACGGCCGGCTGTTCCGGCTCACGCCGAAGATCCTCGAGCTCGGCTTCGCGTATCTCACGTCGATGCCGTTCTGGAATCTCGCCGATCCGGTGATGGAGCAGTTGTCCGCGCAGATCCACGAAAGCTGCTCGGCCGCCGTGCTCGACCGCACCGAGATCGTCTACGTGCTGCGCGTGCCGACCCGCAAGATCATGACGATCAACCTGTCGATCGGCAGCCGTCTGCCCGCGTACTGCACGTCGATGGGCCGCGTGCTGCTGTCCGCGCTCGACGACGCGGCGCTCGACGAAACGCTCGCGCAGAGCGGCATCCGCGCGCATACGCCGCGCACGATCACCGACATCGGCGAACTGAAGGCGACGATCGCACAGGTGCGCCAGCAAGGCTGGGCCGTGGTCGACCAGGAACTCGAAGTGGGCTTGATGTCGATCTCCGCGCCGATCCGCAACCGGCGCGGACAGGTGATCGCCGCGATGAACATCAGCGGCAACGCGCAGCGGCACACCGCGAAGCAGATGGTGAGGGAGTTTCTCGGGCCGCTGCAGCAGGCCGCGCAGACGGTGTCGGAACTGGTCGCGCGGCGCGGGTGAGCGGTGACTTCGCCCGCCGGATCGGCAACACGGTCATTCGCGCATATAAACGCGGATAGCGCGGATATAAAGACGGGCGGCATAAGCCGCCCGCTCAACCCTCAGACTCTGCTTGCAACGTCCTTCTCTCGGAACGCGGAGCTCCCTCCGCATCGCCCAATTTAAGGATGCGGCACAGCCCCGTCAATTTGACGAGAACGAAATTGCACCGCGTCGCTTCGGACAGCGGCATCCCGCATCAGTCCATCGACTCGCGCGCCGTCTCGCGCAGCATCGCGACCGCGATCAGCGACAGCACCACGCACGCGGCCACATAGCCGGCCGGCGCGAGCTTGCTGCCCGTCGTCTTCACCAGCCAGGTCGCGATCAGCTGCGCGGTGCCGCCGAAGATCGTCACCGCGAGCGCATATGCGATCGAAATGCCCGTCGCGCGTACGTGGCGCGGCAGCGATTCGCACATCAGCGCCATTTCGGAAGCCGACCCGAGCGAATAGAACAGCAGCATCAGCGCGGTCAGCGGCAGGATCACCGACAGCGTCGGATGATGGTTCATCAGCCAGAACGCCGGGAACAGCAGCAGCACCAGCACGCCGCGCCCGACGAAGATCGGCAGGCGCCGGCTGCCGAGGCGGTCCGACAGCCAGCCGAACAGCGGACACGTCACCAGCATCACGCAGCCCGACGCGACGCCGACGAACATCGACAGCTTCATCGGCAGCCCGAGCGTGTGGATCGCATAGGTCGGCATGTAGAAGGTCAGGATGTAGGTCGACACCGTGCCGCCCATCACCGTCAGCATCAGCAGCAGCACCGTGCGCGTGTGCTGCGAGAACAGTTCGCGCAGCACGCCGCGTTCGATCCCGTGATGGTTGTCGCCGGGCGCATCGTCCGCGAGCCGGCGCCGCAAGTACATGCCCACCGGCGCGATCAGCACGCCCACGAGGAACGGCAGGCGCCAGCCCCAGCCCTCGAGCGCGTCCTTCGTCAGCGTGTTCGACAGCAGCGCCGCGAAGCCCGAACCCATCAGCGCCGCGCCGCCCTGCGTCGCGAGCTGCCAGCTCGCGCGGAACGCGCGATGCGACGTGCCGCCCTGCTCGATCAGCGTGGACGTCGCCGCGCCGAACTCGCCGCCCTGCGAGAAGCCCTGCATCAGCCGCGCGAAGACCACCAGCAGCGGCGCGGCTACGCCGACCTGCGCGTAGGTCGGCGCGATCGCGATCAGGCCGGTGCCGAGCGCCATCAGCATGATGGTCAGGTTCAGCGCGGCCTTGCGGCCCTTGCGGTCCGCATAGACGCCGAGCACGACGCTGCCGAGCGGCCGCGTGAAGAAACCGGCGGCGAACGTCGCGACCGACAGCAGCAGCGACGTGGTCGGATCGCTCGACGGGAAGAACAGCTTGCCGATCAGCACCGCGAAAAAGCCGTACACGGTGAAATCGAAGAACTCCAGCCAGTTGCCGATCACGGCCGCCGCGATCGCGCCGCGCTTCGTGACGGCCGGCGCGCCATGCGCATCGGTTGCGGCGGCGCCCGTCGACGCGGGGTGCAGCGCGAGATGGTCTTTCTGCATCGTTCGTCTCTCCTCTCAATGCGGCCGGAAGCGCCGGCCGCTCGTCGCGTGTCGCCGCCGGGGTTACTGCCCGAGGTAACGCTCCACGAGGCGCGTCCAGAACGCCGCGCCGATCGGCAGGTTGCGATCGTTGAAGTCGTACTTCGGGTTGTGCACCATGCAGCCGTCCTCGCCTTCGCCGTTGCCGAGCCGCACGAACGAGCCGGGCCGCTGCTGCAGCATGAACGCGAAATCCTCGCTGCCCATCAGCAGGTCGGCCTGCTCGACCACATGCGCGTCGCCGACCAGTTCGCGCGCGACCTGCGCGGCGAAATCCGTTTCGGCATCCGTATTGACGACGACCGGATAGCCTTCGATGTACTCGACGTGCGCGGTCGCGCCATAGCTCGCGGCCTGCGACTCGGCGAGCTCGACGATGCGGCGCTTGAGCAGCGCGCGCACGTCGGGGCTGAACGAACGCACGCTGAGTTCGAGACGCGCGCCGTTCGGGATCACGTTGTTCGCGGTGCCCGCGTGCATCGAGCCGACCGTGACGACCGCCGGCTGCGACGGGTCGACGTTGCGCGCGACGATCGTCTGCAGCGCCATCACGATGCTGGCCGCGACGACCACCGGATCGACCGTCAGGTGCGGCCGCGCCGCGTGGCCGCCGACGCCCTCGATCGAGATGATCGCCTTGTCGCCGGCCGACATGAACGGGCCGCGCCGCGTGAGGAACACGCCGGGTGCCGCGCCCGGATGGTTGTGCATGCCGAACACCGCATCGCACGGAAAGCGCTCGAACAGGCCGTCGTCGATCATCTTCTTCGCGCCGCTGTCGACGCCGTGCTCTTCCGCCGGCTGGAAATACAGGTGCACGGTGCCGGAGAAATTGCGCGTCTTCGCGAGGTGCTGCGCGGCACCGAGCAGCATCGTCGTGTGGCCGTCGTGGCCGCACGCGTGCATCTTGCCGTGCGTGCCGCTCGCATACGGCAGGCCGGTCGCCTCGAGGATCGGCAGCGCGTCCATGTCGGCGCGGATGCCGATGCTGCGCGTGCCGTCGCCCGCGCGCAGCGTGCCGACCACGCCCGTCTTGCCGACCCCGCGCGTTACCTGCCAGCCCCACTGCTCGAGCTTGTCCGCGACGAGCGCCGCCGTTTCGTGCTCCTCGTACGCGAGTTCCGGGTGGCGGTGAATGTGATGGCGGATCTCACGCAGCCCGCCGGCGGCGGGCATCAGATCCTCGATTTCGGTGAATCGGGCGTCGGTGGTCATCAAGCGGCTCCTGCTGATCGTCAGCGTGTCAGCCGCACGCAAACGGTGCGTGCGGGAAAGCGAGCCACTATAGCGAGCCGATATCGGTTCAATAAGATGCGGAATTTTTCACCGCGATAAGCTTTATTAATCAGGGTTAACGCGGGCAAAGGTCGTCGGCACGCGTTCGCCCGGCGCGATCGACACGCCCGCTATTGATTTTTGAGACGAACGGTCTATTATTCGCCCATGGACGTTCGAACCGATCCGCCGCGCCGCCGCGGCAGGCCACCGAAGCAGCACGAAGACCTCGTCGCGACACGTGACATGCTGTTGCGCACCGGGCTGGAGGTGCTCACCGAAAAGGGCTTTTCCGCCACCGGGCTCGACGAGATCCTCGGGCGCGCCGGCGTGCCGAAAGGCTCGTTCTATCACTACTTCGACAGCAAGGAGGCGTTCGGCCTCGAGCTGATCGATCGCTACGCCGAGTTCTTCGCGCGCAAGCTGGACCGTCATTTCAGCGAGACTGAAGCAACGCCGCTGGCGCGCGTGCGCGCGTTCGTCGACGATGCGCGCGACGGCATGGCCCGCTACGAATACAGCCGAGGCTGCCTGATCGGCAACCTCGGCCAGGAAATGGGCGCGCTGCCCGAGCGTTTCCGCGCGCGCCTGCGTGAGACGTTCGAGGATTGGCAGCGCCGTCTGGCCGACTGCCTGGTCGCGGCACAGCAAGCCGGCGAACTGGCGGCCTCGGCCGATCCCGCCGAGCTGGCCGCGTTCTTCTGGATCGGCTGGGAAGGCGCCGTGCTGCGCGCGAAACTCGAACGCAGCGACGTGCCGCTCGCACTGTTCGCACAGTTTTTCTTCGATGGATTGCCTCGCCGCTGAGTTTTTTTGCCATTAACTAGACGATCGGTCTAGAAAGGAGGACGGATGTTCCAGGGCATCGTGATCGACAAGGACGAGACCGGCCAGCACGCGCGGCTGCAGACGCTGGACGACGCGCAGCTGCCTGCGGGCAACGTGACGATCCGGGTCGGCTATTCGACGTTGAACTACAAGGACGGGCTCGCGATCACCGGCAAGAGCCCGGTGGTCCGCAAATTTCCGATGGTGCCGGGCATCGACCTCGTCGGCGAGGTCGAACACAGCACGCACCCGGACTACCGGGCAGGCGACCGCGTCGTGCTGAACGGCTGGGGCGTCGGCGAAACGCATTGGGGCGGCCTCGCGCAGAAGGCGCGCGTCGACGGCGACTGGCTGGTGCCGCTGCCGTCCGCGTTTTCGCCGCAACAGGCGATGGCCATCGGCACGGCCGGCTACACCGCGATGCTGTGCGTGATGGCGCTGGAACGGCATGGCGTGCGCCCGGACGATGGCGAGATCGTGGTGACCGGCGCGGCCGGCGGCGTCGGCAGCGTCGCCACCGCCCTCCTCGCGCGGCTCGGGTATCGCGTCGTCGCCGTGACCGGCCGCCCGGCCGATGCCGACTATCTGCGCCAGCTCGGCGCGGTTGAGATCCTCGACCGTTCGCAGTTCGGCGCACCCGGCAAGCCGCTCGGCAAGGAACGCTGGGCCGGCGCGGTCGACGTCGCCGGCAGCCATGTGCTCGCCAACGTGTGCGCGACCACGCGCTACCGTGGCGTGGTGACGGCCTGCGGCCTGGCCGCCGGCATGGACTTCCCCGCGACCGTCGCGCCGTTCATCCTGCGCGGCGTGACGCTCGTCGGCATCGACAGCGTGATGTGCCCGCGCGCCGAGCGTCTGGAAGCATGGCGCAGGCTCGCGTCCGATCTCGACGTCGAGAAACTGGGCACCATCAGCCATCAGGTCGGCCTCGCAAATGTCATCCCGCTCGCCGAGGACCTGATCGGCGGCAAGGTGCGCGGCCGCATCGTCGTGGACGTCAACGCATGACGCCGGCGACGGCGACGGCGACGGCGACGGCGACGGCGACGGCGACGCATCGTTTCATACCCGGCCGGTGGCGCGCGCATCGCGTTCGCCCGTGCCGCTTTATCCAGGAGACCTCATGACCGCTGCAGACCACGCGCCCGTCAGCCGCTTTCCGGTGCCCGCGCTCGAAGACCTGCCCGACGACATTCGCGAACGCATCGCGGCCGTCCAGGAAAAGTCGGGCTTCATCCCGAACGTGTTCCTCACGCTCGCGCATCGCCCGGACGAGTTTCGCGCGTTCATCGCGTATCACGACGCGCTGATGGACAAGCCGGGCAACCTCACCAAGGCCGAACGCGAAATGATCGTCGTGGCCACCAGCAGCGTGAACCAGTGCCAGTACTGCGTGATCGCGCACGGCGCGATCCTGCGCATCCGCGCGAAGGATCCGCTGATCGCCGACCAGGTCGCGACCAACTACCGCAAGGCCGACATCACCGCTCGACAGAAGGCGATGCTCGACTTCGCGATGAAGGTTTCGCAGACTGCACACCAGGTGGGCGAAGCGGACTTCGACACGCTGAAGTCGCATGGCTTCACCGAAGAGGACGCGTGGGACATCGCGGCGATTTCGGCGTTCTTCGGGATGTCGAACCGCATCGCGAACGTGACGAACATGCGGCCGAACGCGGAGTTCTACGCGCTGGGGCGCTGAGGACCGCCGGCAACGGCGATCGCCGTCGAAGACCGGGGCGTGCATGCGCCCGGTCTTCCTCGGGTCGCCGCGCGCAATTGGCGTCGGCGTCGGCGTCGGCGTCGGCGTCGGCGTCGGCGTCGGCGTCGGCATCTGCATCTGCATCTGCAATCGGCAATCGGCAATCGACGACACGGCGCGACGCTCGCGCGAACCCGCGCTGCCCCGGCTCCCGCGCTTACCCGACCTGCTTCAACGCCTGCAGCCCATCCGGCAGCTTCGCGTCCGGGAACATCGTCGACAGCGTCGTATCGCGCCACCGCGCCGCCTCCTCTGCGCGCTGCGCTTCCGCCTGCTCGCACACGAACAGCGCATCGCCGCCGAGCAGCAAGCGCATCGGCACGTCGTCGCGACGCGACAGCTCGACGATCAGCGCCGCGATCCGCGCGGGATCGCCGACCTCGTGACCGCCGTACGCGCCGAGCAATTCGAGCATTTTCCCGACTGACGGCTGATAGTCGGGCAGCAGGCCGTCGACCGCACGCTTCGCCTCCGAGGCCCATTCGGTGCGCATCCCGCCCGGCTCCAGCGTGCAGACGCGCACGCCGAACGGCGCGACTTCCTTCGACAGCACGTCGCTGAACCCGCCGACCGCCCACTTCGCGGCCTGATACGCGGACAGGCCAACCGTCGCCGTGCGCCCGCCGACCGACGAAACCTGGAAGATGTGGCCCGCGCGCTGCGCGCGCATCGTCGGCAGCACCGCGCGCGTCAGGTTGACCACGCCGAACAGGTTCGTTTCGATCTGGTCGCGGAAGTCGTCGGCACCCATCTGCTCGAACGGTGCCGTATGACCGTAGCCCGCGTTGTTCACCAGCACGTCGATGCGGCCGAACGCGTCGCGGGCCGCCGCCACCGCATGCTCCGCCGCCGCCGCGTCGGTCACGTCGAGTTCCATCGGCAGCAGCCGGTCGCCGTACCGTGCTTCCAGATCCGCGAGCCGCGCGGGATCGCGCGCGCCGGCCACCAGACGATCGCCCGCCGCCAGCACCGCTTCCGCGATCGAGCGCCCCAGGCCGCGTGCGGCCCCCGTTACCAGCCAGACTTTCGACATTTTTCCACTCCTCGACAAAGTTGAAACCAAAAATGAATGATTACTCACTCATTAATATGGGCGACGAGACGATCGTTTTCGCCGCGCGTCGCCCTGCCTGAAACCGCCTTCCGTCGGTGCGGCAGCGCCCGAACCCAAGGCGCCGCCGATCACCCGTCTTCAGCTTTCCGTCACGCCGATCGCCACTCACACCGCGTGCAACACGGCCCACAGTGCGCGAAACCCGGCCTCGCGGTACGCATCGGCCAACGCCGGGTCGCGCGCGATCGACTCCATCGCCGTTTCCGCGATCGACGTGAACAGCGCCGCGCAGAACGCGTGCGCGTCGTCGGTCTTCAGCCCGCCCGCCGCGGCGACTTGCGCACGCAGCAACGCGCTGATCGCGCCGAAGCCTTCGGTACCGGCCGCGCGATGCGTGTCGTCGATACGGCCGCTCACGCCGAGCTGCTGCAGCGCGCGCCGCCCGTCCGGGTTCGCGACGCCCCACGACACATAGCCGTTCCACGCATGCCGCATCGCCTGTTCGGCCGGCGCGTGCTCCGGAAACCCGGTCATCATCGCGTCGCGCAGGCCGGCCTTCAGGCTCAGGTACAGCGCGTTCAGCAGCGCATCCTTGGTCTCGAAATAGGTGAACACCGTGCCTTCCGCCACGCCGGCGAGCCGCGCGATGCGCGCGGTGGTCGCGCCCGCGCCGTCCTCCGCGAGCGCGCGGGCGGCAGCGGCGAGGATGGCGTCGTGCTTGTCGGGACTGCGCGGTCGGGCCACGTTCGACTCCTTTAATGAGTGAGCGCTCAATCATAATCGCACCAACGCAGGTCATGCAAGCCCTGTTACATACGCGGGAACCGATCCGCAATCGATCAAAAGCGTGCACTATTAGTGTTTTCACGTACTGGCGCGCCAACCCACCGGCGCCCGGCGCTCGCCGTTCGTTCCACGCTCACACCGCTTCAGACCGCGAACCACTCATGACGAATAAGCCCAACCAGACCGAAGCCGACCAACCCGTCGACATGATCATCTTCGGCGGCGGCGGCGACCTGGCCGCCCGCAAGCTGTTGCCCGCGCTGTACATGGCGCACCTGCACTGCAACCTGCCGCCGGAGACGCGCATCATCGCGGTCGGCCGCCGCGACTGGGGCATCGACGGCTACCGCAAGTTCATGGACGAGCAATCGCGCCCGTTCATCGACGACAAGGCCTTCGACGCCGACGCGTGGAGCCGTTTCCTCGACCTGTTCCAGTACGTGCTGATCGACGTGAGCGCGCCGGAAGACTACGCGCGCCTCGCCGAAGCGGCGCGCAGCGACGCGATCCGCGTGTTCTACCTGTCGACGTCGCCCGAGCTGTTCACGACGATCTGCGACAACCTGTCGGCCGCGCACCTCGTCGATGCGCGCTCGCGCGTCGTCCTCGAAAAGCCGCTCGGCCACGATCTCGCGTCGGCGAAGGCGATCAACGATGCGGTCGGCAAGCATTTCGCGGAATCGCAGATCTACCGGATCGACCATTACCTCGGCAAGGAAACCGTGCAGAACCTGATGGTGCTGCGCTTCGGCAACCCGATCTTCGGGCCGCTGTGGCAGGCGCCGAGCATCCGCAGCGTGCAGATCACGGTGGCGGAGACGGTCGGCGTCGGCAGCCGCGCGGGCTTCTACGATCACACCGGCGCGCTGCGCGACATGGTGCAGAACCACCTGCTGCAGCTGCTGTGCATCGTCGCGATGGAGCCGCCGGTGTCGCTCGACCCGGACGCGGTGCGCGACGAGAAGCTGAAGGTGCTGCGCTCGCTGCGGCCGATGGCGCTGTCGGACGTCGCGCGCGATACCGTGCGCGGCCAGTACACGGCCGGCGCGGTCGACGGCCAGCCGGTGAAGGGCTATCTCGACGAGGAGAACGTGCCGGCGGACAGCCACGCGGAAACCTTCGTCGCGCTGCGTGCGCACATCAACAACTGGCGCTGGGCGAACGTGCCGTTCTTCCTGCGCACCGGCAAGCGGCTGCAGCGCCGCCAGTCGGAAATCGTGATCGAGTTCGCCGACATGCCGTTCTCGATCATCCCGACCGGCCCGCGCCACTACAGCAACCGCCTCGTGATCCAGCTGCAGCCGGAAGAGTCGATCCAGCTGCAGATGCTCGCGAAGGAGCCGGGCAGCGGGATGAAGATGGTGCCCGTGAGCCTGAACCTCGACCTGCAGCAGGCGATTCCGGAACGGCGCGCGGAAGCGTACGAACGGCTGCTGATCGACGTGATCCGCGGGCGCCTCACGCACTTCATGCGCCGCGACGAACTCGAGGCCGCCTGGTCGTGGGTCGAGCCGATACTCAACGGCTGGAAGCAACTCGGCGACCGTCCGCGCCTGTACACCGCAGGCACGTTCGGGCCGGCGGCATCGTCGGCGCTGCTGGCGCGCGACAACATGTCGTGGTCCGAGGAGGCGTAAGAAGCTTAAGAAGCGCAGCACACGATGGCATGCCGGCGACGCGAGCGCCGTTGGCATGCCGGGTCACATCAGGGGCGCCCGCCGCACACCGCCCGCCTCCCGGCCGTAACCTTCGGCCAGAGAAAATCGCCTGAGCCGTCCTGCGCGGGAACGGCACCCGGCGGCGACGACGCAGCCGTCCCGGCTACACCGTCCCCATCCACGCCGCCTTGCACCGCGCCGGCGCATCGCTGCCGCCGCTCCCGCCGCCCAGCACCTCGATCATGTAATCGACGAACGACGCGATCCGCGACGAAATCGCGGTATTCCGGTAATACACCGCGTTGATCGGCTGCTCGACGTCGAGCGTCTGCCGCGCGAGCACCTGCACGAGCCGCCCGGCCTCGCGATCCTGCGCGGTCATGAAATCCGACAGGCACACGACGCCCGCGCCCTCTAGCGCGAGCTGCCGCAGCGTCTCGCCGCTCGACGACCAGATACCGGGCTCGATGCGGCTCGGCTCGCCGTCCGCGCCGAGGATCGGCCACACGTTCAGCGATTCGGGCTGCGTGAAGCCGAGCAGCGTGTGCTTGCCGAGATCCTCGACCTTGCGCGGCTGGCCGTGCGCTTCGATATAGGCTGGGCTCGCGAGGATGCGCAGCCGGCTGTTGCCGATCCGCCGGCTGTGCAGGGTCGAATCCTTGAGCCGGCCGATCCGGATCGCGACGTCGGTGCGCCGCTCGAGCAGGTCGATGATCCCTTCGTTGCTGTTCAGCTCCAGGTCGACCTTCGGGAAGCGTTCGCGGTAGCCGCGCACGAGCGGCACGATCACGTGCAGCATGAACGGCGTCGCGGCATCGACGCGCAGCCGCCCCGACGGCATCTCGCGCCGCGCGAGCATCTGCTCCTCGGCGTTCTCGACCGATTCGATGATCGCGCGCGCCTCCTGCAGGAACGCGCGCCCCTCTTCGGTCAGTTCGAGCCGGCGCGTGGTCCGGCGCAGCAGCGTGGTCTTCAGCTTCTCCTCGAGCCGCGCGAGCGTGCGGCTCGTGGCCGACACGGTGAGGTCGAGCTGCTGGGCGGCGGCGGTGATCGAACCGGTGTCGACCACGGCGGCAAAGGCCTGGAGTTCGTCGAGGGTGATCTTCATTGTTGATCTGAAATCAAAACAATTTGGTTTATAGACCAGTTTTTCCGCAAAAGTAAAGGCGGCACACTGCGATCCATCCTCACTGGAACCAGGATCCCGCCATGCCACTCGCCCTGCTTGCGCTGACCATCAGCGCCTTTGCCATCGGCACGACCGAATTCGTGATCGTCGGGCTGATCCCGACGATCGGCGCCGATCTCGGCGTCAGCCTGCCGTCGGCCGGCCTGCTCGTCAGCCTCTACGCGCTGAGCGTCGCGATCGGCGCGCCGCTCCTCACCGCGCTCACCGGCCGCGTGCCGCGCAAGACGCTGCTCGCCGCGCTGATGGCGCTCTTCACCGTCGGCAACCTCGTCGCCTGGCAGGCGCCGGGCTACGAATCGCTGATCGTCGCGCGCGTGCTCACCGGCCTCGCGCACGGCGTGTTCTTCTCGGTCGGCTCGATCATCGCGACCACGCTCGTGCCGAAGGACAAGGCCGCCAGCGCGATCGCGACGATGTTCAGCGGGATGACCGTCGCGTTCGTCGCCGGCATTCCGCTCGGCACCTTCATCGGCCAGCACTTCGGCTGGCGCGCGACGTTCCTGATCGTCGCGCTGTTCGGCCTCGTCGCGTTCCTCGGCGCGGTGGCGTTCGTGCCGCGCGGTCTTCCGCAAACGCCGCCGGCGCCGCTCGCCCGCCAGTTCCGCGTGCTCGCCCAGCCGCGCCTGCTGCTCGTCTACGCGATGACGGCGGTCGGCTACGGCGGCTCGCTGATCGCGTTCACCTACATGGCACCGCTGCTCGAACAGATCGCCGGCTTCACGCCGTCGCAGGTCAGCCTCGTGCTCGTCGGCTACGGCGTGTCGGTCGCGGTCGGCAACGTGTGGGGCGGCAAGCTCGCCGACAGCGTCGGCCCGGTCAAGGCGCTCAAGCGGATCTTCCTGCTGCTCGCGATCGTGCTGCTCGCGCTGACCTTCACGGTGCACGTGAAGTGGCTCGCGGTGCTGACGATGCTCGCGTGGGGCGCGGTCGCGTTCGGCAACGTGCCGGGCCTGCAGGTGTACGTCGTCAAGCAGGCGCGCCACTTCGCGCCGGACGCCACCGACGTCGCATCGGGCTTCAACATCGCCGCGTTCAACCTCGGCGTCGCGGGCGGCTCGTCGCTCGGCGGCCTGATCGTCGCGAACGTCGGCCTCGGCCATACGCCGTGGATCGCCGCCGCCGTCACGCTCGGCGCATTCGCGCTGACCGCGCTGAGCGGCCACCTCGACCGCGGCCAGGGCCTGCCCGAACGCACGGCCGAACCCGTCGAACTCGCCCATTGAACGTCAACCTTTTGCAGGAGCTACTCAGCATGAACGCATCGACCCAACGCCCGCCGTTCGCCGGCAAGACGTTCGAAGTCCGTTACGAGGGCCTCACCGCGCTCAACGCCTATGACGAAGACGGCCTCCGCATGCGCTACGAAATCACCGAAGGCGCATACGCCGGCGCGAAGGGCGAAGTCGCCTGCACGTGGCAGCACGTCGCCGGCGAGACCTATGCGATCTCGTGGCAGGAAGCCGACCGCGCCACCGTGGTGCACATCGACGACTTCGCGGCCGGCACGTCGCGCTCGTTCTTCACCGCGGCGTCGCTCGATTTCTACCGGCTCGAAGGCAGCCTGCGCGCGATCTGAACGGAGACGCCCGATCATGTCCACCTCACTCGACAAGCTCACCGCCGGCGGCTTCAGCATCGGCATCGAACTGCCGCTCGACAACGACTGGTCGCCGGCCGGCGACGCGAAGCGCCAGCACGACGGCCGCCGCCCCGGCGTGCCCGACCTGGAAATTCACGCGGAACTCGCGCAACTGGCCGACACGCTCGGCTTCCGCGCGCTCTGGGTGCGCGACGTGCCGGTGTACGACCCGTCGTTCGGCGACGCCGCGCAGGTATTCGAGACCTTCTCGTATCTCGGCTACCTCGCCGGCATCACGCGCGACATCCTGCTCGGCACGGCGGCCGTCGTGCTGCCGCTGCGCGAACCGCTGCTGACGCTGAAATCGGCCGCGACGATCCAGGAACTGAGCCGCTCACGCCTGCTGCTCGGCGTCGCGAGCGGCGACCGGCCGGTCGAATATCCGCTGTTCGGCCGCGACTTCGCATCGCGCGGCGCGAATTTCCGCGACCAGATCGCGCTGCTGCGCGACGGCGCGCGCGCTCACCTGCCGCCGGGCCTCGACGTGCTGCCGGCCGCGCGCTCGCCGGTGCCGCTGCTCGTCGCGGGTCTCGCGCAGCAGACGCCCGCCTGGATCGGCGAACACATGGACGGCTGCCTCGCGTATCCGGGCACGCCGGACGATCACCTGAAACGGGTCGCGAACTGGCGCGCGGTGGCCGGCAACAAGCCGTACGTGAGCTTCATCCACCTCGACCTCGCGGACGATCCGCACGAGCCGCTGCAGCGGCACCGCTTCGGCGCGCGCGCCGGGCGCATCGCGCTGACGGAGGAACTCGCGGCGATGCGCGACGCGGGCGTGCAGCACATCGGCCTGCATTTCCGCCGCAACCGCCGTCCGCTCGACGAGACGATGGCCGAGATCGCGTCGGACGTGCTGCCGGCATTCCATGCGAATGCGAACGACGCTGCCGACACGAGCGCGCACACGGCCACGGCCTGACGAAGGCACGCCGGCAGCCGGCTCGACCCACGACCGATATTTGACTTTAAATCAAATATTTTTGACCTCTAAAGGCGTTTATCTCATCAGTATCAAACGCCAGAATGACTCCCATACCGCAATCGGTCCACCTATCCCAGGAGCACAAGATGAGCAACATTCCCGCATTCGGCCTCGGTACGTTCCGCCTGCAAGGCCAGGTTGTGATCGACTCGGTCCGTAACGGCCTCGAAGTCGGCTATCGCGCGATCGACACCGCGCAGATCTACGGCAACGAAGCCGAAGTCGGCGAAGCGATCGCCGCGTCGGGCGTGCGCCGCGAAGACCTGTTCCTCACGACGAAGATCTGGGTCGACAACTACGCACCGGAAAAGCTGGTGGCGAGCCTCGAGGAGAGCCTGCGCAAGCTGCGCACCGACTATGTCGACCTGACGCTGATCCACTGGCCGGCCCCGGACAACGGCGTGTCGCTCGAGGCATTCATGACTGCGCTCGCCGAAGCCAAGGCGAAGGGCCTCACGCGCCAGATCGGCATCTCGAACTTCAACATCGAACTGACG
Organism: Burkholderia sp. Bp9099; assembly: GCF_003857805.1. Taxonomy (NCBI): domain Bacteria; kingdom Pseudomonadati; phylum Pseudomonadota; class Betaproteobacteria; order Burkholderiales; family Burkholderiaceae; genus Burkholderia; species Burkholderia sp. Bp9099. The sequence continues at coordinate 33,876 of NZ_QTPU01000013.1, forward strand.
AAGCAAGCGATCGCGGTGGTCGGCAAGGATGCGATCGCGACGAACCAGATCGAACTGAGCCCGTACCTGCAGAACCGCAAGCTGGTCGAGTTCCTGAACGCCGAAGGCATCCACGTGACGTCGTACATGACGCTCGCGTACGGCAAGGTGCTCGGCGACCCGGTGATCGGCGCGATCGCGCAGCGTCACGACGCGACGCCGGCGCAAGTCGCGCTGGCCTGGGCACTGCAGCTCGGCTACTCGGTGATCCCGTCGTCGACCAAGCGCGAGAACCTCGCGAGCAACCTGCTCGCGCAGACGCTGCGCCTCACCGACGAAGACATGGCGCAGATCGCCGCGCTCGAGCGCAACGGCCGCGAAGTCGATCCGGCCGGCCTCGCGCCGACGTGGGACTAAGCGCGCCGCACCCTCAATCGACCCGTCCGCGGCCAGCCGGCCGCGGCACCGACAGGAATCCATCATGACCCAGGACCCGCTGTTCCAACCGCTGCAATTCGGCGCGCTGACGCTGCCGAACCGCATCGTGATGCCGCCGATGACGCGCTCGCGCGCGAGCCAGCCCGGCGACGAAGCCAACGAACTGATGGCCGCGTATTACGCGCAGCGCGCGAGTGCGGGCCTGATCGTCAGCGAAGGCACCTACATCGCGCCGCTCGGCAAGGGCTACGCATGGACGCCCGGCATCCACACGCCGTCGCAGGTCGCCGGCTGGCGCAAGGTGACGGACGCCGTCCACGCCACGCACGGCCGCATCTTCGCGCAGCTGTGGCACGTCGGCCGGCTGAGCCACACGAGCCTGCTCGGCGGCCGGCAACCCGTGTCGTCGTCGCCGCTCCAGGCGAAGGGCGTGAACGTGTTCATCGCCGGTGAAGACGGCAGCACGCCGGGCTTCGTGCAGGCCTCCGAGCCGCGCGCGCTGTCCGTCGACGAAATCCGCGAGATCGTCGATCAGTACCGCGCCGCCGCGCGCAACGCGATCGAGGCAGGCTTCGACGGCGTCGAGCTGCATGGCGCGAACGGCTATCTCGTGAACCAGTTCATCGACTCGAACGCGAACACGCGTACCGACGCGTACGGCGGCTCGCTCGAAAACCGGCTGCGCTTCCTGCGCGAAGTCACGCAGGCGCTGATCGAAGGCACCGGCGACGCATCGCGCGTCGGCATCCGCCTCGCGCCGTTGACCACGCTGAACGGCTGCGTCGACGACGATCCGGAAACGACCTACCTCGCCGCCGCGAAGCTGCTCGGCGAACTCGGCGTCGGCTACCTGCACATCGCGGAAGCCGACTGGGACGATGCGCCGCTGATGCCGGTCGAATTCAAGCAGCAGCTGCGTGCCGCGTACCCGGGCGTGCTGATCTACGCCGGCGCATATACCGCAGAGCGCGCCCGCGAAGCGATCGCCGCCGGCTGGGCCGACCTCGTCGCCTTCGGCCGCCCGTTCGTCGCGAACCCCGACCTGCCCGAGCGCCTGCGCACCGGCGCCGCGCTCACGCCGCACGACCGCAATACGCTGTTCGGCGGCGGCGCACAGGGCCTGACCGACTATCCGACGCTCGCGCAAGCCGCGGCGTAAACGATCCGAAGGAATCCTGCATGAAAGCAACGCTCGCCCGGCTCGCGCTCGCCGCGATCCTGCCGTTCACGGCGGCCCAGGCGGCGCGCGCCGCGCGGCCAGCATGCTTGCAACGTCTCGCCGCTCAGCCGATCCGCATCGACAGCTCGACATCGCCGCCGAACGGCACCGACAGGTAGCCGTTCTCCGGCGCACGCACGTAGGCCAGGTAGTCGGGGCTGTATTCCGCGTTGTCGGCGACGACGAACGCGCCGGGCCGCAGCCGCGGCTCGACCCGCGCGAGGATCTCCGGATACAGCGCCTTCGCGCCGTCGAGCAACACGAGATCGACGGTCTCCGGCAGATCGGCCGCCAGCGTGCGCAGCGCATCGCCCACGCGGATTTCCACCAGATCGGCCAGCCCGGCCGCCGTCAGATTCGCGCGCGCCCGTTCGACCTTCGACGCTTCGAACTCGCTCGTGATCACCCGGCCGCCGCCGTTGTCGCGCAGCGCGGCCGCGAGGTGCAGCGTCGAGATGCCGAACGACGTGCCGAATTCGACGATCGAGCGCGCACCGCAGCCGCGCGCGAGCATGTACAGCAGCGTGCCCGTCTCGCGCGACACCGCGAGCGGATAGTCCTTCAGGCGTGCATAGAAATCGGCGTAACCGGTCTTGCTGCGCATCAGCCGCGCGTGCTCGTCGTGCGACAGGTCGGCGAAGTCCGGGCTCGACGCGGGCGACGATGCCTCGGCTTCGTCGAACAGGCGCGCGAGCAGCGCCGCCAGCGGGTCGTGAATCAGGGTGGTCATGCGAATCTCCGGTGTCAGGTTGAGTGCGTCAGGGCGCCCGACTAGAATATGACGAACTATTCAGGTTTTACTATTCGCATTGGCAGACCCGTCATGACCGACCGCCGCAACACCCCGATCGCCTCGCGCAGACTGCCTCGGCAGGCCCGCTCGACCCAGCTCGTCGACGCCGTGCTGCAGGCCGCTATTCAGGTTCTGGCGACCGAAGGCGCGCAGCGCTTCACGATGGCGCGCGTCGCCGAGCGCGCCGGCGTGAGCGTCGGCTCGCTGTACCAGTACTTCCCGAACAAGGCGGCCGTGCTGTTCCGGCTCCAGCACGACGAGTGGCGGCAGACGTCCGGGATGCTGTGCGCGATTCTGCAGGACCCGCGGCAGACGCCGCCCGAGCGCCTGCGCACCGCCGTCCACGCGTTCATCCGTTCTGAATGCGACGAAGCGCCCATGCGCATCGCACTCGATGATGCCGCGCCGCTCTATCGCGACGCCCCCGAGGCGCAGGAAGTGAAGGCCGCGTGCAACCGGATCTTCAGCGCGTTCATGCGCGAAGCGCTGCCCGACGTGCCCGACGTGCCCGACGCCACGCATGCGCTCGCGTGCGAATTGATCATGACGACGCTCACGACGGGCGGCAAGGCATTCTCCGAAACCGCGCGCACGCCTGCGGAAATCGACGCATATGCGACCGCGATGGCCGACATGTTCTGCACGTACCTCGCGCATCTCGCGCGTGTCTGATGCAGTGGCAGGCCAGGACGAGCGCGGGCGCGGCCCGCGCGCGGCACCGGCATCATCCGGATGCGGGTTGCGCACGGCCGCGTTTTCACATCCGGCGCGGCTGTTTCCGCGCGCCCGCGCAGCCTCTCCGAAAGTCCTTCGTAAGAGTCGATGCATCACCCGCTCCCGCCCCGCCCGCCGACCCTGCATTCAAATAGTCGCCTTAACGGATTCGAACTAGGCGTATACACGCGTTCCGCGACCACGAAGCCCCGTTGCACGCCGATATAAGCGCTGCGACATGCGCTGCATGCTCATCCCCCAATGGGACGTGACGGGCCGTTCGCCTAACCTTCGCTACGGCAAAGCACACGTGACAGGATCGACCGCACCACGCGTCGCACGACGCGGCATACGCGCCCCCTTCGACGCGCGTACGACGACACGACTCACGCGTGAAGCGTCCCCACGACGCCGCCGAACATTCCAACCAGATTCGAGACACCCTGACGACGGTCCGCCACGGGCCGTTTCAGCATGCTGATAAAGGAGCAAGCTCATGAGTGATACCCCGGTGCAGCCGACGGTCGGCGTCGGCGCGGAAGAAACGGACTTCGGCGCCAAGGGAGTCATCGACCGGTACTTCGGCATTTCGTCGCGCGGCAGCACGCAGCGTCGCGAAATCGTCGCGGGCGTGACCACTTTCCTCGCGATGGTCTACTCCGTGTTCGTCGTGCCCGGCATGTTCGGCAAGGCCGGCTTCGACACGAGCGCGGTATTCGTCGCGGTCTGCCTCACCACCGCGTTCGGTTCGCTGTTGATGGGCCTGTGGGCGAAGCTGCCGATCGCGATCGGCTGCGCGATTTCGCTGACGGCGTTCACCGCGTTCGGGCTCGTGCTCGGCAAGGGCCTGCAGCCGGCCGTCGCGCTCGGCGCCGTGTTCCTGATGGGTCTCGTGTTCACGGGCATCTCGGTCACCGGCGTGCGTTCGTGGATCCTGCGCAACCTGCCCGCGGGCGTCGCGCACGGCACCGGGATCGGCATCGGCCTGTTCCTGCTGCTGATCGCGTCGAACGACGTCGGCCTCGTGATCAAGAATCCGGGCGCCGGCCTGCCGGTCTCGCTCGGCCAGATCACCGCGTTCCCGGTCATCATGTCGGTCGTCGGCCTCGCCGCGATCTTCGGGCTCGAGAAGCGTCGCGTGCCGGGCGGCATCCTGCTCGTCGTGGTCGCGATCTCGCTGATCGGCCTCGCGTTCGATCCGGCCGTGAAGTACCGCGGCATCTTCGCGCTGCCGTCGCTGAGCGCACCGGGCCACGCGTCGCTGATCGGCGCGATGGACATCAAGGGCGCATTGTCGATGGCCGTGCTGCCGAGCGTGCTGGCGCTCGTGATGACCGCCGTGTTCGACGCGACCGGCACGATCCGCGCGGTCGCGGGCCAGGCCGGCCAGCTCGACGAGAACGGCCGCATCATCAACGGCGGCCGCGCGCTGACCGCCGATTCGGTCAGCTCGATCTTCTCCGGCTTCCTCGGCGGCGCGCCGGCGGCGGCCTACATCGAGTCGAGCGTCGGCGTGGCGGCCGGTGCGAAGACGGGCCTCGCGGCCGCGGTGGTCGGCGTGCTGTTCCTGGTCGTGATGTTCTTCTCGCCGCTCGCGGGCCTCGTGCCGTCGTACGCCACGGCCCCCGCGCTGATGTACGTCGGCCTGCTGATGCTCGGCAGCGTGAGCAAGCTGCACATGGACGACATGGTCGACGCGATGTCGGGCCTCGTGTGCGCGGTGTTCATCGTGCTGACCGCGAACATCGTGACGGGCATCATGCTCGGCTTCTCGACGCTCGTGATCGGCCGCGTCGCCAGCGGCGAATTCCGCAAGCTCAACGTCGGCACCGTGCTCATCGCGGCCGTGCTCGTCACGTTCTATCTCGGTGGCTGGGCGATCTGACCGCGGATCATGCGCGACGTCGCCTGCCGAAGGGCGGCGCGCATCGGGACGGCATCGTCTCCTCCACCATCGTCGTTGATGGTCTCCAGGCTCGGGAACGTACGTTTCCGGGCTTTTTTTCGTCGGTGCGACGGGGGTTCCGGCGGGCCCTCCGGCCGGGACGGGAAACCGCGGCAGCGTGCCGCGCATCGCGAATCCGCACGCGGTGCTACGATCGCGTTTTATCCTCCGGAACGCTCATGAATCCGTTCGGCATCGTCTCCGAATCAGACACGCGGACCGCGGCGCGCAAGCCACCGTTCATCCCGTCGTTCGGTTTCGTCGAAGTTCATGAATCGCGGCCGATCGACGCGCCGCCGTCGCGCATCATCGATGCGGTGGCCACGCTCGACATGCGCGCCGATCCCGTCATCGACGCGCTGCTTGCCGTGCGCGAAGCGCCGGCGGCCATCGCCCGCGCGCTGGGCCAGCGTCCGGACGACGCCGCCCGCGAGCGCTTCGGCTTCGATTCGTTCACGCTGCTGCATCGCGACGACACGTCGCTGTCGCTCGGGCTCGTCGGACGCTTCTGGCGTCCGACGCCCGACGTGCGCACGATCGACGACGCCGCGGCGTTCGTGCGGCACGACGATCCGGATGACGCGAAGCTGGTGTTGCGCTTCGAGGTCGTCGGGCTGTCGTCAGGCGCGCGGCTGCTGCGCACCGAAACCTTCGTGCACTGTCCGAGCGCGCGCACGCGCCTGCTGTTCCTGCCGTACTGGCTCGCGATCCGGCTCGGGAGCGGCTGGATCCGCCGCCGCACGCTCGCGGCCGTCGAACTGGCGCTCGCCTGACACGCCGGGACGCCGTCGAACGGAAACGCGATGATGTCGTATCGCGGCATACATCGACGGCATCTCGAACACGCACGCAACATCATCTGCAATCCTGATCGGTTTACCGCCGCACACAACGAAACGGCGCCGCGCACCGCCGCGCGATTTTTGTTCCGCCCCGCGGCCGCCGTCACCTCGCGCTACCCTATCGATCTTCGCGCCGGCGCCCCGGCCCGCCGCCAGATCCGAACCGATCGATGACCCGCATCCGCAACCACCTGAACATCGCGCAGCTCCAGGCCTTCGTCTCCGCCGCGCATCACAAGAGCCTGCGCGCCGCCGCGCGCGAGCTCGGCGTCACCCAGCCCGCGATCACGCACACGATCCGCGAACTCGAAACGGCGCTGAACGCGGAACTGCTCGTGCGCAGCGTGCGCGGCGTCGAGCTGACCGCGTGCGGCCACGCGCTGCTGCCGCGCGCCGAGCAGCTGCTCGGCGACATGCGCCGCACCGTCGAGGCCGTCGAGCAGGTGAAAGGGGAAATGTCGGGGCGCGTCGCGGTCGGCACGATGCCGTCGATCGCGCTGACCGCGCTGCCGCACGCGGTCACCGCCTTCCGCCGGTCGATGCCGAACGTGAACCTGCATCTGGAGGAAGTGACGGTGCCCGACGCGCTCGCGCAGCTGCGCAACGGCACGCTCGACATCGCTGCGATGCACCATGTGCCCGCGCTCGACCGCGATTTCACGCAGGTCCCGCTGCTGTCGACCGAGTTCACCGTCGTGATGCGCGAAGGCCACCCGCTCGCGCACGCGCGCCGATTAGAGGAATTGCTCGACGCGGAATGGATCGTCACGGTCGGCGCCGAGCAGTTTCCGCACAGCGTGATGGTCGGGATGTTCGAGGCGCGCGGGCTGCCGCTGCCGAAGCGCCTGCTGCGCTCGCCGATGTCGTTCGCGGTGACGCTCGGGCTCGTCGCCCGCTCCGACGTGATCGGCTGCTTCACGCGCCCGCTGGCCGCGATGGTGGCGCCGCTCGGGATCCGCACGGCCGATCTCGACGAAAGCATGCCGCGCTTCGACCTGTCGATCATCGCGCGCCGCGACCTGCTGCCGACGCCGGCGGTATCGCAATTCGTCACCTGCCTGCGGCGCGCGGTCAACGAAACGCTAGGTTGAATCGTTCCTTCCTCTGAAACGGTCGCGCGCCGCATGCGCAGCCGTCGGGTCCGGTATCGGGGCTTGTCCTAGGCGCCCTGCCGGTATTTTGTCTTGATAATCTTGCGCACGTCGCGCGCCCGCATCGGGCAGCGAAACGGACAGTCCGACGCGAAGCCGCGCCGGGCCGAAGGCTTACGGCGCGGCACAACCGCGCACCCATCGAACAAAACGAGGAGTCACCGAGTGAAAAAGATTCTTGCGGCTGTGACCGTGGCCCTGCTCGCCGTATCGGCCGGCACTGCATACGCGAAGGACTGGACGACCGTACGCTTCGGCGTCGACGCAAGCTACCCGCCTTTCGAATCGAAAGGGGCTGACGGCAAGGTGGTCGGCTTCGACGTCGATCTCGGCAACGAAATCTGCCGCCGCATCAACGCGAAGTGCGTGTGGATCGAGAACGACTTCGACGGGATGATCCCCGCACTGAAGGCTCGCAAGTTCGACGGCGTCCTGTCGTCGATGTCGATGACGCCGGCACGCGAGGAACAGATCGCGTTCTCGTCGAAGCTGTTCAACACGCCGACGCGCCTCGTCGCGAAGAAGGGCGCCGGCCTGATGCCGACGGCCGAATCGCTGAAGGGCAAGTCGGTCGGCGTCGAGCAGGGCACGATCCAGGAAACCTACGCGAAGACGTACTGGGCCTCGAAGGGCGTGAACGTCGTGCCTTACCAGAACCAGGACCAGGTCTACGCCGACCTGATCTCGGGCCGTCTGGACGGCGCGCTGCAGGACGCGGTGCAGGCTGAAATCGGCTTCCTGAAGACGCCGCGCGGCGCGAACTTCGATTTCGCCGGCAAGGACATCGACGATCCGAAGACGCTCGGCAACGGCGCCGGCATCGGCCTGCGCAAGGAAGACACCGACCTGAAGGCGAAGATCGACGGCGCGATCGCCGGCATGCGCAAGGACGGCACGTACGACAAGATCGCGAAGAAGTACTTCGATTTCGACGTGTACGGCAAGTAACACCGCGCAACGCGCGCCTCGCGACCGCGCAGACGGGCTCCGCAAGGAGCCCGTTTTTTTTGCTCGCGCGCGGCGAAAGGCCGCTCGACACGCGTGGACGAAGGGCTGCGGCGCCGTTATTTTTTACGCGCCAACCCGATGATTCGTAAAGGAAATCGACATGGCCGGCGCGCGGTTTGATAGGTTCGCGGAAGGCAACGTACAATCGATCTTCCACGCATACCGGATCACTCGCGGCTGCGCCGCCCTCCCCTCATCATGCAAACGCAGACCCATCCGCTGATTTCCCCCGCCGTCGGCACCGAACGCCAGATCACGAGCTTCCACTACGGCCCGCGCGGCGGCAGGAAGGTCTACATCCAGTCGTCGCTGCACGCGGACGAACTGCCCGGCATGCTGGTCGCCGCGCTGCTGCGCCGCAAGATCGCCGCGCTCGAGACGGCCGGCAAGCTGCGCGGCGAAGTGGTCATCGTCCCCGTGCCGAACCCGATCGGCCTGTCGCAGCACGTGTTCGGCGATCACCTCGGCCGCTTCGAGCTCGGCTCGATGCAGAACTTCAACCGCAATTTCTACGATCTCGCGGCGCTCGTGCTGCCGCGCATCGAAGGCCGCCTGACGAACGACGCGCAGCGCAACCTCGCCGCCGTACGCGCCGCGATGCGCGAGGCGCTCGACGAACAGAAGCCGCGCACCGAGCTCGAATCGCAGCGCCTCGCGCTGCAGAAGCTGTCGTTCGACGCCGACATCGTGCTCGACCTGCATTGCGACAGCGACGCGGTAATGCACCTGTATACGAACCCCGATCTGTGGGAAGACGTCGAGCCGCTGTCGCGCTACCTGGACGCGCAGGCGTCGCTGCTCGCGCTGAATTCGGTCGGCAACCCGTTCGACGAGATCCACAGTTTCTGCTGGTCGGATCTGCGCAACCGGTTCGGCGATCGCTTCCCGATCCCGAACGGCGCGATTTCCGTCACGGTCGAACTGCGCAGCGAGCGCGACGTGTCGTACGAACTCGCGGAGAAGGACGCGCAAGCGATCGTCGAATACCTGACCGAGCGCGGCGTCATCGACGGCACGCCCGCGCCGCTGCCGCCGCTCGCGCATCCGGCCACGCCGCTCGCGGGCACCGATCCGCTCGTCGCGCCGGTGTCCGGCGTGATCGTGTTCCGCACGCCGGTCGGCGCATGGATAGAGGCCGGCCAGGATGTGGCCGACATCGTCGATCCGCTGACCGATCGCGTGATCACGCTGAAGAGCAGCGTGTCGGGCGTGCTGTACGCGCGCCAGATCGTGCGCTTCGCGACCGCCGGGATGGAAGTCGCGCGGATTGCCGGCGCGAACCCGATCCGCACCGGGTCGCTGCTGTCGGCCTGAGTCGCCTCCGGTCCGGGCCGCCTGAACGGCCGGCCCGCGCGCCGCATCGCGACGCGCACCAACGAAATCGCCCGCTTGCGCGGGCGATTTGCTTTTCGGTCCGGCGGCATGCCCGGCGACGTGGCCGGGGGGCAGCCGGGCGCAGCGTTCAGAACGCCGGCACGATCGCGCCGCCAAACTTCTGGTCGATGAACTTGCGCACGTCGTCCGATTCATAGGCCGCGACGAGCTTCTTCACCCACGGCTTGTCCTTGTCCTGCGCGCGCACCGCGATCAGGTTCGCGTACGGCCCGCGCAGGTCCTCGATCGCGATCGCATCCTTCACCGGCGTGAGCCCGGCCTTCACCGCGTAGTCGGTGTTGATCGATGCGGCGTCGACATCGGGCAGCGCGCGCGGCAACTGCGCGGAGTCGAGTTCGACGATCTTGATCTTCTTCGGGTTCTCGGCGATGTCGAGCGGCGTCGCGTTCACGCCGTTGCTGCCCACGCCCGGCTTCAGCTTGATCACGCCGTACTTCTGCAGCAGCAGCAGCGCGCGGTTGCCGTTGGACGGATCGTTCTGGATCCCGACCTTCGCGCCGGCCGGCAAGTCCTTCAGCGACTTGAGCTTCTTCGAATAGAAGCCCATCGGCGCCGTGTAGGTCAGCCCGACGTTGACGATCTTGTAGCCGCGCTGCTTGATCTGGCTGTCGAGAAACGGCTGGTGCTGGAAGCCGTTCGCATCGAGGTCGCCCGAATCGAGCGCCGCGTTCGGCTGCACGTAGTCGTTGAATTCGATGACCTTGATCGCGAGCCCTTCGCGTGCGGCGACTTTCGTCACCTCGGTCCAGATCTGCGCGTCGGGGCCGCTCATCGTGCCGATCTTCAGCGTCTGGGAATCGGCGTGCGCGCCGGGCGCGGCAAAGGCCAGCACCGCGGCAAGCGCGCCGAGGCCGGTCAGGATCGAACGTCGCATGGTGTCCTCTTCTCCCGTGTCGTTGTTGAAGCGCGCATCGTGGCACGGGGCCGGACCGGCACCAACCAAGCTTATTTCATGTGCATATTCCTCACTCCGATCGAATCTCAGGCGGAATCGGTATAACTCCCTGCTGTACAACCGGGCAGAATCCAATGTCGCATCGGCACCACAGATTCGTAATATGACAAGGCTGTCACATTCATTACGTCGCCCGCCGATAAAGTTGCGACCGGTCCGTGAAAGCGCCCATAGAGAGCGCCGGAACCGCAACTGGACACGCCATTTACTCGCTCGGAGAATCCTTTGAACAAGAAACTGTTGACCATCGCCATCCTCGCAGCAACGGCTGGCACGGCGCACGCACAAAGCAGCGTGACCCTGTACGGTGTCATCGATGCCGGTATCAGCTACGTGAACCACAGCAAGACCGCGAACGGCGGCAGCGGCAAGCTGTTCAAGTACGACGACGGCGTGGCCCAGGGCAGCCGTTGGGGCCTGCGCGGCACCGAAGACCTCGGTGGCGGCCTGAAGGCGATCTTCGTGCTCGAAAACGGCTTCAACAGCGGCAACGGCACGATCGGCCAGGGCGGCGCGATCTTCGGCCGTCAAGCGTACGTCGGCCTGAGCCAGGCGCAATACGGCACGGTCACGTTCGGCCGTCAGTACTCGTTCTCGACCGACATCCTCGGCTCGAACTACTCGACGGGCGGCAACACGGTCGCGGGCAACTACGCGTACCACGTGAACGACGTCGACCAACTCACGTCGAGCCGCATCAACAACTCGGTGAAGTTCCAGAGCGCGAACTACGCCGGCTTCACGTTCGGCGCGTTGTACGGCTTCTCGAACTCGACCGACTTCGCAGGCGCACCGTCGACCACGACGGGCACCACGACGACGGCCGGTTCGTCGCGCGCATACAGCTTCGGCCTGAACTACGCGAACGGCCCGTTCGCACTCGGCGCCGCCTACACGGACATCCGCTTCCCGAGCCAGTCGACGCCGGCATTCTCGACGTCGATCGCGAACATCGCGCTGACGAACATCCGCGACCTGCGCACGTACGGCGTCGGTGGCCGCTACCTCTTCGGGCCGGCAACGGCATGGCTGCTCTGGACGCGCACGCAGTTCACCCCGATCGCGGCTGGCGCATCGGGCACGTTCTACAACGCGTATGAAGCGGGCGTGAAGTACGCGATCACGCCGGCCCTGTCGGCAGCCGTCGGCTACACGTACACGAACGCCACGCAAAGCGGCAACTCGGCACACTGGAACCAGGGCAACATCGGCCTCGACTACGCACTCAGCAAGCGTACGGACGTGTACGCGCTGGTCATCGGCCAGAAGGCGTCGGGCAACAACGTGCAAGCGCAGATCGGCTCGAGCACGAGCTACTTCAGCACGTCGGGCAACGGTGCGACGAACCAGATCGCCGCGCGCGTCGGTATCCGCCACAAGTTCTAAAGCATCCGCTTAACTCGTCCGCTCATCGCGCGGATGACGACGGCACGAAGCGCCCCGCTCCATGCGGGGCGCTTTTTTATGGGCTTTTAAGTTTCGCTTAATTCTGGGCTGAGAGGATGCTCTCACCCCCCCTGTTGGCCGCCTGAGCATCGGCGGCTTCTTTTTTTTGAGACCCACTACGGCACCGCCATCAACTGCCCGCAAGACAGGATCGGAGGCCAAGATGATCGAAGATACCGTTTTCAGCCATCTGCACGCGATTCTGACGCGTCAGCATTCGCTACCGGTCCAGAGCTGCCGCGTGTCGGTGGCGATGCAGCGCCCATGGGGCCGCCCGTACCGGCTCGTCGAATGGACGATGCATCTCGACGCGCCCGCGCGGCGCCAGATCGTACCGGCCGAATCGACCGACGAAGAGATCGCCGAGGTCGTCGCGTCGCACGTGCCGGGCCGCCTGTACGGCGACGGCCAGCTGCAGTTCTGACTTCCCCCTCGTTACGCCTCGTTACCCGTCACTGCCCGCAGCGCGGCCGGCCCGCACGCATCGTGCGGCACTCGGTCTCGTTTGACGCGGCAACGAAGTCTGCTACGCTGCGCGTTTTCGTCCACGCACCATACGATGGAAAACGCATTCAACGAACGCGGCGTGATGGTCACGCGCAACGGCCTGTCGGCCGCCGGGCAGGTCTTCCCGCTGCGTGACATCCGCAACGTCGACGTCGTCAAGATCCCGAAGAATCGCCTCGTGCCGTCGCTGATCTCGCTGATCGGCGTGGTCGCCGCCATTGCCGGCGGCATCGGCGGATCGAGCGCCGCGCTGGTCGTCGGCGTGATGCTCGCCGTCGTCGGCTATCTCGCCTGGACCACGCAGGACATCACGTACCGGCTGATGATCGAGATGCCCGACGGCAAGCGCGAAGCGCTGTCGAGCGTCGACCCCGAATTCGTCGAACGCGTCGCGCAGGTCGTGCGCGATGCACGGACGGCGACGGCCGCCGGCTGATTTCCGCTGCGCGCGCCGACCACCTACTATGAAATGAGCGGCACGCCGCCGCGTCGTTCGAGGAGGTCGGCATGAACCCCCAATCGCTGTCCGGCATGCTGCGCGCGCAGGAACTGCTGCTCGTCACGATGATCCGCGCGCTTCCGCCCGACGCACGCAGCGCGCTCGTCGACCTCTACGCCGAACAGCTCGCGTTCGCCGAACAGGCCGGCTTCGAAGGTCACGGCGATCGCGCGACACACGACGCGTTCATCGCGCATGCGCGCAACCTGCTGATTCGCATCGAATCGCTCGCATAGGGCCTCTGCTCACGCCGATAACGGACCCGCGCCGGCCCGCTTCTCCCGAATTTGCCCCTGCGCGGCGCGTCCGGTCCGCGCCGGCGGCGTACGTCCGCAGACGCCGCTTTCCGTTCTTGTATTGATAATAGTTCTCATTTACACTGAACGAATCATCAATTCCCTTTCAATTCGCCGTTCGCCGCCTGCCGCGCGCGAACGAGCCAGCCAGGTGAACGCGTCACCCAGCCAGCCTTCGGGCTAGTCATCGTCAATGGGAGACCACCTGTGCATTGCTATCCGCTGGCGCGGCGGCCGATCTGTGCCGCGCTGTTCGGCGCGTTCGGCCTGTCCGCCGCCCCGGCTTACGCCGATTCGTTGCCGCAAGGCGCCAACCCTTCATCTGCCGTGCTGACCACCGCCGCCGCATCCACGCGCGGCAATGCGGCGCTGCTCGACCCCGTCACCGTCACGGCCACCCGCACCGCCACCGCCGCGAGCCGCACGGCCGCGTCCGTGTCGGTCATCACCGACGACGATCTCGACGAGCAGCAGGCGACCAACATCAAGGACGCGCTGCGCTACGAGCCGGGCGTCACGGTGCGCCGCACCGCGTACCGCCCCGGCAGCGCCGCGCTCGGCGGCGGCCGCGACGGCGATTCGAGCATCAACGTCCGCGGCCTCGAAGGCAATCGCGTGCTGCTGATGGAAGACGGCATCCGCCTGCCGAACGCGTTCTCGTTCGGGCCGCTCGAAGCCGGCCGCGGCGACTACGCGGATCTCGACATGCTCAAGCGCATCGAGATCCTGCGCGGGCCGGCATCGGCGCTGTACGGCAGCGACGGGCTGACCGGCGCGGTGAACTTCATCACGAAGGATCCGCGCGACCTGCTGTCGATCTACGGCAAACCCACCTACTTCTCGCTCCGGCCGGGTTACGACTCGGCCGACCGCAGCGTCGGCGCGACGGTGTCGGCCGCGGGCGGCAACGATCGCGTGCAGGGGATGATCATCGCCGACGGCCGGCGCGGCCATGAGGTCGACACGCGCGGCAGCGACAATTCCGCGAGCACGCTGCGCACGACGTCGAACCCGCAGGACGTCTATTCGGAATCGCTGCTCGGCAAGCTCGTGCTGACACCCACCGCGGGCGACACGATCAAATTCACCGCGGAAACCGTGCAGCGCCGCGTGAGCACCGACGTGCTGTCGGCGATCAACCCGCCCGGCACGCTCGGGCTCACGACGCACGACCGGCTCGAGCGCAACCGCTTCAGCATCGACTACGACTTCCGCGACGATGCGTTGCGCTGGTTTCAGAACGCACACGTTCAGTTCTACTACCAGGATGCGAAGCAGGATCAATACGCGTTCGAGACGCGCGGCGCGCCGCTGAAATCGCGCTCGCGCGACAACCAGTACAAGGAGCGCACGTTCGGCGGCGCCGCATTCGCCGAAAGCGGCTTCTCGACGGGCCCGCTCGCGCACAAGCTGCTGTATGGCGTCGACGGCAGCGTGTCGCGCGTTACGAACCTGCGCGACGGCACGGTGCCGGGCGTCGGCGAAGCGTTCCCGAACAAGGCGTTTCCCGATACCGACTACACGCTGTTCGGCGCGTTCGTGCAGGACCAGGTCGGCTATGGCCGCCTGCTCGTCACGCCGGGGCTGCGCTTCGACACGTACCGGTTGAGCCCGACGCGCAACGATCCGCTGTTCACCGGCACCGCGGTGTCGACGAGCGCGAACGAAGTGTCGCCGCGCGTCGCGGTGCTCTACGAGATCACGCCCGCGCTGATTCCGTATGCACAGTACGCGCACGGCTTCCGCGCGCCGACGCCCGACCAGGTGAACAGCAGCTTCTCGAACCCGGTGTACGGCTACACGTCGATCGGCAATCCGAACCTGAAGCCCGAAACCAGCGACACATTCGAAGCCGGCCTGCGCGGCAAGGCCGGCACCGGCTACGGCGTCCTGCGCTACAGCGCGGCCGCGTTCACGGGCCGCTACCGCAACTTCATCGCGCGCACGACGATCGCGGGCGGCGGCCGGCCAACCGACCCGTTCGTGTTCCAGTACGTGAACTTCGCCGACGCGCGCATCCACGGCCTCGAAGGCCGCGCCGAATGGATCATGCCGAACGGCGTCACGCTGAAGACCGCGATGGCGTTCACCAGGGGCTCGACGCGGAACGACGGCGCGGCGAGCCAGCCGCTGAACACGGTCAATCCGTTCTCGGCGGTGTTCGGCGTGCGCTACGAACCCGGCGAACGCTGGTTCGTGCAGACCGACCTGCTGTTCCAGGCCGCGAAACGCGACAAGGACATCGACAAGTCCGACTGCTCGAACAAGGCGTGCTTCGCGCCGCCGTCGTCGTTCGTCGTCGACCTGCGCGGCGGCTACCGCTTCAACAAGCATGTGAGCGCGACGATCGGCATCCGCAACCTGTTCGACCGCAAATACTGGAACTGGTCGGACGTGCGCGGCATCGCCGCCGATTCGCAGGTGCTCGACGCGTATACGTCGTCCGGACGCACCGTCGCCGTCAGCATGAAAGTGGATTTCTGATGCGCGCGATCGCGCGTTCCTGCCCAACCGTTACTTGAAGGAGTCCGACATGATGCATTTCGACCTTCCCGGCCAGCCGGCCACGCCGGCCCGCGCGCCCGCCGCGTTGCGCGACGCATTCGTCAAGCTCAAGGCCGAGCGCCAGCTGCGCAACCGCGACGTCGCGCAGGCGCTCGGCGTCAGCGAAGGCGAGGCGCTCGCCGCGTTCGTCGGCGAGCACGTGGTGCGGCTCGACGCGCGCTTTCCGGCGATGTTCGAGGAAATGCCGCGCCTCGGCCGCGTGATGGCGCTCACGCGCAACGACACGGCCGTCCACGAGAAGGACGGCGAATATGCGCAGATGAGCCACGACGGCCAGGTCGGCCTCGCGCTCGGCGACATCGACCTGCGCATCTTCTACCGTCACTGGGCGTCCGCGTTCGCGGTGCGCGACGAAACCGCGCACGGTCCGCTGAAGAGTTTGCAGTTCTTCGACGCGCAGGGTCATGCGATCCACAAGGTCTACCTGCGCGCGCACAGCGATCACGCGGCGTACGACGCGTTCGTCGAACGCTGGCGCGCGGCGTCGCAGGAGCCGGGGCTCGACGTCGTGCCCGCCGCACCGAAAACGCCCGAGCGGGCCGATACCGGGATCGACGTCGCAGGCTTTCGCGTCGCATGGGACGCGATGACCGACACGCATCAGTTCTTCGGCATCACGCAGCGCTTCGGCGTGAGCCGCATGCAGGCGCTGCGCCTCGCCGAGCCGCGGTACGCGTATCCGGTCGAGGCGACGCGCGCGCTGCGTCACGTGCTCGAACGGGCAGCGGGCAGCGGCCAGCCGATCATGGTGTTCGTCGGCAATGCAGGGATGATCCAGATCCACACGGGCCCCGTCGCGAACGTGCGCGAGGTCGGCACATGGATCAACGTGCTCGACCCGGGCTTCAACCTGCACGTGCGCGAGGACCTGATCGCCGCCGCGTGGGTTGTGAAGAAGCCGACGAGCGACGGCATCGTCACGTCGCTGGAGCTGTTCGACCGGCAGGGCGACCATGTCGCGCTGCTGTTCGGCGAACGCAAGCCCGGCCGCGTCGAACGCGACGACTGGCGCGCGCTCGTCGCGACGCTGCCGTCGGCGGCGCGCGGAGACGCGCGGTGAGCGCGCGATCGTTCCTGCCGCGACGCCGCGTCGTGCTCGCGAGCGCGGTGGCCGGTGCGCTCGCGGGCGCTCTGCCGGTGCGCGCGCTTGCGCAGGCCGGGCCGAAGCGCGTCGTCGTGATCGGCGGCGCGCTCGCGGAAACCGCGTTCGCGCTCGGCGGCGCCGACGCGCGCGGCTACCGGCTCGTCGGCACCGACACGACCTGCACGTATCCGGACGCCGCGAAGCGCCTGCCGAAGGTCGGCTACCAGCGCGCGCTGTCGGCCGAGGGGCTGCTGTCGCTGCGGCCCGATCTCGTGCTCGCGTCGGCGGAGGCCGGCCCGCCCCCCGCGATCGCGCAGGTGAGAAGCGCGGGCGTCGCGGTCACGACGTTCGACGAGCGGCACGACGTCGATTCGGTGCGCGCGAAGATTACCGGCGTCGCGCAGGCGCTCGACGTGCGCGACGCGGGCACCGTGCTGCTGCAACGCTTCGATCGCGACTGGCAGGCCGCGCGCGACGCGGTCGCCGCGCGCGTGCCCGACGGCGCGCAGCCGCCGCGCGTGCTGTTCGTGCTGAACCATACCGGCAACCAGGCGCTCGTCGCCGGCCAGCGCACGGCCGCCGACGCGATGCTCCGCTACGCGGGCGCGCGCAACGCGATGCAGGGTTTCGATCACTACAAGCCGCTGACGACCGAGGCGCTGGCCGCCGCCGCCCCCGACATCGTGCTGATCTCCGACGAAGGGCTCGCGGCGGTCGGCGGCCGCGCCGCGCTGCTCGCCGCGCCCGGCTTCGGCGCGACGTCGGCCGGCCGCGCGCGGCGAGTCGTGTCGCTCGATGCGCTGTTCCTGCTCGGCTTCGGTCCGCGCCTGCCGCTCGCCGTCACGACCCTGCACCGGCGCCTGTCGGATGCGCTCGCCTGATTCCGGAGCGTCCCGATGCCTGTTCATGCTTCGCCTTTACCCGCGCGGTCGCACGTATCGCATGCCGGTGCCGCGCGCGTCGGCGCGTCGCGCCGCCTCGTACCGTTCGCGCTGGCCGCGCTGGCCGCGCTCGTGTGTGTCATGTCCGTCATCGCGCTGTGCGTGGGCGCGTACCGCATTCCGTTGGCGGAGGCCTGGGCCGCGCTGAGCGGCGACCCGGCCGCCCGGCAGGCAGGCGCGGTGCTGTTCGACATCCGCGCGCCGCGCGTCGTGCTCGCGCTGCTGGTCGGCGGCGGCTTCGGCGCGGCCGGCGCCGCGATGCAGGCACTGTTCCGCAATCCGCTCGCCGACCCGGGGCTCGTCGGCGTGTCGAGCGGCGCGGCGCTCGGCGCAACGACGACGATCGTGCTCGGCCCCGCGTTGTTCTCCGCGCACGCGAGCGCGGCCGTGCTGCCCGTCGCTGCGTTCGCCGGCGCGCTCGCGGTCGCGGCGCTCGTCTACCGGCTCGCCGCGTCGCGCGGCCGGCTTGCGCTGCCGCTGCTGCTGCTCGCCGGCATCGCGATCAACGCGCTGGTCGGCGCGGCGATCGGCCTGCTCACGTTCGTCGCCGACGACGCGCAGTTGCGTTCGCTGACGTTCTGGAGCCTCGGCAGCCTCGGCGGCGCGCAATGGTCCGCGCTGGCGGCCGTCACGCCGTGCGTCGCGATCGGCTGCGTGCTGCTCGCGCGCGACCGTGACGCGCTCAACGCATTGCAGCTCGGCGAAACCGAGGCGCTGCACCTCGGCGTGCCCGTGCAGCGGCTCAAGCGGCGCGTGCTCGTCGCGGTCGCGCTCGCGGTCGGCGCGCTCGTGTCGTGCGCGGGCATCATCGGTTTCATCGGCCTCGTCGCGCCGCACTGCGTGCGCCTCGCGTGCGGCCCCGACCAGCGCGTCGTGCTGCCCGGCGCCGCATTGCTCGGCGCGCTGCTGACGCTCGCCGCCGATCTCGCCGCGCGCACCGTCGCCGCGCCCGCCGAGATTCCGCTCGGCGTGCTCACCGCATTGCTCGGCGCACCGTTCTTTCTCGCGCTGCTGTGGAAAAGCCGCGGCGCGCTCGGCGGCTGATCCTTCATGCACCCATCATGCTGACTGCCCATCATCTCGGCGTCGCCCGCCGGCACCGCACCGTTCTGCACGACCTGTCGCTGTCGATCGAACCCGGCCGCGTGACCGCGCTGCTCGGTCGCAACGGCGCGGGCAAGAGCACGCTGCTGAAGACCCTGGCGGGTGAACTGACCGGCAGCGTCGCGCCGAACGGCGTGCGCGTGACCGGCGACATCACGCTGAACGGCGAACCGCTCGCGCACATCGACGCGGCGCGGCTCGCGTGCCTGCGCGCCGTGCTGCCGCAGGCCGCGCAACCGGCGTTTCCGTTCAGCGTCGACGAAATCGTGCTGCTCGGCCGCTATCCGCATGCGCGGCGCGGCGGCCCGCGGCACGTGATCGCGCATTGCGATCGCGACATCGCATGGCAGGCGCTCGAACGCGCGGGCGCCGACGCGCTCGTCGGCCGCGACGTGACGACGCTGTCGGGCGGCGAGCTCGCACGCGTGCAGTTCGCGCGCGTGCTCGCGCAGTTGTGGCCGGACGACGACGCGCCGCCCGGCCCGCGCTACCTGCTGCTCGACGAGCCGACCGCAGCGCTCGATCTCGCGCACCAGCACCGGCTGCTCGATACCGTGCGCACGGTCGCGCGCGAGTGGCGGCTCGGCGTGCTCGCGATCGTCCACGATCCGAACCTCGCCGCGCGGCACGCGGATACGATCGCGATGCTCGCGGACGGCACGATCGTCGCGCAGGGTGCGCCGCGCGACGTGATGACGCCCGGCCATATCGCGCAGTGCTACGGATTCGCCGTGAGGATGGTGGAAACGGGCGACGGGGCGCCGCCGCTCATGGTGCCGGCGTAGAACACGCGTATCGTCGCGTCCGTGCGGCACCCTCGCTCAACGCTCGACGTCCGCGACACCGAACGTGCGCATCTTCCACCCGAGCCGTACGGCCAGCATCCGCATCGCGAAGCCCGCCGCCAGCGCAACCGCCGTCGCGAACCCGGCGTCGATGCCGAGATGCTGGATTCCGACGTACAGCGTGCCCGTGAAGAACGCGACGCTCGCGTACAGTTCGTCACGCAGGATCAGCGGCATCTCGTTGCACAGCAGGTCGCGCAGCATCCCGCCGCACACGCCGGTGATCGCACCGGCCAGCACGACGATGATCGGCGCGGCGCCCGTCGACGCGCCGATGTCGCAGCCGATGATCGTGAACGCCGCGAGGCCGATCGCGTCGACGGTGACGAACAGCGTCTTCATGCGCGCGACGTGCCGCGCGGCCCACGACGCGACGGTCGCCGCGGCGAGCGTGATCACGAGGTACTCGGGATGCGCGATCCAGCCGAGCGGATAGTGGCCGAGCAGCACGTCGCGCACGGTGCCGCCGCCAAGCGCCGTGACCGCGCCGACGAGCGCGAGCCCGAAGCGGTCCATCCCGCGCCGCATGCCCATCAGCGCGCCCGACATCGCCTCCGCGACGATCGCGATCAGATAAAGCGTATGCATCGCGCGCCTCAGTCTTCGGTACGGAACAGGTCGAGCACGCGTTCGCGTTCGGCCGCGTCGACGGCGGCCGGCATCGGCTCGCCGGACACGCCGCGCCCGTCCGGCGCATCGGACGCCGGCGCACCGCCACAGGCAAAACGGCTGCGGATGAACGGCGGCATGTCGGCGGTGCAAGTGCCGCGCATGTATTCGGCGTACACGAAATCGCCGTCGACGAGCGCGACGTCCTGCGGCGGCGTCGCATCGACCGGCGTACGTCCGTCGACGGCCGTCTTCATGTAGTCGAGCCAGACCGGCAGCGCGAGCGTCGCGCCGGTCGCGCGCCCCATCGGGCGCGGCGTGTCGTAGCCGAGCCACGCGACCGCGACGATGCCCGACGAATAGCCGGCGAACCACGCGTCCTTCGAGCCGTTCGACGTGCCCGTCTTGCCGGCCGTGTCGTCGCGGCGCAGCGCGAGCGCGCCGCGCGCGGTGCCGGCCCGCACGACGTCGCGCAGCATGCTGTCCATCACGAACGCATTGCGCACCGACACGACGCGCGTGCCTTCAGGCGTCGTCGCCTCGTACATCGCGCTGCCATGACGCTGCTTCACCGACAGGATCAGCCGCGGCACCATCCGTATCCCGCCGTTCGCGAACACGCCGTACGCGCTCGCGAGTTCGAGCGGCGTCACGGCGCCCGCGCCGAGCGCGAGCGGCAGCGACGCCGGATTGCGCCGCGCGTCGAAACCGAAGCCCACCGCATGCTGCTGCACGTAGCGCGCGTCGGCCGCCTGCATCAGGTTGACCGCGACGAGGTTCTTCGAGCGCACGAGCCCGCGCCGCACCGGGATGAAGCCCTCGTATCGGTTGCCGAAATTGCGCGGACGCCACGGCCGCGCGCCGGTTTCCGCATGCGTGAGCGTGCGCTGCGTATCGTCGACCAGCACGCCCGGGAAGTAGCCCTTCTCCAGCGCCGCCGAATAGACGAACGGCTTGAAACTCGACCCCGGCTGGCGATACGCCTGCAATGCATGGTCGAACACGTTGCGGCCGAAATCCGCGCCGCCGACGAGCGCGAGCATGTCGCCCGTCGCCGCATCCAGCGACACGAGCGCGCCTTCGAGCCCGTTGCGCACATCGCGCTTGCCGGGCTGGCGGCGCAGCGTGCGCCCGAGCGCGGCCTCGGCCGCGCGCTGGTCGCGCATCGAGATCGTCGTCGTCACGTCGAGGCCGAGCGTATAGGCGTCGTCGTGAAAGCGCTCGACCATCATCCGGCGCGCGCGCTCCGCGACGTACGGCGCCGCGACGATGCCGGGCGGCGGCGTGGTCGCCAGCACGATCGGCAGGTCGACCGCCTCGCGATAGGTCGCCTCGTCGAGTTCGCCGAGCGCGTGCATGCGGCCGAGCACGTAGTTGCGCCGCGCGGTCGCTCGCGCCGGATTGACGACCGGGTTGAACGCGGACGGCGCCTTCGGCAATCCGGCGAGCACGGCCGCCTCGCCCGCGCTCAGCGCGTCGAGCGGCTTGCCGAAATACACGTTCGCGGCCGCCGCGAAACCGTACGCGCGCTCGCCGAGATAGATCTGGTTCATGTACAGCTCGAGCAGCTTGTCCTTGCCGTATTCGCGCTCCAGCTTGATGGCCATCAGGATCTCGGCGAGCTTGCGGCTCAGCACCTTGTCGCGTGTCAGGTAGAAATTGCGCGCGACCTGCATCGTGATCGTGCTGCCGCCCTGCCCCGGCTGCCCGGTCACGACGTTCGCGAAGGTCGCGCGCGCGAGGCCGCCGACGTCGATCGCGCCGTGCTGGTAGAACTTCGCGTCCTCGGCCGCGAGCAGCGCGTGGCGCATCAGCGGCGGAATGCGTTCGAGCGGCACGAACTCGCGGCGCTCGACGCCGTACTCGGCCAACAGGTCGCCGTCGCGCGAAAAAATCCGCAGCGGCAGCGCGGGACGGTAGGCGGCCAGATGTTCGACGGACGGCAGTTGCGTCCAGATGCGGTGAATCGTCCATGCGCCGATGCCCGCGCACGCGAGCGTCAGGCCGAGCAGCGCGCCCGCGAGCATGCGCCATGCGCGGCGGCGTGGCGGTGCGGACGGCGGTGCGGACGGCGGCGCGGGGGGCGGCGATGGGTTGGCGGTGGGGTCGGTCATGTCGGGCTCCTTCTTCAGTGCCGCGACGGCCGGCGCGCGAGCGGCGCCGATCGTCGCGAAAGGCGCGCATTGTCGAAGGGATGGCGCGAAACCGGAACATTCTTCAGCCAAAGTTTGGCTGGCTAAATTTTATTTAGGAAAGCGCGGCGGGGACCGCTCGCGCGGTGCACGCAGGCCTATGGCATGTCGTCACGGCCGAGCGCACCGGGCGCGCGAGCCGGTTCGCTTGTACCATCGTCGGATGTTCGATCGATACCTCGACCTGTGGGGCCTCGTTCCCGACGGCGGCCCGATCCTGACCGCGAGCGGCGGCCTGTTGCCCGTCGTCTGGCGCACACGGCCGGCAATGCTGAAAGTCGCGACCTGCGACGAAGAGCGTCGCGGCAATGCGCTGATGACCTGGTGGAACGGGGATGGCGCCGCGCGCGTGTGGTTGCACGACAGCGACGCGGTACTGCTCGAACGCGCGCAGCCGGCGCCGACGCTCGCCGGCTTGTCCGCCGCGGGACACGATGACGACGCGATCCGGATCGCATGTCGCGTGGTCGCGCGGCTGCATGCGCATCGCGCACCGGCACCGCCCGCGGCCGTGCCGCTGCCCGACTGGTTCCACGCGCTGCTGTCGCACGACACGGACGACGACGTGCTGCGGCGTTCTGCCGAGACGGCGCACCGGCTGCTGGCCGTGCCGCCCGTCGATGACGTCGTGCTGCACGGCGACATCCATCACGGCAACCTGCTGTATTTCGGCGATCGCGGCTGGCTGGCGATCGACCCGAAGGGGCTGCGTGGCGACCGCACGTTCGACTACGCGAACCTGTTCTGCAATCCCGCGCACGAGATCGCTGTGGATCCCGCGCGTTTCGAGCGTCGCGTCGTGCTCGTTGCGGATGCCGCACAGCTCGACCGGCGGCGGTTGCTGCAATGGATTCTCGCGTGGTCGGGGCTGTCGGCCCTGTGGTTGATGGAAGACGGCCTGCCGCCCGATACGCGGCTGCAGGTTGCGCAACTCGCGGCAATCGCGCTCGGTCCGTAGCAATGTGCACGACCATGAAAATATGGTCCATAGCGGATTTCCGAGGGAAAGCGGCGAAGACCACCGTATCCGGCCAGAAGCGGTCGCTCACGCAAGTTGGCCGAGTGACCGCTTCGCTCCGCTTAACCGCCAAACCGCTTCGTGCACAGGCATGCGACGTGAACAAGCGTCACTTCAGATGTTTTCGGTCATCGTCAGAATGATCTTTCCCACGTTCACGGCCGACTCCATCCGTCGATGGGCAGCCGCGGCATTGGCGAGAGGAAACACGCTGTCGACGACCGGCTCCAGGCCCGCCCCTCCCGCAAAGCGGTCCAGCCAATGTTCGCGAAACCGCCGAACCATCGCGTGCTTCTCGCGCTGGTCGCGCGACTTCATCACCGTGCCGATGATTTGCAGATGACGGTACAGGACCTGTTCGAGACTCACGCTCACGTCACCGCCGCCGCCGAGTATGCCGACCTGCACCAGCCGGCCGCCGTTTGCCAATGACGCGACATTCCGGGAAAAATACGGCGCGCCCACGAAGTCGATAACCACGTCGACGCCGCGTTTGTCAGTCCTGCTTGCGACGACTTCCGAAAAGTCCTGCGTCTTGTAGTCGATCGCATGGTCCACACCCAGTTGAACGATCCGTTCCAGCTTCGAGGCTTCGGCGGTCGCGAATATCGTCGCGCCGGTTGCGTAGGCCAGCTGGACCGCCGCGGAACCCACCCCGCCCGCCGCTGCGTGAACAAGCACCGAATCGCCACGCTGCAAGCGGCCAAGATGCAACAACGCTTCGTGCGCCGTGACGAAGACTTCCGGTATCGCAGCCGCGTGCACGTAGTCGATCGTTGCCGGAATGGGCATCGCCATTCTCCAGTCAATGCGCGCCAGTTCTGCATAGGCCCCGCCGCCCACGACGCCCATTACACGATCACCGACCTTGTAACCCTGCACGGAAGGTCCAGTCTCGATCACCTCGCCGGCGATTTCGAGCCCCATGATCGTCGAGTCGCCGAAGTTCGGACGGCCGTATCCTCCTCGCCGATGCGTAAGATCCGCGCGATTCACGCCTGCGGCATGGACGCGTACCAGCAGATCGTCGGGGCGAACCTCGGGAGCCTGAACGTCGGCGAGCTGGAGAACCTCGGCCTCGCCGAATTCGTTGAATGTGATGGCTTTCATTTCAAACCGTCCTGCGTCGTGGATGAATGGCCGGCGAAATCGTCGGACCGGGGTTGCGCGCCGAGCGTTGCCTGCGCCGCGGCCGATGCCGAGATTGCCGCAGGAAACCCCGCATAGAACGCGAGGTGAGTGATCGTCGCGGCGAGTTCTTCGCGGGTTACGCCGTTTGCCAACGCGCGGCGCAGGTGCGCCGGCAACTCGTCGAGATGGCCCCCCGCGATCAGCGCGGCGACGGTCACGAGGCTGCGGTCCCGCGGCGAGAGCGCCGGATCGCTCCAGATCCGCGGATAGAGCGTGTCGTCGACGAATGCCGAGAGCTTCGGCGTGAAGGCACGCGCGGCCTCGCGCGGACTGTCGAAATGCGTATGAGACATGGCGATCCCCCTTCAAGCCTGGCTGATGAACTTGCGCGTGAGGTAGTACTCGATGCCCTCGGCGCCGCCTTCCGAGCCGTGGCCGCTTTCCTTCATGCCGCCAAACGGCAGTTCGGTCGAAACGATGCGGTACTGGTTGATGCCGATCATGCCGGCTTCGAGACCGTCTGCTACATCAATGGCCGTGCGCGCACTGCGCGTGAATGCGTAGGCGGAGAGCCCGTATGGCAACCGGTTCGCTTCGGCGAGCCCGTCGGCAAGGGCATCGAAGCGCATCAGCACCGCGATCGGGCCGAACGGTTCTTCGTGCATCACACGCGCGTCGTTCGGTACGTCGGCGAGGACCGTGGGCTCGAAGAAATACCCTTCTCCCGCGATGCGCTTTCCGCCGGCGAGGACCCTTGCGCCACGCTCCACCGCATCGGCGATGAGTTCCTCCATCTTGGCAAGCTGGCGCGGATTTGCCAGCGGCCCGACCTGCGTGCCCGCATCCATGCCGTTGCCGACCTTGAGCGCGTTGGCTGCGCGCACGAAGTGCCCGACAAACTCGTCGTAGACGTCGCGTTGGATCAGGAAGCGCGTCGATGAGATGCAGATCTGGCCCGTACCGCGAAAGCGATTCGCCGCGCCTTCGACCGCGGCCTTTTCGACATCCGCATCGTTGAATACGAGGACGGGCCCGTGGCCGCCCAGCTCCAGCGTGATGGGTTTGACGCCTTCGGCTGCGCGCGCCGACAGCAGACGGCCGATCGGCACCGAGCCCGTGAACGTCACCTTCCGGATGACCGGGGAAGCGATCAGCTGCTTCGACACCTGGTCGGGCACGCCGAATACGACCTGAAGCACGCCCTTCGGCAAACCGGCGTCGTCCAGTGCGCGTGCCAGCGCGAGCGCCGTTGCGGGGCTTTCCTCGCCGGGTTTGATGATGACACTGCATCCGGCGGCGAGTGCGGCGGAGAGCTTGCGCGCCGGGGTGATCGCGGGAAAATTCCACGGCGTGAATGCGGCGACGGGCCCGATCGCCTGTTTCTTCACGAGCTGTTGCACACCCGGGCGGTTGGACGGCACCACACGGCCGTCGATGCGGCGCGCCTCTTCGGCGAACCATTCGAAGTAGTCCGAGGCACGCAGGACTTCGTCACGGCTTTCCGCCAGCGGTTTGCCTTCCTCGAGCGTCATGACGGTGGCGATGTGCTCGGCGCGCTCGCGCATCAGTTCCGCCCCGCGCTTCAGAATGCGCGCGCGTTCGGCTGGCACGGTGTTGCGCCAGACGTCGAACGCCTGTGCAGTGACCTGCAGGGCGCGATCCAGGTCGGCTGCCGTCGCCAGCGGGACGCGGCCGATCTCGATTTGCGTGGCGGGGTTGATCACCGGCGCCGTTTCGCGTTCGCTCGCGCCGATCCATTCGCCGTTGATGAAAAGATGAAGTGCGTCGTAAGTGATGTCCATGGTATTAACCTTTATGGTTAGGATTGCGATTCAATATGTGTTCGCCGCGAGCCGGATTGGGGGACCGTGCCGCCACGCCGTGCCGGGATGATTCGCCGTGTCGGGCTGGGCTCGGGTATGAAACGTCCGTGTTCCGACTGCCTGACTTCGGGACCAAGTCTAGACGTGAAGCGGACGGCAACTTAGGGGGGCCGGAAAGAATGAATCTTGTCTCCGGAGAGAAAATCCCCGATCAACATGAAGGCATATTGAAAGGATGCGCAAAAACGACACGCGGTCGCACGCTGACTGCACGAAACAGGCGCGGGCCCTATGATCACAGGCTCGCGCGGGCCGAAACGCAGCGATTCGACGAAAAATTCAAAGCCAGGGATGCGTAATGGACAAGGTTCACACCATGTCGGTGTTTGCGAAAGTGGTCGAGATGGGCAGTTTCACGGCTGTTGCAAACCACCTCGATACGACTGTCGGCAACATTTCCCGAGCGGTCTCGGTACTTGAGGACAATCTCAACACGCGGTTGCTGCAGCGCTCGACGCGACGGCTCGTAGTCACCGATGCGGGGCGACGTTTCTACGAGCGCAGCGTTGCGATCCTGTCGGACATCGAGCGGGCAGAAGCAGAAGCCCGCGATGCGCTGCTGGAGCCGCGTGGTGTATTACGCGTGCACACGGTTCCGGGATTGGGCCGTCAGCTTGTTTCGCAAGCCGTGCTTGCCTATCGAAGCGCATACCCGGAAGTATCGGTCGATCTTATGCTGTCGCAGCGGATGCCGAATCTGCTCGAAGAGCAGCTCGACGTTGCGATCGTGATTGCGCGCACACTGCCGGACTCGGCGTATGTGAGCCAGAAGATCGGCGCCAGCCATTGCATTCTGGCGGCGTCGCCCGATTATCTGGCACGGCATCCGGCTCCCGAGTGTGTGGAAGATCTTGTCGATCACACATGTGTGCTCCTGAGCACGGTCGATTACGCACCGGACGAGTGGCATCTGCAAGGCAGGGCCGGCGAGGCGGTGTATCGTCCAACGGGATCGCACTTCAGTGTCAACGACATGGACGCGATGTCCACGGTGCTGCAGGAGGGCGCGGGAATCGGGCTGATCGCCGCTTTCTCGGCAATCGACGATTTGCGTAAAGGGTCGCTCGTTCGCGTCCTGCCTGAATTCCACACCGCTCAGCGCAACGTGTACGCGGTGTATTCGTCCCGCCAGTTCGTCGACGCGAAGATCAAACGGTTCATCGATACGCTGAAGGTGCGGGTAGGTGACCGGTTGAATGCGTATGCGGAGGAACTCGCCATCACGGTCGTATGACCGACTTTACAGTCGGCATCGTCGGGGAAAGTGTCCGATTTCCCGGCGCCGAGAGTCGTATCCGCGATCCGGATCGCATGCGGGGTGCTTCGTGCGAAGGTGGTCGGTCAACCGTGGAGCGTCGACCGCTGAATCAACCGATTCACGCCCCATACGATCAGACCCGCGATACCAAGGCAAACACCGAGAACGAGAAGGAGCCCGACTCCTTCAACATCATCGGCATGTGCGATCGTGTCGACGCCGAAAAGCGCCATCACCGATTCGATGGTTGACGGAATCGACGTCTCGATTGGAAGTCGGACGAACCAGCGCGCGAGCAGCACGCCGAGAGCACCCGTTGCAAGAACATTGATGCTGAAGCGGAGCGCTTTCATTACCTGACCTCGACGATTCCATATGCCTCGATGGCGGTGCCCGGAATCGGAACCGTTGCGCCGTGCGCGCGAAATCATGAAGCCGTCCCAAGCGACCGCCAGTCTGTCTGTCGACAATGTAATAGAGGCCACGCGGTAGCGGGCCTGATTTCGGTTTAGCGACCGGTTCTGCTTCCGCTCGATTCCTTGCTCCATCCGGCGCTTCTTCGCGTTCGCAAAAAGTGTCAATCTGTTTCAGGTCGGGTCAATGAACCAAATTAAAAAACCCGCCGGCATGCACCAGCGGGTTTTCGAGTCCGACGCGCGCGACGCTTAACGCGCCGGATTCAGCGTCAGGTTCATGTGACGGTTCACGTCTTTATACAGCAGGTAACGGAAGCGGCCGGGGCCACCCGAATAGCAAGCCTGCGGACAGAACGCGCGCAGCCACATGAAGTCGCCCGCTTCCACCTCGACCCAGTCCTGGTTCAGGCGATAGACGGCCTTGCCTTCGAGCACGTACAGGCCGTGCTCCATCACGTGCGTCTCGGCGAACGGAATCACGCCGCCCGGCTCGAAGGTCACGATGTTCACGTGCATGTCGTGACGCATGTCGCTCATGTCGACGAAGCGCGTCGTCACCCATGCGCCGTTGGTGCCCGGCATCGGGATCGGCTCGACGTCCTGCTCGTTGGTCACGAACGCTTCCGGCAGCGGAATGCCGTCGACGACCTGGTAGTGCTTGCGGATCCAGTGGAAACGCACGGCGGCATCGCTGACGTTGTGCAGCGTCCAGTCGGCGCCCGGCGGAATGAACGCGTAGCCGCCCGGCTTCAGCGTGTGCTGCTTGCCCTGCAGCGTCAGCTCGGCCTCGCCCTCGACGACGAACAGCACGGCTTCGGCGTTCTTGTCCTGCTCGGGCTTGTCGCTGCCGCCGCCCGGGTTCACTTCGACGATGTACTGCGAGAAGGTTTCGGCGAAACCCGACAGCGGACGCGCGATCACCCACAGGCGCGTGCTGGTCCAGAACGGCAGCCAGCTCGTGACGATGTCGCGCATCACTCCCTTCGGAATGACCGCGTACGCCTCGGTGAACATCGCGCGATCGGTCAGCAGATCGGTCTGCGGCGGGTGGCCGCCATGCGGCGCGTAATACGTTGTCTTAGACATAAAGCATCCAGGCAATGGGTTGGTCCGGCCCCGGGTCGCAACGGCAGGCGCGGCACGCGCGTGGGGCACGCATGCGGCGGCGGGACATCGTTGCCGAGGTGGCTTGAAAGCGCGGGCGCCTTCGTTCGGTCGGCCAGGCTTCGCGACGGGTCCGCCCGGTTCAGCGGGCGGGCGCCCCATGCTTGCGGGTCCGGCGGCCGGGCCGCGGACACTCGGGGTGATGCGGCGGGGCACGGGGGACGGCACGGTTCGAGTCCGTACGCGGGCAGCGTTGACGATAGCGAAGTCGATCCTGATCGACCAATTAAATGTTGCGATGCCATCCATTCGATTTCCCACTACCCGCCGCGGTGCGCGACGGCCGGCGAACGCGTGCCGCGGATGCGTCGGCGCATGAGGGAAATCCTGATGACCGGACGCTAACGCGTCGATCAGCAATATCGAAACGGGGTCGGCCGAACCTGCCCGGCTGCATGTCGATGCAACGGGAGATGCCGTCTACAAGCGGGAAAAGTCAGGCGGGAGAGAAGGCGCCAAGCCGTCGAACGAGGCTGGGCATGAACTGCCGAAGGGGAGAAGGTGCCGGTCTTGCCGGCGACGGCCGCCCGGCTGAAGCTGCCGGGCCGGCTGTCGGAGGGTGCCGCCGCGTCGGGCGCGCCGGTGCGCAAAGCGCGCACCGTGCCGCGCCCGCGGGGATCAGTCCCAGTCGCGGTGATGGCGATGCTTGCGGTGACGATGGCCGCGATCGCCATAGTCGCCGCGGTCGTACGAGTTGCGCGACAGGTTGCCGCCGAGCGCCGCGCCGGCGCCGCCGCCGACGGCTGCGCCCAGCAGGCCGCCCGTGCGGCCGCCCATCGCGTTGCCGGCCGCGGTACCCGCGCCGCCGCCGAGTGCGCCGCCGATGATCGCGCCGGTGCGTTCGCGACGGTTCGACGTCACGGCACCACCCGCGCCGCCGCCGATCGCGCCGCCGATCACGGAGCCCGTGCTGCCGCCGACCGCGCCGCCGACCGCTGCGCCGGCAACCCCGCCGAGCGCGCCGCCAAGCGCGTTGTTCATGTCACCGGCCATTGCCGGCAGTGCGGTCGCGCCGGTCAGCACGGCGACGACGAGAGTGGGGGCGATTTTCTTCCACATTCCCGTATTCTTCCTTGTTCGCAATCTGGTTATCAAAGGTCTGCTCGTTACGACGATCTGAATCGATCGACGTCGATGCCGGCATTGTGCCGAATCCCGGACCAATTCATTTCAATGAGCTTGCGGCGAAGAATAGCACCGGTCGTGTCCCCTTGCCGTCGACATTCTGGTAACAAGTTGTTTACCGCAACAGGACCGGAAAAGGTTGCCGAAAACCGCCTGCAAAGCCCGCCGGCACGGGCTCCGGCCGTGGGCCGGCCGCACTCGAAGGCGGTGCCGGAAGCGCCCGTCGCGCGGGTTCGGACACACGTGGCAACACATCGCGGGTGCGCCACGAGGCGGCCGGGATCGATCGGGCCATCCAGGACGAACGAGGGTCAGTACACGCCCGGCAGCAGCCGCCACGTGTGCGCGCAGTACGCGTCGTATTCGGCACCGAATTGCGCGCGCAGCAACGCTTCCTCGGAACGGATGCGGGCGACCAGCGGGATCATCGTCAACGCGACGAGCAGCAGCCCGATGCCCGAGCGGAACGCGCACGCCCAGCCGGCCGCATTGACGAGCAGGCCGAGATAGCTCGGGTTGCGAATTCTCCGATAGATACCGTCCGTCACCAGCGTGTGGCCCGGCTGGATCGCGACGAGCCCGCTGAAGCGCTTGCCGAGCACGAACACGGGCCAGATGCGCAGCACGCCGCCCGCGACGTACAGCACGACGCCGATCCAGCGCACCGTGTCGCCGCCGAAGGTCCATACGTCGAGCCGGTCGGTCAGCGCGGGCAGGTATGCGAGCAGGAACCCGCTGGCCGCAAAGGCCGCGAGCACCCAGCGGTTGTCGCGGTTCTCGCGTTCGCCGGCGCTCAGGTTGCCTTCGGTGAACAACGCGGCGACGGCCAGCGCGAGCGTCGCGACGGCAATGACGGTCAGTTGCGGATGCGAGAAGAAGGCGGCGAACCCGCCGATGCCGAGCACGGCGAGCCCGAGATAGACGAGCGTGGAGACGCTCGCCACGATTGCGACCTTGCGCGTAACGGCCATGGCTGCCTCGCCGGAGTGGGCTTTCCTGTGAAGTATAGGAACCCGGGCGGGCCATGCGCACGCGCGCCGTCATGAGGCGCGCGAGTCGTCCGTGCGGGAAGCGGCGGCCAAGCGTCGAACGACGGGGCCGCTCGACGTGCGGGCGGCGCCCGCGCCCGCCGCCCGGTCAGCGAATGCGGAAGTTGCCGCCGATGCCGACGCTGACGGGCGGTGCGTAATAGGCGGGCGCATAGCCGTAGTAGGCCGGCGCGGGCGCGTAGTAGCCGTAAGGCGGCGCGACATAGCAGCCGGACAGGCCGCCGATCAGCGCAAAGGTGATGAGGATTTTGTACATGACTCGATTCCCGGCGAAGAGGGCACGTTGCATCTCGCGAAAACCACGCCGTCGCAGCCTGCGACGGCCGGCACGGAAGAGACAACCGGCCCTTCCCGTCGCTCGATGCGGCAATGCGCGGAGTCTAGCGCCGGGGCCACCGGGACACGTTTCGCGAGCGGTTACACGTGTTACGTGGTGTGACCGCTGAAACAGGCGCGCACGGCGTCGCGGCACGCGCCCGCTGGCGCCGCCCGAACCACGCGCCGTCTGCGCGTTACACGAAACGCGCGCGGATCCGCTCGGCGACCGATTCGAGCGTCGCCGAATCGGCGATGTCGCGTGCGTGCATCCGCAGCTCGACGCCTTCCCAGCGCGGAATCACGTGGAAATGCACGTGCGGGACCGTCTGGCCCGCCGCCGCGCCGTTGAACTGGCCGATGAACACGCCGTCCGGCCCGAGCGCCGCGCGCACGGCCGCCGCGACGCGCTGCGTCATGCGGATGCCGGCCGCGGCCGCGTCGCCGGACAGCTCGAAGATCTGCGCGGCCGGCTCCTTCGGGATCACGAGCACGTGACCGTCGGCCTGCGGCATGAGATCCATGATCGCGAGGGTCGCGTCGTCTTCGGCGACCTTCACGCACGGCAGTTCGCCGCGCAGGATCCGGGCGAACGGGTTGTTGTTGTCGTAGGACATGGGCGTTTTCCGATGTTTGCGATTGCGGTTTGACTGGGAACGATGCCGGACGATTATCGGCCGACGGCGGTCCGGATTTCAACTTGTCAGGCCGTGTCGCCATGGCGGCGAACAATGCGCGCCGACTCGCGTGCAATGCCCGCCGCCGGATGGAATATCCGGCCGTCGCGATCCGTTTATCTCGAGTGCGGACTCGCACGGCAAGACTGCGGATCCGCGCCGGACATCCGCGCGCTGCGCAGGCCGGCAGCCGGGATGACTGCTCGCGATCATCAACCGGAGTCATGCCATGGACCCTCTCCCCTCCTGTCGTTCGCCCGCCCCGCCCGTGTTTGACGCCGCGTTTGCCGATCACCCGCCGATCCTCGCCCACGCCTGTCGCACGATGGCGCGCACGCTATGCCGCGCGGCTTGCGGCGCGGGACTGATCGCGTTGTCGTCGGCTTTCGCGTGGGCCGGCGGCGGCAATTCGATCCTGCCGGTCTCGTCGGTCACGGCGTCGACCGTGCCCGCCAACGGCGACGTCAATCCGTACGGCATCGCGTTCGTGCCGCGCGGCGTGCCGAGCTGGAGCACGCTGAAACCGGGCGACGTCGTCGTATCCAACTTCAACGCGGCATCGAACACGCAAGGCACCGGCACGACGGTCGTCAAGCTGTCGCCCGGCAAGACGCCGGCAACGTTCTTCCAGGGCAGCAATGTCGGCCTGACGACCGCGCTCGCGGTGCTGCGCAGCGGCTTCGTGCTGGTCGGCAACGTGCCGGCACCGGACGGCAAGACCGTGGTCCCCCCGGGCTCGCTGCTCGTCATCGGTCCGCAAGGCAATCTCGTCACGCAACTGTCGAGCACCACACTGCTCGACGGACCGTGGGACATGACCGTGATCGACCGCGGCCAGCGCGTGACCGCGTTCGTGTCGAACGTGCTGAACGGGACGGTCGCACGGATCGAGCTGATGATCGGCAGCGACGGCGTCAGGATGCTGCCGGGCTCGCAGATCATCGCATCGGGCTACGTGAACCGGACCGATCCCGCTGCGCTCGTCGTCGGCCCGACCGGCCTCGCGTACGATCCCGACATCGACGTCCTGTATGTCGCCTCGACCGGCGACAACGCGGT
This sequence comes from Burkholderia sp. Bp9099, assembly GCF_003857805.1. Lineage (NCBI taxonomy): Bacteria > Pseudomonadati > Pseudomonadota > Betaproteobacteria > Burkholderiales > Burkholderiaceae > Burkholderia > Burkholderia sp. Bp9099. Next base: position 67,498 of record NZ_QTPU01000013.1, read on the forward strand.
GTTCGCGATCCAGAATGCCGCGACGACGCATCGCAACGGCGGCGTCGGACGGATGATCTACTTCGATGCGGCGCACCTGCACGGCCCGCTCGCGCTGGCGCTCGCGCCGAACGGCCATCTCGTGACCGCGAACGGCGACGCGGTCAACCCCGACCCGCTGCAACCGAGCGAGATCGTCGAATTCACGGTGGACGGGCGCTTCGTCGCGCAGATGCAGGTCGATACCGTGCCGGGCGCGGCATTCGGGCTCGCGTTCGGGCGCGGCAGCAAAGGCCAGCCGGAATTCGCGGCCGTCGACGACAACACGAATACCGCGACGGTCTGGACACTGCGTTCGGACAACGGCAACGCACAATGACGCATCACGCGAACGGGCCGCGTGCGGCCCGTTCGAACCTGCGCGATCGACACATGCGATTCGCAGACGCCGGGCACCATGCCGCCTGACCGACGCCGCCCGGCGTCACCCGCCCCCACGATTGCCACCGCTCGCGCGAACCTGCGACACTGCCGGATCGTTGCCATCGTTGCCGGCCGGCACGCCACCGAGGACGCTCGCGCATGACGATCCCCTTCAAATCGCTGATCCTGCGCGGTGCCGCCGTCGCGCTCGCCGCCGCGCTCGGCTACACCGGCTACATGCTGTCGCGGCTCGCGCCCATCGCGACGGGCTATGCCGCGAAGGCGCTGTGTTCGGGCGTGTTCGTGTCCGGCCGTCCGGCCGCGTCGGTGATCGACGTCGACATCATGGCCGGCGTGCATCCGCTGCTGAAGCTGGTGCGTCCGTCGATCGATCCCGAGCATCATCGTGCCGTCGCGACCTTCGCCGGATTCGCGCAACGCGAGGCGGACTTCCGGCCCGGGCTCGGCTGCACGCTCGCGCTCGGACCGTCGCCCGGCGGGCTGCCGGCCGCGCTGCCGCCCGTCCCCGATCCGCCGCCCACGCACGAAGCGGCGCCGGCCGCACCGCCCGCCGGCATCGACGCACGCAAGCTGCAGGCCGCGCTCGACCGCGCGTTCGACGAACCCGATCCGGCGCGGCCGCGGCGCACCCGCGCGGTCGTCGTGATGTGGCGCGGCCAGGTGATCGCCGAACGCTATGCGCCCGGCTTCGCGGCCGACACGCCGCTGCCCGGCTGGTCGATGACGAAGACCGTGACGGCCGCGATGGCCGGCATGCTCGTCGCGCAGCACAAGCTGTCGCCGGACGCGTCGGCGCTGCTGCCCGAATGGCGCGACAGCGGCGATCCGCGCGCGGCGATCACGCTCGACGAGCTGCTGCGGATGACGAGCGGCCTGCAATTCAACGAGGACTACGACGACCCGCTGTCCGACGTCGCCGTGATGCTGTTCACGCAGCCGGACACCGCGCGTTTCGCGTCGGCCATGCCGCTCGCCGCGCAGCCCGGCACGCAGTGGTACTACTCGAGCGGCACGAGCGCGATCGTCGCGCGCGTGATGCGCGAGGCGATGGGCGGCACCGAAGGCGACTACCTCGCGTTTCCGCGCCGCGCGCTGTTCGCGCCGCTCGGCATGCGCAGCGCGGTGTTCGAGCCCGATGCGGCCGGCACGCTCGGCAGCGCGTCGTTCATGTATGCAAGCGCGCGCGACTGGGCGCGCTTCGGGGAGCTTCTGCGGCAGGACGGGGTGTGGGACGGGCAGCGGCTGCTGCCGCAAGGCTGGGTGCGCTACCTGACGCGCGCGACGCCGCTGTCGACGCGCCAGGAATTCGGCGCGCATCTGTGGGTGAAGGTGCCGGAGCCGTTCAACGATCGCGATGCGCACGCGAGCCCGCTGCCCGTCGACGCGTTTCATGCGGTCGGCCATGAAGGCCAGTTCGTGAGCGTGGTGCCGAGCCGCGAGCTGGTGGTCGTGCGGCTCGGGCTGTCGCGGCCGGAATCCGCATGGAATCACGAGGCATTTCTCGCGCGCGTGCTCGAGGCCGTACCGGCATCGGGCTCGTGACGGCCGCGGCGCGGCGGCGATGCGGCGGCACATCACGCCGCCGCGCCGCGCGCGACATGCGATGCGTTACGGGTTCGCGCTGCCCGCGTACTGCTGGAAACCTTCGCGCGTCGCCAGGCGCTCGATGTAGCGCTTCACTGCCGGGAAATCCGGATGCTCGAACGGCGTGCCGAACCAGCGGTTCACCGACAGGCCGATCGGAATGTCCGCGAGCGTGAAGCGGTCGCCGGCCACGAACGCGCCGGTCGCTTCGAGCTGCGCGTTCAGTATCTGCATGTGCTTCGTCCAGCCCGCGATCGACTGCGCGATCGCCGCCGGGTCCTGGTGATCCGGCGACTTGCGCACGAGGCCGAGGAACGCGCCGACCCACGAGCGGTTCAGGTCCGTGCCCTGCCAGTCGATCCACTGATCGACCCGCGCGCGCGCCTGCGGCTCGGCCGGATAGAGCGCGTCGCCGCCATAGCGGTTCGCGAGATAGCGGATGATCGTGTTCGACTCCCACAACACGAAGTCGTCGTCCTTGATGACCGGCACGAGGCCGTTCGGATTCAGCGCGAGGTAGGCCGGGTCGTTGGTCGTGCGAAAGCCCGCGCCCCAGTCTTCCTGTTCGAACGGCAGGTTCAGTTCGGTGCACAGCCACAGCACCTTGCGGACGTTGATGGACGGGATCTTGCCGAGGATGTGCAGCATGCAGGCTCCTTGTGAGGTCGAATGCGAAGCGTTCGGGAGGCGCGACACGGCCCGGACGCGCTCCCGTCGAAGTTATACACGAGCCCGCGAGAATCGACAGCGCGTCAGGCGAAATCGCCGTTGCAGGCCCCACTGCCTCGCTCACATCGGCTTGAGCACCATCAGGAAATAAACGCTCAGCATCGCGAAGAACGCCGGATAGCCGAGCAGCTCCCAGCGCTTCGCATAGCGCCAGTACCGTTCCGGCAGCGCGGCAGCGCCGTTCGCATGCGCGAGCTTCGCCATCGCGGCCAGTTCGATCTGCAGCCATACGACCGGCAGCCAGCACGCGCCCGCGACCGCATACAGCACGATCGACGCGACCAGCCACGGCGTCGTCCACGGCCAGCCGGCCGTATGCGCGAGCCACAGCCCGGATGCGGGCTGGAACAGCACGGCCGGCGTCGTGAACCACCAGTCCGCGCGCACGACGAGGCGCGACACGGCGGCGATCGCCGGCACCGAGCGCGTGCGGTTCGCGAAGAACAGGTAGAACGCGGTGCCGAAACCCGTGCCGACCATCAGCACCGAGGACAGGATATGCAGCGTCTTGATCACGAGATAGGTGTTCATGCGTGTTCTTCTTCTGAAAAGAGGATCAACAGGATCGCCAGAATCGGCACGTTCTTGAGCACGGGGCCGAACGGCTCGGCGAGCAGGCCGGGCATCGTGACCGCGATGACGGCCGAATACGCGACGATCAGCGCGCCTTGCGCGGCCCACAGCCGGCGGGACGGCGCGACGACGGTCGCCACGCCGAACGCGAAGTCAAGCGCGCAGGCCGCGTAGAGCGCGATCAGCGCGGGCAAGCCAGTCAGGTGCGCGCGGGCGAGCATCGCGAGGCTGTCGTGCCGCGGATGGATGAACGCGCTGACGATGGCCGTCCAGATCCAGACGATCGCGAGCGCGCCCAGCAGCAGCGGCCGCCGCCACATCGCGAGCGCGTCGCGGCGCAGCGCGGGCGCGTCCGCGCCGATGAAATGCCGCAGCCCGCGCGGCGGCCGGCCGAGCACGGCCGCGAGCGCCGCGGGGTCGCCGGTGTTGCCGCCGCGCAGCATCGTCCACGTGTCGCGGGTCAGCATCGCGCCCGGCAGCGCGCCGAGCAGCGCGGCCGCCGCCCCGACCAGCGGGCCCGGCAGCGCGATGCGCGCCGCCGGCGGGAAGCCCAGCGCGGCGCGATAGACGCTCAGCATCTCGCGATACTCGACTTCGTCGCCGCCGACCGCGTCGATGACCGGGTTGCCGGCCGCCGGCGCATCGACGAGCCGCGCGACGAGTTCGGCGAGATCGTCGATGTGCACGGGGCGCAGCCGCTGATGGCCGCCCGTCGGCAATGCCTGCACGGGCAGGCTCGCGAGCATCCGGAAGAACCGTGCCGACGTGCCGGAAGCGCCGTAGACGAGCGCCGGGCGCACGATCCGGTAATCGAGCGGCAGCGTCCGCAGGAAGGTGTCGGCTGCGTATTTGCTGGCGAAATACGACGTGTCGCCGCGCTCGACGCCCAGCGCCGAGATCTGGATCACGCGTCGCACGCGGGCACGACAGCACGCGGTGAAGAGCGCGCAGGGCGCCGCGCGATGCACGGCGTCGAAGGTCGCGTCACGCCGGTCCGCAAGGATCCCGACCGCATTGATCACCACGTCGACGCCGTCGAGCCGGGCGAGCCACGCATCGGGATCGACGTCCTTCGTGAAGTCGATCGCGACGTCGTGCGGACCGACCGCATGCCGCACGCCGCGCAGCACGCGATGGCCGCCGGCTTCGAGCCGCGCGCCCAGCGCCCGCCCGATGAAGCCGTTCGCGCCGCAGAGGAGGATGTTCATGTCGCACTCCGCGGTGCGGCATGCCGGCGGATCGATCGCGATGCCCTGTTCATTTTCGTCCTTTACCTACAGTTATTTCTGTAAAGACAGAAATTTCACTTTCAAAAAAAGCGGGCTGCGTGCCCGCACGTCCGGTACCGCTTACTTCGACGACTTGCGCCTGACCGTCTGGCTGATCTTCGCGCCGATGCCGAGCGCCTTCATCAGCGTGTCGGGCTTGAGCCGCAGCATCTCGTCCGACCAGGTCGTGAGCGTCTCGACGAACTGCAGCGTGTCGCGGATGCGCTGTTCGGTTTCGCGGCTCTCGTCGGCGATCTCCGGGCTCGTCAGGCAATCGCGCAGCACCGTGAGCGTCGGTTCGATCTCGCGCTGCCGCCGCCCTTCGACGATCAGCTTGAACAGTTCCCAGATGTCGGTCGACGTCTCGAAGTGGTCGCGCCGGTCGCCCAGCACGTGCACGACCTTCGCGAGCCGCCATGCCTGCAGTTCCTTCAGGCTCGTGCTGACGTTGGAACGCGCGACGTTGAGCGTCTCGGCGATCTCGTCGGCCGCAACCGGCCGGCCAGCCAGGTACAGCAGCGCGTGAATCTGCGAGACGGTGCGGTTGACGCCCCAGCGCGAGCCCATTTCGCCCCAGTGGAGGATGAATCGTTCGGCAATCGGTGTGAGTTCCATGTCGGGGAATTTAGTTTTTTCAGTTATTTCTGTCAAGAGAGAAATAACGGGCGGCGACGCGAATGGCTGCCTTGACGGTCCCGCCCGCGGGCGACTGCGACCGCGGCCACGGCTCACCTTTCCCGCCGTTGCGCCCGCTTCCATTACAATGCGCGGGATTTTTCCGATTTCAGGCCGTCCGCGCCTTTCTGACTAGAGGTTCTCCCATGATCATCAAACCGCGCGTGCGTGGCTTCATCTGCGTGACGACTCATCCGGTCGGCTGCGAAGCCAACGTCAAGGAACAGATCGACTACGTGACTTCGCACGGCCCGATCGCCAACGGTCCGAAGAAGGTGCTCGTGATCGGCGCGTCGACCGGCTACGGCCTCGCCGCCCGGATCTCGGCCGCATTCGGCTCGGGCGCGGACACGCTGGGCGTGTTCTTCGAGCGCGCCGGCAGCGAGACGAAGCCGGGCACCGCCGGCTGGTACAACAGCGCCGCGTTCGAGAAATTCGCCGCCGAAAAGGGGCTCTATGCGCGCAGCATCAACGGCGACGCCTTCTCCGACAAGGTCAAGCAGATCACGATCGACACCATCAAGCAGGATCTCGGCAAGGTCGACCTGGTTGTCTACAGCCTCGCGGCACCGCGCCGCACGCACCCGAAGACGGGCGAAACGATCAGCTCGACGCTGAAGCCGGTCGGCAAGTCGGTCACGTTCCGCGGCCTCGACACCGACAAGGAAGTGATCCGCGAAGTGTCGCTCGAGCCGGCGACGCAGGAAGAGATCGACGGCACCGTCGCCGTGATGGGCGGCGAGGACTGGCAGATGTGGATCGACGCGCTCGATGAAGCTGGCGTGCTGGCCGACGGCGCGAAGACGACCGCGTTCACGTACCTCGGCGAGCAGATCACGCACGACATCTACTGGAACGGCTCGATCGGCGAAGCGAAGAAGGATCTCGACAAGAAGGTGCTGTCGATCCGCGACAAGCTGGCCGCGCATGGCGGCGACGCGCGCGTGTCGGTGCTGAAGGCCGTCGTCACGCAGGCGAGCTCGGCGATCCCGATGATGCCGCTCTACCTGTCGCTGCTGTTCAAGGTGATGAAGGAAAAGGGCACGCACGAAGGCTGCATCGAGCAGGTGTACGGGCTCCTGAAGGACAGCCTGTACGGCGCGACGCCGCACATCGACGAGGAAGGCCGCCTGCGCGCGGACTACAAGGAGCTCGACCCGCAAGTGCAGGACAAGGTCGTCGCGATGTGGGACAAGGTCACCAACGAGAACCTGTACGAAATGACCGACTTCGCGGGCTACAAGACGGAATTCCTGCGCCTGTTCGGCTTCGAGATCGCGGGCGTCGACTACGACGCGGACGTGAACCCGGACGTGAAGATCCCGGGCATCATCGACACGACGGTCTGACGAAACGCCCGCCGCCGCGCTCACCGAGCGAGCGGCGGGGTCGCGCTGCCGGCCGCGTCAACGCGGCGCCGGCTCCTCCAGATAGACGCCCGACGACAGCGTGGCCTTCACCTGCCGCGTGAACTCGTCGGTCGACACTTCCTCCTCCCCTGCTTCGATTGCCTCGTAGGCCTGGCGCACGACGTCGGCCGGCGTGGCCTTCGGCACGTCGAGGCCGGCCGTCAGGTCGGTATCGATGAACCCCGCATGCAGCCCGACGACCCGCGTATGCTGTTCGCGCAGCGAATGGCGCAGCCCGTTGGTCAGCGCCCACGCGGCCGACTTCGACACGCCGTAGCCCGACAGGATCGGCCGGTTCACCCAGCTCGCGACCGACAGCACGTTCAGGATCGCGCCGCCGCCGTGGCCGGCCAGCGTTCCCGCGAAGGCGCGCGACATCGCCAGCATTCCGAACACGTTGGTCTCGAAGTGATCGCGCAACGCGTCGAGCGCGCCGTCGTCGGTCAGGCTGCCGAGTCGCGCGATGCCCGCGTTGTTGATCAGCAGCGTGACGTCGCGCGCGATATCGGCGGCCGCGGCGACCGTCGCCGGATCGGTCACGTCGAGCCTCACGGGCACCACGCCCGGCAGCGTCACGCTGGCCGGATCGCGCGCGCCCGCATAGACCTTGCGCGCCCCGCGTTCGAGCGCCTGCTTCGCGAACTCGCGGCCGAGCCCGCGGTTCGCGCCCGTGACGAACACCACTGCACCTTCGATCTTCATGCTCGTTCCTTTCGGAGAAAGGATCCCGCTCGCGCCGGTTCGCCGCGCGCCCGGGATCCGGTGATAAACCACGCCGCCATCGCGGACCGAACCGTTGCTCCGCCGGTGCCGTGCCGGAAGCCGGGCAGTCCGCCGCCCACGCCACGCCGCACCGGGACCGATATCCATCCGTGCCGCGTCGGTCGCTTCGCTTCATTCGCGAAGTCGGCTACACTCGATGTCAATGTCGATCACCATTGTCTTTGCGGTGCATTGTGTCAGCGCGATTTCGACACGTCAATGGCGATCACCATTGTGTTTTTCAATCGACGCAATTGCCGGAATGAGGGAGGGATCGATGGGCGTCTCGAGACAACAGGCCGCCGAAAACCGCAACGCGATCGTCGCGGCCGCCGAGCGGCTGTTCCGGGTGCGCGGTGTCGACGCGGTGGGGTTGACGGAGCTGATGAAGGAAGCCGGCTTCACGCAGGGCGGCTTCTACAACCACTTCAAATCGAAGGATGCGCTGGTCGCCGCGGTGATGGAGAAAGCGATCCAGGACCGTGCGGATTCACCGAACGCCGGCAGCGTCGCGAAGCAGGCGACGGCGTACCTGTCGGCCGCGCATCGCGACAACGTCGAAGCCGGTTGCCCGCTGTCGGGTTTCGCGGGCGATGCCCCCCGGCTGACCGACGCGGCGCGCGCGTGCTACGCGCACGGCGTCGCCGCGTATCTCGACCGGCTGGAACGGATGGTGGCCGCCGAAGGCCCGGCCGCGGCGGACACGCGCCGCGACGCGATCGCCGTCTTCAGCCAGATGGTCGGTGCGCTCGTGCTGTCGCGCGCGATCGCCGGCACCGATCCGGCGCTGGCCGACGAGATCCTCGACGCGGGTCGGCGCACGCTCGGCGCGCAACCCGACGATCCGGCCGTGCCGGCGTAGCGGCACGACGGGCGCCGGTGGCACGCGATCGCTATTGCACGGCCCTGGCGGCATCCCACAACGGCCGCTGGCCGAGCGCCGCATGCCACGCCGCGAATTGCGTGCGCCACGACTCGAACGGCTCCTTCAGCGGATGACGCGGATCGTCGCTCAACGCATACGCCATCCCCTCGATCAGCCAGCGCGGCTTGGTCGCGACCGCGAGGTTGCCGAGCACTTCGGCCTGCCGGTGGTGGATCAGCTCGTGGGCGAGAAAGTAGGTCTGCCAGCCGCGCGGCGCGACGACCACGCCGAAATCCCCGAGCGTCAGTGCCGCCCGTTCGCCGAGACCGAACTGGTCGGCGCACGCGCGCGTCGAGCAGAACACGACGCGCGGCGCGTCGCGAAACGGGCCGACGGCCGCGGCCGCGCGCGCGTAGCCGTCGCGATAGAGCTGCTGCGCGATGCCGAGCTTCGCGGCATCGTCGGTGCAGATGTCCGCGCTCGGGCATGACACGCCGGGCAGCAGCGCGGGCGCGACGACGCGCAGCGGCTTGACGAGCGCGTAGGCGGCGATCGGCACCGCGACGAGCAGGCCCGTGAGGGCGAAGGCGATACGGGAGCGTTTCATCGAGGCGGCAATTCCGTTGGCGTGGCGGTGACGTGTTCCAGCACGAATATATCGGAGCCGCGGCGGCGGCGGCCGGCTTTTCTGGTTCGCCTGGCTTCCGGCGGCGGTACTGCCGCGCCGGTCGCGACCCGGATCGCGACCGCATCCGGCCCCGTTACGCGAGCTGCTTGTGAAAATAAGTCGTCGCGCACAACGCGCCGTCGGGCATCAGCGCATAGTTCGGCACGACGCCCACGCGCTGCCAGCCGGCCCGCTCGTACAGGCGCTCGGCATCGCCGCCCGTCACGGTGTCGAGCACGAGCACGGTCTTGCCGGCGGCGCGCGCGGCGTCGTCGGCGGCCGCCATCAGCCGCGCGGCGACGCCCTGCCGTCGCGCATGACGCGACACGAGCATCTTCGCGAGGTCCGCTCGATGCGGCTGGTTCTCCGGCTGCGCGACCACGAGTTGCACGGTGCCGACGATCCGGCCGGCCGCGTCCTCGGCGACCAGCAGGATGCGCTCGCCGCTCGCGACGCCGGCGGCAACCCTCGTCCAGAACGCGACGGCCGTCGAGCGTTCGATCGGCAACATGAAGCTGACGGACGCGCCGCCTTCGACGCAATCGATCAGCACGTCGGCCAGCGCGCCGATGCAGGCGCGGGCTTCGCCCGCGTCGACGCGGCGGACGGTCACAGGTTCTGTCATACCCTCTCCGGTATATCAGGCGGGGCACGCGTTCGGCCGACGTGCGCCCGGATCGAATGGAATGCCGCCGTGCGGTCGCACCCCGCGCAACATCGGCGGATGCCCGGCAACACGACGCCCGGCCCGGTCGGCGGGTGTTACCTCCCCATCATCCTAAGCGACGAAAATTCTCGTTGCATTGCCTATACTTAGCCGCATGGCTAACTTTGAACCCGGCATCACCGACGTATTCCAGGCGCTCGCCGATCCGACGCGCTGCGCGATCGTCAGCGCGCTCGGCAACGGCGTGCGGACCGTTTCGGAACTGGCCGCGCCGTTCGACATGGCGCTGCCGTCGCTGATGAAGCATGTCGCGGTGCTCGAGCGCAGCGGCCTCGTCACGACCCGGAAAACCGGCCGCACGCGCACCTGCGAGCTGGTCGGCGGCAGGCTGGCCGAAGCCGAGCAGTGGCTCGCCGCGCAGCGCGCACTGTGGGAAGCGCGCGCCGATCGCCTGGTGGAATTCGTCGAACGCCGCCACCAGGAGGAGCACGCGCATGTCAACCCGCCACGTCGACCCCGCCGAAGCTCATGACCTCGTCATCACACGCACGCTGCATGCACCGCGCCAGGCGCTCTGGCGCGCGTGGACCGATCCCGAACTGCTGAAGGAATGGTGGTGCCCGAAACCGTGGATCACCGAAGTCCGCGCGTTCGACCTGCGCCCGGGCGGCGCCTTCCACACGTTCATGCGTGGCCCCGACGGCGGCACGAGCGACAACCCCGGGTGCTTCCTCGACATCGTGCCGGAAGCGCGCATCGTGTTCACGTCGATGCTCGCGGGCGGCTGGCGGCCGCAGGTGCCGTGGCTGGGCTTCACGGCGATCATCACGATGGCGGATGATGCCGCCGGTTGCCGCTACGACGCGCGCGTGATGCATCCCGACGCCGCGACGCGCGAGCGCCACGAGGCCCTCGGCTTCTTCGAGGGCTGGAACACCTGCATCACGCAGCTCGACGAATTCGCGTCCGCATTGCGCTGAATTAGCACGTGCGCGGGCCATTGCATGCCGCCGCGCGCGCGCCTAGGATTCCTGAAGGAAGCGTGACGACACGCCGGCATCCGGCGTGCACCGTCGCGCGCGCTCCGCGGGAGGCCACATGCTGCAGATGCACACGCATTCCACCCGGGTCAGCCGGCACCTGAACGCACCGCGCGGGCGCGTCTACCGCGCGCTGCTCGATCCGCACGCCGTCGAACAATGGAAGGTGCCGGACGGCATGACGTGCCGCGTGCTCGCCTACGACGCGCGCGAAGGCGGCGCGCTGCGCGTGTCGCTGAGCTACGACGAACCGTCGGACGGCACCGGCAAGACCACCGCGCACACCGACACCTATCACGGCCGCTTCGTGACGCTCGTGCCCGACGAACGGATCGTCGAAATCGACGTGTTCGAAACCGACGATCCGATGCTGCGCGGCGCGATGACGATCACGATCACGCTGTCCGACGAAGCTGGCGGCACACGCGTCGACGCGGTGCACGACGGTGTGCCGCCCGGCGTGCCGGCGGCCGACAACGAGACCGGCTGGCGCATGGCGCTCGCCCGGCTGGCGGCGCTGGTCGAGACGGGCTAGCAGCGCGACGCGACGTGCTCGGTATGCGTCAACCGAGCCGGTACGCGTGCGAGACGGTCCCGCGGAACAGCGCATCGCGCTCGTCCGGGCTCGCGTGTGCGGTCAGCCGCTTGAACGCGTTCCAACCGTTCACGTACGAATACGAGCCCTTGTCGACCGGAAAATTGCTCTCGAACATGCAGCGCTTCGCGCCGAACGCCTCGATGCACGTGAGCATCCACGGCTTCCACGCGGCGGCGAGCTGTTCGGAAGACGGCGGCCGCGCGCCCTTCTCGAAATCGAACCCGTTGATCCGCATGCCGAGGCCCCCGACCTTCACGAATACGTTCGGCAGCTGCGCGAGTTCGCGCATCGACGCGGACCAGCGCTGGAAGACTTCCGGCCGCTGGTCCGCGTAGCTCGCGATCCGCACGACGCCGCCGCAGTGATTGACGACGATCCGCGTGTCGGGGTTCGCCTTCGCCAGATCGAACAGCTCGGGCAATTGAGGAAAGAACAGCCACGCGTCGTACGACAGTCCGAGCGGCGCGAGCTGCGCGACGCCGGCCCGGTACGCGGGGTCGAGCAACAGCCCGCGCGGCACCGCCGACAACGGGTTGGCGAGCGTCGGATCGGCATCCCAGGTACTCAGGTGTCGAACGCCGCGAAAGCGTCCGCGCCCCGCGTCGACATGCGCTTCGAGCACGTCGCGCACGCGCTCGCCGAGCCGCAGGTCCGCGTGCCCGACGATGCCTTTCGCGACGGCCGGGCCGCTGCGTTGCAGCGGCTCCGTCACGCCGGCGACGTAGGCCGTCTCGCCGACCGGCTTCAGTTCGGCCGGGACCGCGTCGCGATAGCGCGTCAGCGCCTGCATGTAGACGGATGCCTGGACGTTGTGGCCGGATCGCGCGTCCTGCAGATAGTCGTCGAGCATGTAGATCCAGCCCGGCCGCTCGTAGAAGTGATGATGCGCATCGACGATCGGCAGATCCGGATCGAGTGCGGGTTCGAGCGCAGATGCGAGCCAGTCGCTTCGCACCGCGAGATAGTTGCCTTGGGTCGTCATGCGGGAGGGTCCGTTTTCAGCCGGCGCGCGCGTATCGGCCCATGCAGGGAGCGCGAGCGATGCGGCGGCCGCACCGAGCAACCGGCGTCGTTTGATCGAAATGGTCGCATCCATGTCATTCGCTCCGGTCGAATGCGTACAGCGACAGCGTGAGCAGCGTCGTGATCGCCAGCACGATCGCGAGGCCGAGCATCCCGGCCGTGAAGGTGCCGAAGCCGTCCTTCAGGTAGCCGACGAGATAAGGGCCCGCGAATCCGCCGAGCGCGCCGATCGAATTGATCAGCGCGAGCCCGCCGGCCGCCGCCTGGCCGGACAGGAAGCGTGAAGGCAGCGTATAGAAGATCGTGCGGCCGGCAATCGTGCCGATCAGCGCGAGCGTGATGCCGACGAGCGCGGGCCCGAGCGTCAGGAAGTGGGTCGACACGCCGAGCGCCACCGCGCCGATGGCCAGCCCGATCGCCAGGTTCGCGACCGGGCCGCCGCGCCGGTCCACCCGCTTCGCCCACCACAGCAGCGCGACGGTCGCGAAGAAGTACGGCACCGCGGAAAGCCAGCCCGTCTGCATCGTCGACATGCCGTGTGCCTTGAGCATCTGCGGCAACCAGATGCCGATCCCGTAAGAACCCATCGTGAAGCCGAACGAGATCAGCGCGAGCACGTACACGCGCACGTCGCGCAGCGCGACGCCGAAGTGCTTCTTGCGGCCGGCGGCCGCGCCTTCGCGCTCGAACGCGCGCTGCAGCGCGGTACGCTCGTCGCTCGACAGCCACGCGGCATCCGCGGGCGAATCGGACAGCAGCTTCAGCACGAGAAAACCGAGCGCGCACGCGGGCAGCCCTTCGACGATGAACATCCACTTCCAGCCCGCAAGGCCGAGCACGCCGTCGAGCTGCAGCAGCCACGTCGACAACGGGCCGCCGATCAGCGACGACAGCGGTGTCGACACGGTGAACCACGCCAGCACCCGCGTGCGGTAACTCGCCGGAAACCACACGGCGAGGAAAAAGATCACGCCCGGAAAGAAGCCCGCTTCGCCGATGCCGAGCAGCAGCCGGATCGCATAGAAACTCGTCGGCCCGGTCGCGAGCGCGGTCGCGGCCGCCATCAGCCCCCACGTGATCATGATGCGCGCGAGCCAGCGCCGCGCGCCGAAGCGGTACAGCGCGAGATTGCTCGGCACCTCGAACACGCAGTAGCCCGCGAACATGATCCCCGCGCCCCAGCCGAACTGCGTCGCGGTCAAGCCGAGGTCGCGGTTCATGGTCAGCGCCGCGAACCCGACGCTCGTGCGGTCGAGGTAGTTGAAGAAGTACGCGAGCGCGAGCAGCGGAATGAAACGCCACGCGGCCTTGCGCACGGCCCGTTGCTCGATCGACGCGTCGGTTTCGCGATCGGCGGCCAGCGCCGGGGAAGCGGATGTCATGGTTGTCTCCGTGGATACGGCGCTCCTCGCCCGCGCGATCGCACGGGCACGACGCCTGTTGTTCGTTCGATGGATCGCGGCGGCGCTACGCGCTCGCCACTTCGTTCGCCGAAGGCACATCGGCCGCCACGCCCGGCGGTTGGACGTCCGCACCATGTCCGTGCGACCCGGCGACGACGCCGGCAGCGATCAGCGCCCGGGCCTCGTCCGGCGTATAGCCGAGCTCGCCGAGCAACGCGCACGTGTCCTGACCGAGCGCGGGCGGCGCTGCGCGCAGCCGCAGGCGCTCGCCCGCGAGCGTGAGCGGCAGCAGCGCGGTGCGCGTGTCGACCGGCCGGCCGGCGCTGCTCGCGTCGGCCGGCAGCGTCACGGCTTCGAGCCCGCCCGTCGCGAGCAGATGCGGATCGTCGAACAGGTCCTGCGGCTTCGTGATCGGCGCATACGGCAGGCCGATCGATTCGAAGATCGCGCCGATCTCCGCGGCCGAATGCGCGGCGAGCCGCGCACGCAGTTCGGGCAGCAGCCACTCGCGGGCCTGCACGCGCAAGTTGTTGGTTGCAAGACGCGCATCGTCCTTCAGCGCGGCAAGGCCGAATGCATCGCAGAACAGCGCCCATTGCGTGTCCGATACGACCGCGAGAAAGATCTGCTCGCCATCCTTCACCGAAAACACGTCATAGACCGCCCACGCGGAAATGCGGCTCGGCATCGGCGACGCGGCCTGCCCCGTCACCGCGAACTGCATCATGTGCTGCGCGACGAGGAACACGTTGTTCTCGAACAGCGAACTCTGCACCTGCTGGCCGCGGCCGGTGCGTTCGCGCTGCGCGAGCGCGGCCATCGCGCCGATCGCGCCGAACATCCCGCCCATGATGTCGTTCACGCTCGAGCCCGCACGCAACGGCCGGCCTTCGGGGCCCGTCATGTACGCGAGCCCGCCCATCATCTGCACCACTTCGTCGAGCGCGGTGCGATGTTCGTACGGCCCCGGCAGGAAACCCTTGTGCGACACGTACACCAGGCGCGGATTCAGCGCGGACAACGCGGCATGGCCGAGCCCGAGCCGATCCATCGTGCCGCTCTTGAAGTTCTCGCTGAACACGTCCGCCGTCGCGACGAGCCGCCGCACGATCTCGAGCCCGCGCGGATCCTTCACGTCGACCGCGAGGCTTTTCTTGTTGCGGTTGAACATCCCGAAGAAGCCCGCGCCGGAACCGCGCAGCGCACGCGTGCTGTCGCCCGCGATCGGTTCGATCTTGATGACTTCCGCGCCGAGATCGGCGAGCAGCATGCCGCAGGTCGGGCCCATCACCATGTGCGTCATCTCGATCACGCGCACGCCTTCGTACGGCAGCGCCGCAGCCGCTTGGCGATCGTTCATTGCGCGACTCCCGTCAGGCAACCTTCCGGCTGGGCCGCCGACGGCGCACGGCCGTCCGCGTAACGGAATCCCTTCGGCAGCCGGGCGTCCGGCACGTGGCCGTACAGCGGCTCGGCAGGCAGCGCCGCGTGCAGGATCGCGCGCGCGGCGAGCAGCGCATCGGCGTCGATGCCCGTGTCGATCCCCATCGACTCCAGCAGGAACACGAGATCCTCGGTGACGATGTTGCCGGTCGCGCCCGGTGCATACGGGCAGCCGCCGAGACCGCCCTGGCTCGCGTCGATCGTCGTCACGCCGGCGTCGAGCGCCGCGACGACGTTGGCGAGCCCCTGCCCGCGGGTGTTGTGGAAGTGCGCGCCGCCCGCCTTGTCGCCGACTTCGCGTTGCAGGCGCGTGAACAGCCGGCGCACCTGCACCGGATTCGCATAGCCGCTCGTATCGGACAGACCGATCTCGTCGACCCCGCATTCGGCCATC
Source organism: Burkholderia sp. Bp9099 (assembly GCF_003857805.1). NCBI lineage: Bacteria > Pseudomonadati > Pseudomonadota > Betaproteobacteria > Burkholderiales > Burkholderiaceae > Burkholderia > Burkholderia sp. Bp9099. Next base: position 83,021 of record NZ_QTPU01000013.1, read on the forward strand.
GCAGCCGCCATCGCGATCGTCTCGTCGTCGGAGACGGCGCCGGCGATCGTGCAGCCGAACGCGACCGACACGCCGGCCTCGATCTGCACCGACGGAAACCGCGCATCGCGCAGCGCGACGATCGCGCGCACCTCGTCGATCATCTGCGCCGGCGTCTTGCGGATGTTCGCCAGCGAGTGCGCCTCGGTCACCGAGACCGGCAGCGTCAGCTTGTGGACGCCCGCCTCGAACGCGCTTTCGGCGCCGCGCAGGTTCGGCGCGAGCGCGGCGACGTGCAGCCCGGGAATCGCCAGCGCATGCGCGACGACTTCCCGCACGTCGGCCATCTGCGGCAACAGCCGCGCGGGCACGAACGACCCGACCTCGATCTCGCGCAGGCCGGCCGCGGCGAGTGCGGTGATCCAGCGCCGCTTGTCGGCCGTCTGCATCACGGCCTTGATGCTCTGCAGGCCGTCTCGCGGCCCGACCTCGCTGACCAGCACCTCTGGATACCCGGAAACGCTCATTCGACACCTCATAGTTCTATCTAAAAGAACATCGTTCTGTTTGACGGAACTTTAGAGGCACGTCGAATCGGCTGTAAGCGGGGTATACCCGTGAAATTGCGATTTTCTGGAACTTGTGTTCTATCAGGCAGAACGATATAGTGGATCGACCGTCACCCAAGGACCTGCAAGCCGTGCCTCCGACCTCGCTCCCCGCAGAACCCACCGGCACCGCCGCCGACTCGTCGGCCGACGCCTCCAGCGGCGTCGCCGTCCTCGATCGCGCGTTCGCGATCCTCCATGCCTTCGGGCAAACCGACGACCGGCTGTCGCTCGCGGAACTGTCGCGCCGCACCGGGCTGTACAAGAGCACGATCCTGCGCCTGCTCGCCGCGCTCGAGCACGGCGGCTTCATGCGCAAGCTCGACGACGGCCAGTACGCGGTCGGACACGAGCCGCTGCGGCTCGCCGCGCTGTACCAGCGTTCGTTCCGGGTCGGCCCGGTCGTCGAGCCGCTGCTCGAGACGCTGAGCCGCGAACTCGGCGAAACGGCGTCGTTCTACGTGCGCCACGGCGAGATGCGCTCGGTGCTCTATCGTGTCGAACCCACGCGCACGGTGCGCGTGTCGATCCGGGTCGGCGAGGAGTTTCCGGTTCACCAGGGAGCGTCCGGGAAGGTGCTGCTCGCGTTCACCGACCCGCACGATGCGCGCTGGAACGACGTACGCGAACAGTTGTGGGCCGCGTCGTACGGCGAGCGCGACCCGGAGACGGCTTCGGCGTCCGTGCCGGTGTTCGGCGCGGCCGGCGATTGCGTCGGCGCGCTCACGGTGTCGGGCCCGAAATCGCGGCTGGCCGCCGCGCCGGCGATGGCCGCGGCGCTCGCGCTGCTGTTGCCGCTCGCGCAGAAGGCGACCGTCGCGCTCGGTGGCACCGGCGCGCGCTACGACGCGCAGGCCGTGCGCGACAGTCTCGCGCGCTTCACCGCGGCCGCGGACGAACCCGCGCAGCCCTAGCCGGCACGCGCGTCCGGCGACGCGGCAGCGCAAACGCCGGCCGCATGCGACACTGGCCGCTGCCGCATGCAGCGCGCCGCCCGCCGGCGCGGCACATGCCACTGCCGTCCGGACACGCACAAGGGAACCCACGATGAACGCCCCGCGCACCGCCACCTGGTATTTCGATTTCGTCTCGCCGTTCGCCTACCTGCAGCAGGAACGGTTCGACGAGTTGCCGCCGGCTGCCGCCTACGAGCCGAAACCGATCGTGCTCGGCGCCGTGCTCACGCACTGGGGCCAGAAAGCGCCGGCCGAGATCGCGGCGAAGCGCATCTTCACCTATCGCCACGCGCAGTACCGCGCGGACAAGCTCGGCATTCCATTCCGGATGCCGCCCGCGCATCCGTTCAACCCGATCCGGCCGCTGCGTCTCGCGATCGCGATGGGCAACACGCCCGATGCGATCCGGCGGATCTTCCGGCACATCTGGCGCGACGGCCAGGACGTATCGACGCCAGAGGGTTTCGCCGCGCTGTGCGAGGCGGTGGGCTTTCCGGAAGGCGTGACGGCCGTCGACGCGCAAGCGGTGAAGGACGCGCTGCGGGCGAACACCGATCAGGCGATCGCGCATAGCGTGTTCGGCGTGCCGACCTTCGAACTCGATGGCGACCTGTTCTGGGGCGACGATGCGACCGACATGTTCGTCGATTGCGCGACGTCCCGCGCGTGGCTCGACTCGCCCGAAGTGCGCCGCATCAGCGCGCTGCCCGAAGGCATCCGGCGCGGCTGACGGCGCGCCTCGGCGCTGGCGGCTCACGTGTCGCGTCGTTCGACGCGCAGCCGCCTCGACGCGGTGCTGTTCTCGGCATGTTCATCGGGATGACGAGCGGCGCCGCGCTCGGCGGTTCGTTGCTCGCGCAACTTGACCGGCATGCGGTGATCGCGCCGGCGCCGACAACGTCGCCACCGGCACTGGCCGTGCGCACGCGGCGCCGTCGATTTTCGGCAGTGCGATTGCACGGCAGGCGGGTCCGCAGGGCTTGCCCGCCTTTTCTTTTATTTTCGATCGGTGCTGTGCGGCCCCGCGCGGCACGGCCGATTCGTGCGAGAGACAGCCGGCATTCGTTCATCCGATGCAATACTCGGAACGCGTCGCCGGGTTGCGCAGTTCAACCGATTATTTTTTCGCCCGCGCCCGGCCCCCGCGCGCAATCATCGGATCATTTCTCACGGCCGCACCGCACGGCCCTCCCGAATCCGGCCCCATCGGCAAAGTAGGTTTTCTCAGGGGATTCCCGGTATTTTTTCCCATTTTCTTCGAAATTACCGGTGACATACTTGCCCCCCATTGCGCTCCGGTGCGAGCGCGCTTCCTGATCCCTGCCGGTCGCATGTCCTGCGCTGCGTGTCCGCCGGGGTCGCAGAACATGAACAATTTCGACACCACGATCCAGATCTTCCTCACCCACATTACGTTCGGACCGCTGATGAATCATGCGATCCGCGTGATCGCCGGCCTCTATACGTTCAAGGGCTTCGTCCTGATCCCCGTGCTGTGCTGGCTGTGGTTCCAGCCGGGACCGCAGCGCGAACGGCAACGCGAACTGGTCATCGCGACGGTCGCGAGCGGGCTCGTCGCGCTCGCGTTCGGCCGGTTGCTCGCGAAAGTCCTGCCGTTCCGCGTGCGGCCGATCTACAACCCCGACCTGCACCTGCACTTCCCGTCCGAGGAATTGCGTGCGGCCACGCTGCAGGCCTGGAGTTCGTTTCCGAGCGATCACGCGATGCTGTGGATGGCGATCGCGACGGGCATCTTCATCATCGCGCGACGCGCCGGCGTGTTCTCGCTGCTGTACGCGGTCGTGTTCATCTGCGTGCCGCGCGCGTATCTCGGCTATCACTACCCGACCGACCTGATCGCCGGTGCCGCGATCGGCATCGCGCTCGCGTGGCTGCTGACGCGCGATGCGATTCGATCGCGCTTCGCGCCGCAGGTGCTGGAGGCGATCCGGCGCTTCCCCGCGCCGGCCTATACGCTCGCGTTCCTGCTGTGCTTCGAGCTGATCACGCAGTTCGACGAACTGCTGACGCTTGCGCAGTCGGTCAAGCATACGGCGATGTAACGGGACGGCGCCGCCATGCATCCGCTGCTGTCGACACGACGCCCGGGCACACGCTGCCGGCCCTGCGCGGCGGCATCGCGCCCGGCGCGCGCCGCCGCCCGGATCGTCGCCGCCGCGGCGACGGCGGCCGCGCACGTCAGTCGCGGTCGGGCGCCCCGAGCGGGAAGAACGCGCGATACGGCCGCGCTTCGTCGACCGCACGCGCGAACGACGGCCGCGCAAGCAGCCGCCGGCGATATGCGATCACGTTCGCGAACGACGGATCGATCCGGTGCGTCCAGTCCGCGTAGAACAGGAACGGCGCCGCGCCGCAGTCGGCGAGGCTGAAGCGGTCGCCGACCGCCCATTCGCGATCGGCCATCGTGCGATCCAGCCATGCGTACGACGTTTCGAGCATCGCGCGCGCATCGGCGACACCCCACGCATCGCGCTCGTGTTCCGGCCGCAACGCATCGAACACGACCTTCTGCTGCGGGGTCGCGACATAGTTGTCGAAGAAACGATCCATCATCCGCACTTCCAGCGCCGCGCGCCGGTCGTCGGGCACCAGCCGCGCGGGGCCCGGATGGTAGAGATCGAGATACTCGACGATGATCGTCGCCTCGATCACGGTACGGCCCGCGTCGACGAGCACCGGGAAGCGCTTCAGCGGCCACAGCGCGGCCAGTTCCTGCATCGGCTTCGGATCGTCGTGCGCGAGCACGCGATAGTCGAACGGCGTGCCGTTCTCGTACAGCGCGGTCAGCGCCTTCTGGCAATAGGACGAAAAGGGGTGGGCGTAAAGCGTCGGTGTCATCGCGGGTCTCTCGGGGTTTCGGCGCCGCGTCATGCGGCGGCACGTGATCGGATACCTTGACGACGAACGGCCCCGGGCCGATTCGACACAGATCCGAACATTTTTTTCCGTTGCGCGGCATCGCGCCGCTACGACCGGCCATCCATCACGACGCGGCCTTCGCCGCGCCAGCGCAGCATCCCGCCGCCGAGGTTCGCGACGGCATCGAAGCCGGCCTTCAGCAGGATCACGGTCGCCTGCGCGGAGCGGCCGCCCGCGCGGCACACGGTCACGATCGGCCGGTCGCGCGCGAGTTCGCCGGTGCGCGCGGCCAGTTCGCCGAGCGGAATCGGCGTCGCGCCCGGCAGGTGGCCGAGCGGGCCGGTGAATTCGTCCGGCTCGCGCACGTCGACGACCTGCACCGCCGGCAGGTGATCCTCGAGCCACTGCGGATCGATTTCCCAGAATCCGGCGAACGTATAGACGAGCGGCGCCCAGTCGGGCGCCGCCTGCACGTCGGGCGCATTCGCGGCGAGTCCGCACTGCAGATTCGCGGGCACCGCGACGTCGATCTGGCGCGGATGCGCGAGCCCGAGGTTGCGCATGTAGCCCGCGAAATCGTCCTCGCTGAGATCGCCGCCGAGGCGCGGATTGAAACGCCGCTCCTCGCCGACGCTCGTGACCGTGAGCCCGCGATAGTCGTGCGCGGGATACAGCAGGCATGCGGCCGGCAGCGTGAAAAGCCGGCCGTGCACCGCGCGATACAGCGCGCGCGGGTCACCCTGCTGGAAGTCGGTACGGCCGGTGCCGCGAATCAGCAGGCAGTCGCCGGTAAACGCCATCGATTCATCGTCGAGCACGAGGCTGATGCAGCCGCTCGTGTGGCCCGGCGTCGCGCGCACGGTCAGGTAGCGCGGGCCGAATGCGCAGCGATCGCCGTCGTTCAGGTAGCGGTCGGCGCCCTGCGCGCCGCTCGCGGCCGAAATCGCGATCGCGCTGCCGGTGCGCTGCTTCAGCAGCCACGCACCCGTCACGTGATCGGCGTGCACGTGCGTATCGACGGTCGCGACGAGCCGCAGCCCGAGCTCGTCGAGCAGCGCCGCATCGCGGCGCACCTGCTCGAACACCGGGTCGATCAGCAACGCTTCGCGCGATGGGCGGTCGGCGAGCAGGTACGTGTAGGTCGACGATTGCGGGTCGAAGAGTTGCCGGAAGATCATCGCGAAATCGCTCCGTCGGCTGGGCGTGTCGGTCGGGTGAAGGGTGCGGGTCGTGCAACCCGCATCGCGTGTGGCGCCGGCTCGCGGCGCACACGTTCATACAGCGTAGTTCAAAACACGCGCGCCACCGGCGTCGTTGCACGCGGCGAGACGTCACGCCGCATCCGGTCCGTCGCGCGTGCTGCCTTACACTACCGCCTGTTCTCGTCTTACGTTCACAAGAATTGCGTCGACATGTCTCTGACGATCGATCCGAAGCAAGCCGCCGCGCTGCTGGCCGTCGCCGACACCGGCAGCTTCGAGCAGGCCGCCGTGCGCCTGCACGTGACCGCGTCCGCCGTCACGCAGCGGGTCCGCGCGCTGGAGGCGAGCCTCGGCGCGCCGCTCGTGCTGCGCACGCGGCCGTGCCGGCCGACGGCGGCCGGGCAGCGCGTGCTGCAGCACCTGCGCCGCGTCGCGCTGCTGCAGGCCGACCTGCAAAGCACGCTCGCGACCGAGCGCGAATCGCCGATCTCGGTCACGATCGCGCTGAACTCCGACAGCCTCGGCACCTGGTTCCTGCCCGCATTGACGTCGGTGCTCGCGGGCGAGCGCATCCTGTTCGAGCTGATCGTCGAGGACCAGGACCACACGTTCGCGCTGCTCGAAAGCGGGATGGCCGTCGGCTGCGTGACGACCGAGCCGAAGCCGATGCGCGGCTGCGTCGCGACGCCGCTCGGCACGATGCGCTACCGGCTGCTCGCGGCCGCCGCGTTCGCGCTGCGCTGGTTTCCGCGCGGCCTGAACCGCACGGGCGCGCGCCATGCGCCGGTCGTCGCGTATTCGCGGCGCGACACGCTGCAGTCCTCGTTCCTGAAGGAGAAGTTCGGGTTGCCCGAAGGCGCGTATCCGTGCCACTACGTGCCGGGCACGCACGCGCATTTCGCGGCGGTGCGGCACGGGCTCGGCTACGCGATGGTGCCGGAACCGCTGCTCGGCGGCGCACCGCTCGACGCGCAGGGGCTCGTCGATCTCGCGCCGCTGCATCCGACCGACATCACGCTGTACTGGCACGCATGGACCGTGCAATCGCCGACGATGGCGTCGCTGTCCGCACGGGTGGTCGAAGCGGCGCGCCGGTTGCTCGCGCCGCTGCCGTGACGAACGGGTGATCGACACCGCCGGCGCGGCATGCGCGGCATGCGTGGCCAAGAGAAACGCCGCCGCGCCGCCTATACTTTTTCCATCGGCCCCGCGAACGCGCCGCGCGGCCGATCACGCACATCCGGCCGTTCCCTTTCCCGTGAGGAGAACATCATGCCCCGCCGCTATATCGATTGCCGCGAGTTTCCCAGCGCGATGAATTGCTCGGTCGCAATTTCCGCCGACTCCGACGACGAACTGCTGGAGGCCGCCGTGCAACACGCGGTCTCGGTGCACCAGCACACCGACAGCGCCGAACTGCGCACGCAGCTGAAAACACTGTTCCGCGACGGCACGCCGCCCGCCGACATGCTCCGGCAAGCGTAACCCGCCGGCACGCCAGATATCGACAGACGGGCTGCATCGCCGCCCCCGTCGCCTCCCTGCTCCTGCTTCGCGCCACGACGCGCCGGCGCCCCCGCCGGCCGGCGCATTCGGCTCTTACGTACGCCGCTGCGCGAAATACGCGCCGACCGCATCGATGAAGGTATCGATGTCCGCGCGCGACACGTCGCAGTGCGTGACGAAGCGCGACGCGTACAGCATCTGCGTGAGGATCCCGCGCGCCTTGAGCCATGCCTCGAGCGGCGCGCAATCGGCTTCGGGGAATTGCGCGAACACCATGTTCGTCGCATGCGACAGCACCTTCACCGGCTCGATGCGCGCGAGGCCTGCCGCGAGATGCGCGGCGTTCGCGTGATCGTCGGCCAGCCGCTCGACATTGTGGTCGAGCGCATACAGGCAGGCCGCCGCGAGAATGCCAGACTGCCGCATCCCGCCGCCCAGCACCTTGCGCCAGCGCTGCGCGCGCTCGACCAGCGCGCGATTGCCGACCAGCACCGAACCGACCGGCGCGCCGAGCCCTTTCGAGAAGCAGATCGACACGGTATCGAACGGCACGCACAGTTCCGCGATCGGACGGCCCGACGCGACGGCCGCATTGCACACGCGCGCGCCGTCGAGGTGCGTGGCCAGCCCGCGGCTGCGCGCGAGCGCGACGGCTTCCTGCACATAGCCGTCCGGCAACACCTGGCCGCCGATCGTGTTTTCGAGCGCGAGCAGGCGCGTGCGGGCGAAGTGATTGTCGAGCGGCTTGATCGCCGCGGCGATCTTCGCGAGCGGCAGCGTGCCGTCAGGCGCGTTCTCGATCGGCTGCGGCTGGATGCTGCCGAGCACGGCCGCGCCGCCGCCTTCGTACTTGTAGGTGTGCGCGAGCTGGCCGACGATGTATTCGTCGCCGCGTTCGCAATGGGCCATCAGCGCGGCGAGGTTGCTCTGCGTGCCGCTCGGGAAGAACAGGCCGGCTTCCTTGCCGGCCCGCTCGGCCGCGACCGCCTGCAGGCGCAGCACGGTCGGGTCGTCGCCCCATACGTCGTCGCCGACTTCGGCGGCAGTCATCGCGGCCAGCATCGCCTGGCTCGGACGTGTCACGGTATCGCTGCGTAAATCGATCATCTTCGTGCCCTGAGTGAACGCGGACCGGTACCGATGCGCCCGGCCCTGCCGAAACGAGACTCAGAGTGTACGCAATTCGCGCAGCGCTTGCCGATGCTTCGCGCCGGGCGAAAGCCACGTGACCGGGCGCCGCAGGTGCACGATCCGGATACAACCGGCACGACGCGACGCGGTCCACGCCGGCGCGGCATCGTCAACAACGCGGCGGCGGCCGGACACCCGGCATAGGCATAGGCATAGGCCGCGCGTGCCAACGCGCGGCACCTTCGCGCACGCCGCATCGTCCCCGTGATGCGACGCGCCATATTGCCGCACGTGCGGCAGACCGCCACGCCACGGTCGCCTGCGGCGCGCGCCGCGATCTTGATACGAATCAACGATTTATCTCGAAACCGCGCGCGCCGGGCTGGACATCTGCGACGAGTTGGCGCATTTCGCGGCGCAACATCGCGGCACATACTCCAGCCAACCCCGATGCCCCCTCCGGCCGGGGTCCGCCGGCACCCCGCCGGCGGGTATCGTCAAGCCTCGGTCAACTGGTATGGACACCGCATTTTCGGCCCTCGATCTGGCCCGCCTGCAATTCGCGTTCACCGTCTCCTTTCACATCGTCTTCCCGGCGCTGAGCATCGGCCTCGCCAGCTTCATCGCCGTGCTCGAATATCGCTGGCTGAAGACCGGCAAGCAGTACTACAAGACACTCTGCCTGTTCTGGTCGAAGATCTTCGCGGTCGCGTTCGGAATGGGCGTGGTTTCCGGCGTCGTGATGAGCTATCAGTTCGGCACCAACTGGTCGGGCTTCTCGAGCTTCGCCGGCTCGGTCACCGGCCCGCTGCTGATGTACGAGGTGATGACGGCGTTCTTCCTCGAAGCCGGCTTCCTCGGCATCATGCTGTTCGGCTGGAACCGCGTCAGCCCGCGCGCGCACTTCGGCGCGACGCTGATGGTCGCGATCGGCACGCTGATCTCGACGTTCTGGATCCTCGCGTCGAACAGCTGGATGCAGACGCCGCAGGGTTTCGAGATCGTCGACGGCCGCATCGTGCCGACCGACTGGTTCGCGATCGTCTTCAATCCGTCGTTCCCGTACCGCCTGTTCCACATGGCGATCGCCGCGTTCATCGTCGCCGCGCTGGTGGTGGCCGCGACGGGCGCGTGGCACCTGCTGAAGGGCCGCCGCGACAAGGGCGTGAAGAAGATGTTCTCGATGGCGCTGTGGCTGCTGCTGGTGCTCGCGCCGCTGCAGGCCGTGATCGGCGACCAGCACGGCATCAACACGCTGAAGCACCAGCCCGCGAAGATCGCCGCGATCGAAGGGCTGTGGGAAACCGAAAAGGGCGGCACGGCGCTCAACCTGTTCGGCATTCCGGACATGAAGGCCGAAACGACCCGCTACGCGGTGCAGGTGCCGCACCTCGGCAGCCTGATCCTCACGCACAGCTGGGACGGCGAGATCCGCGGACTGAAGGAATTCCGCCCCGAGGATCGTCCGAACTCGACGGTCGTGTTCTGGAGCTTCCGGATCATGGTCGGCCTCGGCTTCGCGATGATCGGCCTCGCCGCGCTCGCGTGGCTGCTGCGCCGCCGCGGCAGCCTGTATGAATCGAAGTGGTTCCAGCGCCTCGCGCTCGTGATGGGCCCGACCGGCTTCGTGTCGCTGCTCGCGGGCTGGGTGACGACCGAAGCGGGCCGCCAGCCGTGGGTCGTGTATGGCGTGATGCGCACCGCGCAGGCCGTGTCGCCGCTGTCGGTGCAGCAGGTCAGCCTGTCGATGATGACGTTCGTGATCGTCTACTTCCTCGTGTTCGGCACCGGCGTGTACTACATGCTGAAGCTGATGAAGGCCGGCCCCGCGCTGCCCGACGTCAAGCACGACGCGCGGCACGGCGAGCCCGACACGCGCCCCGATCACACCGCGCGCCGCCCGATGTCGGCCGTCGACGAGCTGATCGAGACCGTCTGAGCCCCCCACTTTCGCAAACGAGAAAACCTATGGACGTCACCGTAATCTGGGCCGCGATCATCGCATTGGGGCTCTTCATGTACGTCGTGCTCGACGGCTTCGACCTCGGCATCGGCATCGTCTTCCCGTTCTTCCCGGACGAGAAGGAACGCGACCTGATGATGAACACCGTCGCGCCCGTGTGGGACGGCAACGAGACGTGGCTCGTGCTCGGCGGCGCCGGGCTGTTCGCGGTGTTCCCGATCGTCTATTCGACGGTGCTGTCGGCGCTGTACCTGCCGCTGATCTTCATGCTGGTGTGCCTGATCTTCCGCGGCGTGTCGTTCGAGATCCGCGCGAAGGCGCGGCGCACGAAGCAGCTGTGGGATCTCGCGTTCATCGGCGGCTCGGCCGGCGCGACGCTGTTCCAGGGGATCGCGCTCGGCGCGTTCCTGCAGGGCATCGACGTGAAGGACGGCGTGTACGCCGGCGGCGCATTCGACTGGCTCACGCCGTTCAGCCTGCTGACGGGCCTCGGGTTGATCGTCACGTACGCGCTGCTCGGCTGCTGCTGGCTCGTCGCGAAGACGGAAGGCGACCTGCAGCGGCGCCTGCATCGCGTCGTGTGGCCGCTGACCGTCGTGCTGCTCGGCTTCATCGCGGTCGTCAGCCTGTGGACGCCGCTGCAGGATCCGGCGGTCGCGCAGCGCTGGTTCGATTCGGGGCTGTTCTGGCGCCTGCTGCCGGTGCCGTTCCTGGTCGCCGGGTGCGCGGTGTGGATGCGTCGCGCGGTACGCAACCGGCACGACATGACGCCGTTCGTGCTCGCGCTGGCACTCGTGCTGCTCGGCTACGTCGGCCTGCTCGTCACGATGTTCCCGTATGCGATTCCTCAGACGATGACGATCTGGGAAGCGGCGGCGCCGCGGTCGAGCCAGACCTTCACGCTGGTCGGCGCAGCGGTTATCCTCCCGATCATCATCGCCTACACGACGATGGGTTACTGGGTATTCCGAGGCAAGGTGCGCCATGAAGACCAGCATTACTACCACCACTGATCCCGCCGCCCGACGGCCCGACGCGCCGCGGCCGCGGATGCGCGGCTGGATGTGGTTCGTCGTCCTGTGGGCGGGCGGCGTGCTCGGCGCTGTCACGCTCGGCTATGCGTTCAAGATCTTCATGAACCTGACGCTGTTCGCGGTGAAGTAAAAGGCAGCGCGCCGGCCGGGCGATCGCGTCACGCGCGCGGCCCGGGCGCGGCGCGCATCGATCGCCCGATGGATGCGTGATCCGCTGCCTCTTCCTCCGCGTGCGTTATTGCGGCGCCCGCCGCACGACGCCGAGCTTCAATCCCAGCATGCCGAATATGCGGTTCATCGTCTGAACCGTCCCGTCGCTGCGGCCCTGCTCGATATCCTGAATCGTCTTTGTCGACACACCGGCGAGCTTCGCCATTTCGGCGCTCGTCAGCCGCATCGTCTGCTTCAGATGACGCACGGATTCGCGCAGCGACCACTCGGGATGCGCGAGAACGTCCTCGATCGCTTGCCGGCGCAACGCGAGCTGATCGGGAAGCGACATCGCGTTATAGCGTTTGTCCATCGTGTCGCCCTCGCCTAGCGCAGTGCATCCAGTTCGCGGGCGAGCCGCTCGATGCCCGGTTTCAGGAAAGCATGCACATCGTGCTCCAGTCCGAGATCGACACCCCGATCGGCGATCTCCTGCAAGCGCGGCGCCATTGCGTGCAGCCGTGCCCGCAATGCGTCGCGATCCAGCGCGGCATGCGCCTCCCCCGCCTGCGGCTCGCTCGACCGGACGACCGCATCGAGTACCCGCGCCCAGTCTGGCTGACCACCGTCATTTCCTTCCCAGCGGATGCGCCGTGCGATGCCGTCGGGATGCAGATACATCGGTGCGAAGTCGTACAGCGGCGTCAACGCAACGCGTCCATCGAAGTCGCGTTGCAATGCCGTGTTCCGTGCATGATTGTCTTTGTTCCCCAACGCGAGATTCGCGACGTCGCGGCACAGATACTCGGCCACCTCGGCTTGAGGATCCGTGCATCGGCGCACGAGATGCCCGCACACCTCGTCGTGACTCGGCACGACGCCGAAGCCGGCTTTTCCGGTCAGCGACGCAATACTTTCCTGAGCGAACCGGACAACGCTGCCACCAACGCGCGCGCGATCGAACCGCGGAATGAATAGCGACCGATCGCGCAGCGTCAGCGGCGCATGCACGCGCAATCCAAGACGCTGGGCCAATGCCATGTAGGGCGCTTCGTGACGAAGGATTTGTGCAAGACGCTCGTTCGTGCCACGTCCGAACTTGACGATGTAGTGCGCGACCGCGCGCGCATCGGGCAGCGTGTGATCGAGATAGAGCAGTCCGTCGTCGGCACGGGTCAGCAGCAGCTTCGGCCACTCGCCCTGCACACCCGAGGAGCCCGCGACGAAGAATCCATGTTCGGCGAGGTATTCGCTGAATGCGTCTCCGCGTGCGACAACGTCATCGTCGGTAAATCCTTGCCGCGGCCCATGGCGCTCGGCGAGCCACTGCGCGGCTTCCTTGATCCGCAGATTGCCGATCGAGTTACCGGCTCCCGCGAGCAGCAACGGCCAGTCGGCACGCTCCTCGGCTGTTTCCGGCAGATCGAGGCGGCGCAACAACTCCTGACGGCCGAAGCCTTGCGGCAGCAAATCGATCAGGAAAATCGGCCAATGGGGCGTCACCAGTGGCTCGAGATCGACCGGAAAACCGCATGCCATCGCGTGCGCATCGCGGGCGAATTGATGTCGAACGATCCATTCGACGTCGTAACCCGTATAGGCACGACTGCGCCAGCTCTCGTCAGGCTCGCCGAAAAGGGTGACGACGCCGACGTCGCGCCAAATACCATCGGCGTGGAGCTGGATCGTGCAGGAAGCGTTCATTTCAGTAGAAATCTATACAAATCGTGCCGTTCATCGTAGCTGAATTATATAAATTTCTACCGAAATAGGAATCGAGCCCCTTGAACTGCGGAAGCAGCGGTCGAGGGAAACGGCCGCCGCTTACCGCCGCTCGCGCAGCGCCGCCTCGATCTTGCGATCGGTCTTGTACTGGCTCAGCGCATACACCGACCAGATCGCGGCCGGCAGCCAGCCGATGATCGTGAGCTGCAGGATCAGGCAGATCACGCCGGCGATCGGGCGGCCGATCGTGAAAAACTGGAACCACGGCAGCAAGAGGGCAAGCAGCAGACGCATCGGATTTCCTTTTCGCATCGTTGAAGAACAGCGTACGCGGCCAATATGGCGCGTCACGCACCCCATTTCAAGCCGGCGCGCCTGGCACGCAGCCGACGCTCCGCGCCGGAACGTCAGCGCCCCCACCTTCTTCACCCGCCGGCCGCAAAAAAACGGCCCTCGCATCGCGCGAGAGCCGTATCGAAATCGCTGGAGAAGACACCGCGCCGGATTCGGAACGTATGCCGCATGCCGCTCCGCACGAGCGTCTGCGTGCTCCCGTCAGCCGGAATGCCGACCTACGCCGAACCGGACAGCCACTGCGCGACCCGCGCGACGAGCAAGTCCGCTTCGTCGAAGTTCTCGACGCCCGCGACCTGCGGCGCGTCGCAGATCGCGAACACCGGCTTGCCCCATTGCAGCCCCAGCGCGATTTCGGACAGCGTGCCGAGACCGCCGCCGACCGCGATCAGGCACAGCGACGCGCGTGCGATCAGCGCATTGCGCGTGATGCCGAGCCCGGTCGGCAGCGCGACCGACAGGTACGGATTCGCGTCCCGCGCATCGTCCTCGGGCAGCAGCCCGATCGCGCATCCGCCCGCGGCCCGCGCGCCGCGCGCCGCGGCCTCCATCACACCCTGCTTGCCGCCGCCGACGATCGCGATGCCCGTCCCCGCGATCGCGTGCGCGATCCGCTCGGCGACGGCGAGCTGCGCGTCGGTCGCGTCGCGCGGCCCGATCACGCCGACCGGCATCCGGTGCCGGCGTGCGCCGCGCTGTCGCTGTGCGAGCTGCGCCAGCGCGCCGCGCGTGTCGTCCGACCATTCAATGACGTCGTTGCCGTGCAAGTCCTTCCCCCAGTGCAAGAACGCAGGTGCAAAGCGCCGTCAGCACGATCGACAGTACGGCGGCCTGCGAGAAATCGGTCTGTCCGTCGGACAGCTTAAGGTACATCAGCAGCGGCAGGATGTTGACCTGCGTGCCGGCCAGCGCGAGCGCCGTGCCGTACGTGCCGAGCGCGATCGCACCGACGAGGCACCACGCCGACGCGATCGACGGCCACAGCTCGCGCCACGCGACGTCGAACCACGCGCGCCACGGCCGGGCGCCGAGCGTCAGCGCCGCCTCGAGCGGCCGCCGGTCGAGATTCGCGAGCGCCGGGTAGAGCATCAGCGCGACGCGCGGGATCAGGTAGTACGCGTAGGCGAACGCGAGCCCCGGCATCGTGTAGATCGCGCCGCCGACCACGGTCGGGTCCGCGCCGAGCGACGCCAGCAGCATCGTCACGAAGCCGGCGCGGCCGAACACGAGGATGAAGCCGTACGCGATCACGAGGCCGGAGAAGGCAAGCGGCACGCCGAGCAGCGCGAGCGACCAGCGGCGCCGCGCCGGCGACTGCCCGGCCAGCACGAACGCGACCGGCACGCCGACGGCGACCGACAGCGTGCCGGCGCCGATCGCGAGCGCCAGCGAGCGCACGATCGCGTCGGCGACGAGCGGATCGCCGAACACCGCGGCGAACGCACGGCCGCCGCCGTCGAACGCGGCGCCGACGAGCGCGGCGAGCGGCAGCACGAAGCACACCGCGAACAGCCCGGCCGCCGGCACCGCGCCGTAGCGGCGCAGGACGCCGCGCTGCATGGACGAAACCCGCATCGCGCGCCCCTTACTTGCCGAGCGTGGCCTGCGACCAGAGCTGGTCGACTTCGGCCTTGTGCGCCGCGGCCTTCGCGACGTCGAGCGGACGCACCTGCGGCGCGTTCGGCAGCTTCGCGGCGACATCCTGCGCCACCGGCGTGCCGGGTACGGCCGGACGCACGAAGCCCTGCGCGAACAACCCCTGCCCAACGTCGCTCATCACGAGGTTGAGCCACAGCTGCGCGGCGGCCGGATTCGGGCCGTTCTTCACGAGACTCATCGCGTACGGCGCCGACACGCTGCCGTCCTGCGGAATCACGACTTCGGCCGCGTCACCCATGCCGTCCGCGTACTTGGCCTTGAGCCCGTCGTTCTCGTAGCCGATCAGGACCGGAATCTCGCCCTTGACGAATTTCGCGTACGGCGTCGTCCCCTCGACGCGCAGCACGTTGCCCGCCTGCTTGAGCTTGCCGAAGAAATCCGCGCCCGGCTTCGGGTTGTCGACGCTGCCGCCGTTCGCATAGGCGGCGGCGAACACGGCGACCTGCCCCTGCCCGGTCGAGCGCGGATCGAGATAGACGACCGCATTGCGATATTCGGGCTTCAGCAGGTCCGACCAGCGCTGCGGCACGTTCTTCACGAGCTTCTTGTTGACGAGCAGCGCGATGTTCAGCGAATGCACCGCGAACCAGCGGCCGTCGGCCGCGCGGAACACCGTGGGCAGCTTGTCGAAATTGACCGGCTTGAACGGCGCGACGACGTCCTTGGCCGTCGCATCGAGCGCCGACGCCGCGAAGTAGTACGCCGTGTCGGCCTGCGGGCGGCGGCGCGACTTGTCGAGCGCGACGACCGTGGCCGCCGAGCCGATGTCGTTGTACGTGATCTCGACCTTCGGGTAGCGCTTGCGGAATTCGGCGAACAGCGACTTCCAGTTCGCCCATTCCGGGCCCGTGTCGAACGACACGACGAGCCCTTCGTCGGAGGCCTTCTCGTACAGCGCGTCCTCGCCGGGATACAGCGGCGCGGCATGGGCCAGCGCCGGCGCGAGGGTCGCGAACGCGCAGAGCGCCAGCAGGCGGCGGCGCATCGCATGAAGGAAATGGCGGCGTGCAGACATCGTGATTCTCCGTTGAATGAATGGGTCGCCCGCGCTCACGCGGCGGGCAGCACGAGCAGATGGCGCGGCTCGATCGACACGCAGCGCGCGGGCAGCTCGCGCCCTTCGCCGAGCAGTGCGTCGGTCGCGCCGGCCGGTACGAAGTCGAAGCGCTGGGTCGCGCCGAAGTAGCGCACCTCGCCGACCCGGCCGTCGATGCGGTTCGCGACGGACTCGGGCGGATCGGGCTGCAGGTGTTCCGGCCGGATCAGCACCTCGACCGGGTCGCCCGGCCGGTGCGCACCCGTATCCGCGCGCAGCGTCGTGAACCGCACGTCGACCGCGCCATGCGCGAGCACGCGGCCGCGCAGCAGCGTCGAATGGCCGACGAACCGCGCGACCTGCGCGGTCGCCGGACGCTCGTACAGGTCGCGCGGGGTGCCGGCCTGCAGCATGCGTCCGCCGTCGACGATCGCCACGCGATCGGCCATGCTGAGCGCTTCGTCCTGGTCGTGCGTGACGAGCAGCGTCGTCGCGCCGCATGCGCGCTGCAGCGCGCGGATCTCGTCGCGCAGCTGGTGGCGAATGCCGGCGTCGAGCGCCGCGAGCGGCTCGTCGAGCAGCAGCAGCTTCGGTTCGATCACGAGCGCGCGAGCCAGCGCGACGCGCTGCTGCTGCCCCCCGGACAGCAGCGCCGTGCTGCGTCCGGCCTGCGCGGCGAGGCCGACGCGTTCGAGCATCTCGAGCGCGCGGCGGCGGCGCGGCGCCGCGGCCATGCCGCGCATCTTCAGGCCGTAGGCGACGTTGTCGACGACCGACAGGTTCGGAAACAGCGCGTAGTGCTGGAACACCATTCCGACCTCGCGCTGCCACACCGGCACGCCGGCCATGTCGCGGCCGCCGATCGCGATACGGCCGTCGTACCCGTCGAGCAGGCCGGCGGCGAGGCGCAGCAGCGTCGATTTGCCGGAGCCGCTGCGGCCCATCACGGCGAGCAGTTCGCCCTGGGCCGCGGACAGCGTGACCGCGTCGACGCCGTGACGGGCGCCCGGATACTGGAAGCTGACGTTTTCGAAATCGAGACTCATGACGGTTTCACTTCAGGCGTGGCACGGTGAGGACGGAGGCGAGCGTCGCGAGCACGGCAAGGACGAGCAGCACGACGGTGGCCGCGCAGGCCATCCCGGACGCGCCGTAGAACGCCTGCAGCAGCACGATCGGATAGTTGCGGTAACGGAAGCCTGCGATCAGGTTCGAGATCTGGAATTCGCCGATCGACAGCGCGGCGACCATCACGAGGCCGGAAAACAGGCTGTGCCGCAGGTTCGGCAGCACGACCGTGAAGAACTGGCGCAGCGGCGTCGCACCGAGCGTCGCCGCACACGCCTCGAGATGCGCGAGCCCCAGGTGGCGCAGGTCGCTCAGCAGCGTCTGCAGCAGGTACGGCAGTGTCAGCACCGCGTGCGCGGCGATCATCAGCGGCAGCGTGCCGAGCCACGGCAGCGCATCGCCGCTGAAGATCGCGATGTAGCCGAACCCGAGTGTCAGCGCCGGCACCGCGATCGGCATCAGCATCACGATGCGCGCCGCGAAGCCGCGGCCGGCCAGTGCGCGGTGATGCAGCGCATAGGCGAGCGGCAGCGCCAGCACGGCATTGATCGCGCAGCAGGCGAGCGCGACGACGAGGCTCGTGCCGAATGCGCGGGTGAAGCTGCGATTCGCGGCCAGGTCCGCGAACCAGTGCGACGTGATGCCGGTCGGCAGCAGCGTGTTCGTCCACGACTGGCCGACCGAGCCGATCAGCAGCAGCACGATCGGCAACGCGAGGTACAGCCCGAAAACCGCGACGAGCGCCTGCAGCAGCAGACGTCCCGCGATCGCGCGCGGCCGTTTGTTACGACGAATCGGAATAGCTTCGGCAAGGGCCGGAGCGGCTGGCGGATGCATGGCGAATCTCGCTGACGGACACGGAACGGGTCACGCAACGCCCGCCGGGCAGGGCCGGCACGCGTTGTCATGACGGCCGCAGTGTGCGGATCCGACATGGCATCGTCATGAAAAAAACGTACAACGCCCGCATCGATCTGTGCGCGCAAGGAATAGTTCGCCGTGAAGCACCTGTTTCCCAACGTCGCGGAGTTGCACGCGTTCGCGACGTCCGTGAAGTACCTGAACTTCTCGTATGCGGCGCGCGAGCTCGGCCTGACGCCGAGCGCGGTCAGCCGGCAGATCGCGAATCTCGAGACGCTGTTCGGGGTGAAGCTGTTCGTGCGCGAGGGGCGCAATCTCGCGCTCACGCGGGCCGGGCAGGTTTATCACGCACGCGTGATCGGCCCGCTGCGCGAGATCGGCAACGCGTCGATCGAATTGCTGAGCGCGCGCGAGGACAGCGACCTGCTGACGATCGCAAGCGTGCCGACCTTCACGACGAAGTGGCTGGTGCCGCGCCTCGCGCGCTTTCTGGCCGGCGCGCCGGACGTCACGCTGAGTTTTCGCCGCCATCTCGCGCACGGCGACGTGTTTCCGTTCGGACTCGATGCGGCGATACGCTATGGCGACGGCGCATGGGAAGGCGTCCGCTGCGATTACCTGGACGGCCGCACGTTCGTGCCGGTCTGTTCCCGCGAATTCGCGGCGCGACATGCGCTGCGCACGCCCGCCGACACGGCCGCCGCGCCGCGGCTCGTGCATGAGCAGGCGGAAATCGCGTGGTCGCTCTGGGCGGAGCGCCATCGCGTCGCCCGGATGAACGCGCTGGCCGGGCCGCGCTTCGAACAGTATTCGGTGCTGATCCAGGCCGCGCAAGCCGGGCTCGGGCTCGCGCTCGTGCCGCGCTTCCTGATCGTCGACACGCTCGCGAGCGGCGCGCTCGTCGAACCGTTCGACGCGCCCGTCGACGTCGACGCGCAGGGGCACTACCTGTGCTATGCGCCGGAGCGCCTGGAGACGAGCGCCGCGTTGCGGCGCTTCAGGGAATGGATCCTCGGCGCATGCGCGGAGCGCTGAGCGTGCCCGGCATGGCCGGGCACGCCCGGACGGCACGGCGGCGCCCGCAGCGCGGCGCCGTGCCGTCCGTGCCGTTGCGTCAGTGGTCGATGCCGAGCCCCGGCAGCACGTGCGTGTTCTCGGCCACGACCGCGTGCAGCAGCTTCGGTTCGGCGCCGAGCAGCCCGAGGATCGTCGGCGCGACCTGCTTCGTGCCGACCACATCGCTCACGGTACGCGCACGATGGAGGCCCGGGTACGACACGAGCAGGCCGAGGTGGCTGTCGTCCGGCGCGTTGCCGCCGTGTTCCTCGTCCTTCTTCGTGCTCGACGTGTAGATCACGCCCGGATTCGGCTGGACGATGATGTCCGGCGTGCGGCCGTTGGCCGGATCGCCGAACCGGTCGGCCAGCGCCGCGCCGTACAGGATGGATGCCTGCGGGCCGTCGGCGCAGATCCCCGGCGCGTTGCAGCCGAGGTTCGACTTCAGCGTCTGCACCACGGCCGCGCGCTGGCTGCGGTCGCGCAGCCAGATCAGGCCGACGTCGTCGGTCTGCACGAAGCCCGTGCCGACCAGGCCCGAACCGTCGTTCAGGTTGCCCGTCGTCGTGTTGTTCTGGCCGAAGTTGCCGTTCGGGTCGACGTAGTTGTTCGCTTCGAGCAGCTTCGTCAGCGTGTCGCCGTTCTTCACGAGCTTCGTGTGATCGGTCGGCGACTGGCCGTGCTTCGCCGTGACGATCACGGCCGTCGACGTGTACAGGTTGCGCTGCTTCAGCTCGGCGACGATGCGGCCGATCGAGTTGTCGACGTACGTGATCGCGTTCGCGACCTGGCCGTTCGGCGTGAAGTTCGCGTCGAGATAGCCGCCGCCCTTCGCGACCGGCGCCTTCTGCGCGACGCTCAGCGTCTGGAAGTTGGCGCCGAACAGCGTCGGCACCGGCGCGTTTTTCGTGCCCGTCGAATCGCGGCCGTCGATCTGGTTGACCAGCGCCTGCACGTGCAGGTTGTCGAAGCGCGCCGTGTGCGAATAGACGTCGGTGTAGGCGGTGTTCGTCGCCGGGTCGATCGAGTTGATCTCGGTGCGCATCAGATCGTCGACGCCGGTGCCCGACGGGCCGTTCAGCCAGTCGTAGCCCCACGCGTGCTTGTCCGCCCACGCGGTGTAGGCGTTCGGCACGCCGGCCTTGACGGCCTCGAACACCGTGTTGGTCTTCACGTAGTTGTGCGGATAGACCGGCACGCACTGGCCGCCGACCTTCGCATGCGGAATCGCCTGCGGGTTGAATGCGCCGCCGCCGTCGAGGTGCACGAGCGCGCCGCCGTTGAACGCATCGATGCCGGTCGTCTCGTCGAACACGACGTTCCAGCCCTGCTTGCCCGAGCAGGTCGTGTCGCTCGGCGCGTACAGGTTGCGGTCGTACGACACGTCGTAGAACAGGCCGGCCGTCTTCGGCGAGCCGCCCGTCACGAGCGCGGCGAGCCCCGGGAACGAGTCCGACAGGCCGGGCGTGTAGGCGTTCGTGTACGTGACGCCGCTTTGTGCGAGCACGGCGAGGTTCGGACACGTGTTCGCGCCGATGCAGCGCGCGAGATCCTGCTCGTGCAGGCCGTCGACGCTGATCAGCAGCACGTGCTTCACGACGCGCCGGCCGTGGCCGGCGTCATCGCCCTGGCTGTTGCCGTCCTGCTGCGCCGCGTAGGCGCCGGCGCTTGCGAGCGCCAGCGCGCCCGCCACCATCACCGCCATTTTTCGTTGCTTAGCGAACCTGGAAATCATCACCCCACCTCATCGATTGACGTTGAACTGCGTGACCTGCCATCAGGCGCGCAAAATATCGCCGCGCCGTGGGGCGCTCGCGTGAAGCGGGGCTTTCTGTTTTCTGTCAAACGTAACCAATCGCAAGTGACACGACGCGGTCGCAAAACGAGGCGACCCGGCGCACGCCGCGACGTGTGCGCGCGAGGTTCGCACCGGGTCGGTGCATCGGGCGCGCCGTCGCCCGCCGCGCGAATTTTTTTCACGCTTGGCGTATGACTATTGGCGTGTGATAAAGGGTTTTCCCTGACCCGGAGCACGAGTATGTCGACCCTGGAAGCTCTCCGGTTCGTGCTGGACGATGCACGCACCCCCGAAATCATTCGCCACCACGTCGTCGACGCGCTGCAGTACGCGTTGCGCAACTACGGCCAGGTGTTCACCGCGAAGGAAGTCGAATGGCTCACGCATTGGGACGATGCGCGCCTGCCGCTGGCCGCGAGGAAGGAACTGGACAAGCGCGAACCGGCGATCGAGGTGCGCTGACGGGAAGCGCGCCGCCGCGCCCGATTGCCGATCGGACGCGGCGGCGGCGGTTGAGGGCGTAACGCTTACTGCAGGCCGAAGTCGACGCGCGTCGTCGCGCCCTTGTCCTCGATGCCCTTCGCATCGAGCTTCGGCGCCACGACGAACATGCGGCTCGCATCGATCTTGCCGTCGAGGTACTGGCGCACGGCCTGCGCGCGCTGCTGCGCGAGCGCACGCAGCGCGTTGTCGTCGGCCGGCGCGTGATCGGCGAGCGCCTGCTTCATGTCCGCATCGGGCAGCGTCTTCTGCAGGCCGATCAGGTTGCGCGGCTTCTTGAAGTCGGCGTCCTTGTAGGCGCGCGTCAGGTACTTGGTGTACTCGGCCGGCTCGACCTTCACCGACATCGGATCGATGCTCTCGCCCTGGCCGACCACGTCCTTCAGCTTCTGCTGGCGAACCAGCCGTTCGACGTACGCGTCGCGCAGCCCCGGCGTGTCCTTCGCCGGATCGACGCGGCCGATCAGGTCCAGCCGGATCGACGGCTTCTCGGTCAGCATCTTCACGACGGTATCGAGCTTCTTCTGCTGCGCGTCGGTCAGCTCGTACGCGCCCGGCGCGAACTCGACGTAGCCGAGATCCTCGCCGCCGCTGCCGCCGAACGCATTCGCGAGCAGCGTGAACGGCGACGTGACGGCCTTCGCGATCAGGTTCAGCACCGCGCGCCAGATCAGCCCGCCGACGCTGAACTCCGGATTCGACAGCGAGCCCGACACCGGCAGGTTCACGTCGATCTGGCCGCGCGTGTTCTTCAGGAGCGAGATCGCGAGCTTCACCGGCAGCTTGGTCGCCGTGTCGTTTTCGACGTGATCGCCGAACGTGAGCTGGTCGATGAAGATGTGGTTGTTCGCCTGAAGCTGGTCGTTCGCGAGCTGGTAGTGCAGGTCGACGTTGAGCTTGCCCTTCGTGATCGGGTAGCCGGCGTACTTCGCCGAATACGGCGTCAGGTTGGTCAGCTCGATGTCGTGCGCGGTCGCCGTGAGATCCAGCGCGGGCTTGTCGATCAGCGGGTTCACCGAGCCCTTGATCGAGATCGGTCCGTTGCCCGCGAGGTTCGCGGCGACGTCGACCGGCGCGGACGTCGTCGAGTCCGTGCCGAACGCGCCGACCGTCCCCTTGATCGCGACCAGATTCGCCGTGTAGTTCGGCTTGATGAAGTTGTCGGTGTAGGTCACGCGGCCGTCCTGCAGCAGGAGCTCGCCGAAATGCATGCGCACCGGATTCTGCGGCGGCGGCGCGGCCTTCACGACGACCGTCGCC
The DNA here is from genome assembly GCF_003857805.1 of Burkholderia sp. Bp9099. Classification (NCBI taxonomy): domain Bacteria; kingdom Pseudomonadati; phylum Pseudomonadota; class Betaproteobacteria; order Burkholderiales; family Burkholderiaceae; genus Burkholderia; species Burkholderia sp. Bp9099. The sequence continues at coordinate 105,748 of NZ_QTPU01000013.1, forward strand.
GATGCGGCGGCCGGCGCCGACGCCTGCTGCGCGGCCGCGGCCGACGAGGCCTGCGCGGCGGCGGCCGGCGGCGTCATGCCCGGCGACAGCGGCACCGGTTCGGGCTTGCTCGCGTCGCGCGTCAGCGACTGCGCGGGGCCCGTCTCCTTCGCGACGACGTCCTTCAGGTTCAGCCGACCCTGCGCATCGAGCAGCACGCGGCCGTAGAAGTTCGAGAACGTCACGCGCGCGGCGTCGACGTCGGTGCCCTTCTCGTCGTGGTTCACCTTCAGGTTCGACAGCGCGAGCGAGCGCCAGCCGGCGAACGGGTCGGACGTCGCCTTGTCGAGCATCCGCACGTCGACCAGCGCGACATCGCCGCGATAGGTCGCGCGCGGCGTGTCCTTCACCTGCGCGAACGTCAGGTTGCCCTGCGCGTTGAGCAGCGCGCTCGCGATGGTCGCGTTCAGCGCGCTGCCGAAGTACGGCTCGAACGCGGCCGCGTCGAGGCGGTTGCCGTTGATCTTCAGGCCGAGCTTCAGCGGCTGCGCGGTCACGTCGCCCGACACGTTCACCGAGCCCTTGCGGTTCAGCGTCGCCTTCAGCTGCACCGGCAGCGGCTTCGTCAGGTCGTCGCTGATCTTCTGCACCGACAGGTCGAGCGGCTTGATCGCGAGCTTCACCGGGCGCGGCGTCGACAGGTCCGTGAAGTTCGCGGACGATTCCTTCACGTTCAGCGCGTCGATCCGGTAATGCCACGACGGCGCGGCCGCCGCGGCCTTGCGCGCGACCGTGCGCCTGGGCACCACCGCCTGCGCGGGTTCGGCGAGCGCCGCCAGGTCGATCTTGCCGTCCTTCAGGCGCTTCACGTCGAGCGCGAGCCCGGTCGCGTCGACGCTCGCGATTTCCGCGCTGCGCGCGGCGACGTCGACCTTCGTGATCTTCGCGCTCGCGTCGGGCAGCACGATCGCGGGCGCCTTCGCGTCCGGGGTCGCGAGCTTCAGCGACTTCAGGCTCACCGTGCTGTCGGCGACCTGCGCGTCGAGCGGCGTCTTGCCCCAGTCGGCCTTCGCGTTGACGCTCGCGCCGAGCGAGCCATCGAGCACGCGCGCGCGGGTCGCCTCGCCGAGATACGGCTGCAGCGCCGGCAGCGCGAGCGCATCGACCGTCAGCTTCGTGTCGGCCTGCTTCGCCGCCAGGCTGAACGCGCCTTCGGCCTTCAGGTCGCCGCCGCGCGACAACGACGTCGACAACGTGTATTTCGCGGGCGTCTTGCCCTGCAGCGTGAAGCCGTCGAGCGTCGCGGCCAGCTTCGTCAGCGACAGCGCGGTCGGCGTCGCCGGCACGCGGTCGTCGACGTTGATCGTGCCGCCGTCGATCGCGAAATGACGGATCGTCAGATCGAGCGGCGGCGCTTCCTTCGCGACGGCTTCGGCCTTCGCGCCGCTCGCGGCGGCGACGGCGGCGGCGGCTTCGCTCGATGCGGCGGCACCCGATGCGGCAGCGGCCGACGAGGCGGCGGCCGGCTTGCCGGCGGCCGCCTTCGGCGCGGCAGACGGCTGGCCGGCGAGCTTCTCGACGTTCAGCACGCCCTGCTTGTCGCGCGCCAGGTCGACGACCGGCTGGTCGAGCCGGATCTCGTCGAAATGCAGCACGTTGCGCAGCGGCTCGAGGCCGGCGGCCGCGACGTGCACGCCGCGCGCGGCGAACAGCGGCGCGGACGCGCGGTCGGTCACCTTCGCGTCGTTGAGATCGACGGTGCCCGACACGCGCAGCGCGGGTGTGTCGCCGCTCATCACGAAGTGCAGCTTCAGGTCGCTGCTCAGGAGGCCGCTCGTGACGATCACCGGCAGCTTCGCCGGCGCGTACGAAATCAGCTTCGGCACGTCGAGCCGGTCGAACGTCAGCGCGACTTCCGACTCGCGCGACTGCGCAAACGGCTTCGTCCTGCCGTCGATCGCGATCGGGCTGCCGTCGAACCGCGCGCGCAGCTTCGGCTGCACGAAGATGTCGGTCTTCGACGGCAGCGTCGCGATGAACGGGATGCCGAGCATCCAGTTGTCGACCACGTGCTTTTCGTTCAGCAGGCGGTCGTCGAAGTCGATCCGGCCGTCGTTGACCTGGATGTTCGACACCGAGAAAAGTGTCGGCTTGCTTTCGGGTTTGGACGGCGTCGAGAACTTCTCGATCAGGTCGGTGAAGTTGAAGCGCTGCGCGTCGTAACGGACGATATGGAAGCGCGGCGAGTCGACGCGCACTTCGTTGACGATCGGCGCGCCGCGGAACAGCGACGACCACGACGGCCTGACGACGAGCTTGCCGATGTCGATGAAGTCGCCCTGGCCGCCGCGCTCGCCGACGTGCACGCCGTCGGCTTCGAGGTTCAGCGTGTACGGGTTCAGCGCGACGCGCTGGACCGTGGACGGCCGGCCGAGCTGCTGGCTCAGTTGCTGTTCGGCGATGTGGCGGATCAGCGGCGGCGCCGCGAAGAACCCGAGCAGTCCGAATAAAACGAGGAAGATCAACACGCCGAGGCCGATACGCCGGGTCCGGCGCGAGCGTGCAACGCCGCCGAGGGCATGGAGGGTCGAGGGTACGGTTTCTTTGTCTGCGCTTGCCATGCTTGGATGCCTCGGGAATGGATGCCTGGCCGCGCCGGAAAACCGGCACGGCCGTGCACGCTATCCCGAAAGTATAGGCTCAGGTGGTAACGGAACGACGTTCGGGCGCGGCCGCCGCGCCCGCGGATCGGACAGCGGCGGCGCCCGTCGGTTCATTTCCGGACGACGACGGGCGGCATCCACGAGCCGTCGCTCGCTTGCGGCTTCGGCGCGTACAGCCGCAGCGCGAGCGCGAAATCGGTGCGCGGCGCCGGCAGCCAGTTGGCCGCATGCGTGCCGCCCGGCGATGCCGACACGACCACGTCGATCGAGCCGTCGTGGTTGCGGCGCAGCCGGTCGCGGTCGCCGAGCGAGCGGCGCGCCGAGCCGACGTCGGGCAGCGCACCGTTCGTCGCGTACGGCGTGAGCGTCCAAAACCCGCGCACCGGCGGCAGCGCGCCCGGCGCGAAGTGCAGCACGTAGCGGTTCGCGCCGTTCAGCGCATGGCCGTCGCTGTCGACGCGCACGAACGCGAGCGTCTCGTCGTCGCGCGTCGCGGTGCCGAACTGCGTGTAGGCCGCGTACGCGCGCAGCGTGTAATCCTGACCGTACTTGCCGGCCGTGTCGCCGATCCAGCTCCAGCCGTTCGCGTTGAGCAGGTTCGACGGCGGTGTCGCGAGCCGCGCGCGCGCCTCGGCGACGCCGGCCGTCGCGGCGTTCAGGCGATCGCCCGTCCACAGCACCGGGTAGCCGGCCGTCACGCCGATGTCCTTCAGCTGTTCTTGCGCGTGCGCATCGTCGGCCGGTGCCGGGTTGTCCTGCAGCGCCTGCGCGAAGCGCGTGAAGAACGCCTTCGGGTCGAGCGCGGCCACCTGCTCGGCCGGCGTGCCGCCGCTCGCCGCTTCCGACGGCGCGCTGCCCGCATGGACCGCGACCGACGCGCCGCGCGCGCTGCCCGTATAGACGGACAGCGGCACCACGCGGATCGTACGCTGCAGTTTCTTCACGTTCGTGAGGTCGCGCCCGCCGCTCGTCTGCAGCCGCACTTCGAGCCACGCGTTGGCCGACGGCACGTCGATCCGCAATGCGCCCTTCGGCAGCGTGCCTTGCCAGTCCTTCGCGGCGAAGGCAATCGTTTGCGCTCGCACGGCGCCGCGAGCGCCACGCGCCGCCACGCTCGACGCCGACCACAGCACGTTCGTCCACATGTCGAGCGCGCGCGCATCCCAGTAACGGCCGCGGGTGTCCGGCAGCGTCACGATTACCGGCTCGGCGCCGACGTCGAGCCAGCCGGTCGAGTCGAGCGTGTCGACGCCCGGCAGCGGCGGGTTCAGCGCGCCGACGGGCGGCAGCGCCTGCGCGTGACGCAGCGTGTTGAGCGGCGCCTGGCCCGGCTGAGCGCCGTCGCCGCCCGTCGCGGCTTCCTTCGCGACGTCCATCAGCACGAGCGGATACGCGTATACATAAGAGTCGGCCACTTCGGCGCGCATCCAGCCGGTTTTCCGCTGGATCGCATCCGGTTGCGACGCGCATCCTGCCAGCAGCGTCGCCAGGGCCAGCGACGCGCCTGCCGCGCGCCGCAGAGAAATTGATTCTCGTAGGTTTTCAATCATTGAGTACTGGCCGAATATCGTTCTTGTCAGTCAACGCCTTGTTCGACTCACGATCGGCGAAGGCAAGGCACCCCAGCCTGCCCGGTCGCCGGTTCGCCAGGCGGACGCTGATGTCAGGCCGGTATCATAGCGCCTAAGGGCATCCCCCAATATGCCGAATAACGGGCGCAGCAGTAGCCGGCCTGTCGTCAGCCTGAATTTCCGCTGATCCGACCCCTTGTACGAAGCGGTCCGCCGCCTGCGCTGGCCGGGCATGACAGGCGAGAATGCGTTGGCCGTCGACACGATCCTGTATTGCATCCCCCCTTGACCTTCCCATCATGGGAATGTTGATACTGACATCACTCGCGGCTCGATCCGCGCTCCTGGGGAATCCGACATGACTGAACCACTCGCCTCCGCAGTCCTGCAAACGGTCGAACTGACCGTCGACGGCATGCATTGCGGCGGCTGCACCGGCCGTGTGCAACGTGCGCTGGCTGCGGTGCCGGGCGTCGTCGAGGCCACGGTCGATCTCGACGCGCATGCGGCCACGGTCACCGCGCATGATGTGGTCGAGCCGGCGCAGCTCGTCGATGCGGTCGGCGCCGCCGGATATCGCGCTGCCGTGCGCGAAGCGACGGGCGCAGCCGTGGCGGCCTCGCCCGCGGGGCACGCGACGCGCGTCGCAGCACCGCCGGTAACGGCAACGGCATTGCCCACCACCGCCACCGCCACCGCCACCGCCACCGCCACCGCCACCGCCACCACGATCGAACTCGATATCGACGGCATGACCTGCGCGTCGTGCGTGTCGCGCGTGGAGAAAGCGCTCGCGAAAGTGCCGGGCGTCACGCGCGCAACGGTCAACCTCGCGACCGAACGCGCGACGGTCGACGCCGCAGCGGACGTTTCCGCGTCGCAACTGGCGGATGCCGTCAGGCAGGCCGGCTATGGTGCGACGCCGCTCGCGCCGGATACCGCCGCCCTCCCTGCCCCGTCCGCGTCTCCGGCATCCGCCAGCCTCGAACTCGCCATCGACGGGATGACCTGCGCGTCATGCGTGTCGCGCGTCGAAAAGGCGCTGGAGAAGGTGCCGGGCGTCACGCATGCGTCGGTCAATCTCGCGACCGAACGCGCATCGGTGCATGGCACCGGCGCGCTCGACGCCGCCACGCTGATCGCGGCGGTCACGACGGCCGGCTATCGGGCGTCGCTCGCCGCCTCGCCGGACGCGGGCGCCTCGGCCGACGCCACCGCCCGCGCCGGCAGCGGCGTCGCCGCGCAAGCCCCCGACGCCCGCAAGCAACGCGAAGCGATCCGCGAGCGCAATCTCGTGATCGGCTCGGCCGTGCTGAGCGCGCCGCTCGTCGTGCCGATGCTCGTCGCGCCGTTCGGTTTCGACGCGATGCTGCCCGGCTGGCTGCAGCTCGTGCTCGCGTCGATCGTCCAGTTCGGCTTCGGCGCGCGCTTCTACCGCGCCGCCTGGCATGCGGTGAAGGCACGCACGGGCAACATGGACCTGCTCGTCGCACTCGGCACGTCGGCCGCGTTCGGCCTGAGCCTGTGGATGCTGCTGCGCGACCCCGCGCACCCCGGCCACCTGTATTTCGAGGCATCGGCCGTCATCGTCACGCTGGTGCGCTTCGGCAAATGGCTCGAAGCGCGCGCGAAACGCCAGACGACGGAGGCGATCCGCGCACTGAACGCACTGCGCCCGGACCGTGCGCGCGTCGTCGAGCACGGCGTCGAACGCGACGTGCCGCTCGCGCAGGTGCGCGTCGGCACGACCGTCAGCATCCGTCCCGGCGAGCGTGTGCCCGTCGATGGCCGGATCGTGTCGGGCCGCTCGCACGTCGACGAATCGCTGATCACCGGTGAAAGCCTGCCGGTGCCGAAGGACGACGGCGACCCGGTCACGGCCGGGTCGATCAACGGCGAAGGCGCGCTCGTCGTCGAAACCACCGCGATCGGCGCGGAAACGACGCTCGCACGCATCATCCGCCTCGTCGAATCCGCCCAGGCGGAGAAAGCGCCGATCCAGCGGCTCGTCGATCGCGTCAGCGAAGTGTTCGTGCCGGCGATCCTCGGCATCGCCGTGCTGACGCTGATCGGCTGGCTGATCGCCGGCGCCGGCACCGAAACGGCGATCCTCAACGCGGTCGCGGTGCTCGTCATCGCGTGCCCGTGCGCGCTCGGCCTCGCGACGCCCGCGGCGATCATGGCCGGCACCGGCGTCGCGGCCCGCCACGGCGTGCTGATCAAGGACGCCCAGGCGCTCGAACTCGCGCAGCGTACCACCGTGATCGCGTTCGACAAGACCGGCACGCTGACCGAAGGCAAGCCATCCGTGACGGCGTTCGACGCCGTCGGCATCCCGCGCGAGCAGGCGCTCGCGCTCGCGGCCGCGGTCCAGCGGCAAAGCGATCACCCGCTCGCGCGCGCGGTGGTCGCCGCACACGATGCTGACATCCTGGCTCGCGGCGGCGCGGGTTCGGCCGAGATCGTCGCGGCCGATGCGCGCGCGGTGGCCGGACGCGGCGTCGAAGCGCGTGTCGACGGGCAGCTTCTCGCACTCGGCAGCACCCGCTGGCGCGACGAACTCGGCATCGTCGTGCCGCCCGAACTCGACGCGCGTGCCGCGGAACTCGAACGCGCGGGCAACACGATTTCGTGGCTGATGCGCGCCGATGCGCCGCGTGCGCTGCTCGCGCTGATCGCGTTCGGCGACACCGTGAAGCCCGGCGCGCGCGACGCGGTCGCGGCCCTGTCGGCACGGGGCGTCGCGAGCGTGCTCGTGACGGGCGACAACCGCGGCAGCGCGGCGGCCGTCGCAGCGACGCTCGGGATCGGCGAAGTGCATGCGCAGGTGCTGCCCGACGACAAGGCACGCGTGGTGGCCGAACTGAAGCGTACGCACGGCGGAATCGTCGCGATGGTCGGCGACGGGATCAACGACGCGCCCGCGCTCGCCGCGGCCGATGTCGGCATCGCAATGGCCACCGGCACCGACGTCGCGATGCACACGGCCGGCATCACGCTGATGCGCGGCGACCCGGCGCTCGTCGCCGATGCGATCGACATCTCGAAGCGGACGTACCGGAAGATCCAGCAGAACCTGTTCTGGGCGTTCGTCTACAACCTGATCGGCGTGCCGCTCGCGGCGCTCGGCTGGTTGAATCCGGTGATCGCGGGGGCAGCGATGGCGTTCTCCAGCGTCAGCGTCGTGACGAATGCGTTGCTGCTGAGGAGATGGAAAGGGCGGGCGCGATGAGCCGGTGCGGCGCGAAAACGGGCGGGACTGCAACCCGCACGCTCGCCGCCGCGCGCAGGATTCAACGGCTTCGACGAATCCAGAAACAATACGCGCCGATCGCGACCAGCATTGCGCCATCGACAATACCCGGCAACGGGAGCGGATTCGTCCACTTGTCCATATTGGTCGTCCGCGCGTAGTAGGGTGGTCCGTCGCCGTATGCCTCTTCGAGATTGATCGCGTTGAACGCAAAAACGAGTAGGATCGAAATCAGCAGCGCCACACCAATCAAGATATGCAACGGGCGTTTTCGCATGTCAGTATTGAATCGTCAGTGGAACGTAGCACTCGGGCGCGTCCTTCGTCGCCGCCTCGATGTCTCGAACGAAATTTTCCATTCCGGAATGAAGATTGATGCATCCGGCAGATCCCGCGTTCGTGCCGCCATGGATGAAGAATCCACTGCGACCGAACGCTCGGGTTCCGGGCATGACATGAATGGTCAGTCGGTGATCGCCCCATGCTGCGTATGAGTACGCCAAACTGTTGGCCCGCTCATCATAGGATCCACACGGGATTTCGGTTGCCATGCCGGCTGGGGGGGCCCGCGTTCAAAAGGCCAAATCGGACTCGCAGGCCCATCCAGAGCGCACCACGGCCCGCGTGTGCGCTGACGTGAAATCGTGTCGAAACGAAAACGTTGCGCCTGCGGTGTCGAATCTTCGTCGTTAGCCAGAGACGACCGGCTTGATCAGCGTCGTCGTGATCGGCGCGAAGCCGCACGCCCGATACAGCGCACGGGCAGCCGTGTTGTGATTGAACACCGACAGCCCGATCTCGGTGACGCCATGGCGGCGTGCCTCGGCCTCCAGCGCATCGAGCGCGCGTGTGGCCCAGCCCTGGCGGCGCCGTGACGGGACGATGTCGAGGTCGTAGATGAACAGCGTGCGGTTCGGCCCTTCGGGCACGATCGCGTACCAGAGATCGCCGACCGTGTCGCCGCTGGCAGCGTCGATCAGTTGGACGAGTGTCTGGCCGGAAGTGAGCAGGCCGTCGGGCAGCAGCGTATCGAAGCAGGCGCGGGCGCGGCTCGCCGCGTCGTCGGCCGCATTCTGCCCGGACGACACGAGATCGCGCGCGTAGCCGTCGATGGCGCGCGTGCGGTATGCGTGGAATTCACCGGCCGTCATCGGCCGCATCTGCAGCATGGCCCGGGTGTCGCGAGGGAAGTCGGACTTCCAGTGTAGCGGGACGGTCACACCGGCGCGCGATGCGACGGCGGAAAGCGGGCAGGCAGTTGCAGCGAGCGCTGCGCCGGATCAGCGGATCAGCGGATCAGCGGATCAGCGGATCAGCGGATCAGCGGATCAGCGGATCAGCGGATCAGCGGATCAGCGACGATACAGGACGATCGGCACGAGATTCGCACGACGCACGCGCTCGGCTTCGGCGCGACGCGCAGCGTACGAATATTCCGCGTCGAGCGGCAGGTGCGGGGAGACGAACAGGTCGTCGATCTTTTGCAGCAGGGCAAGAATGAAGCTCATGTGAGACTCCTGACAGATGGCTCTAGGGTTTTCCCTTAGACGGACATCATTCTAAGGGTTTTCCCTGAAGTCTGCCAGCGCGCCGCATCAGTTTGCCGCACCCGTGCAACCGCCAACGGTCGGTCTCCCGCGACGCGCCTTGCCAGGCCGGGTTTGCAGGTAGGGTCGGACGATTTAGTGCGTTCGACGCACGCGCTTCGCGGCCGCCGCCTCGCGGTTCGCATTGCGTTGCAGCCGGTCGACCTGTGACAGCATCGCTTCGTGGTGTTCCGCGAGCGTCATCAGCGTTGCCTGCTGCGTCGACAGATCGGCAGCCAGCCGGTCGATCCGCTGTTGCCGGGCATCCAGTTCCTGCTTCAGGTGCGCAATCTGCCGTGTTTGCAGCACCAGTGCGGTGAGCCCCGCGAACACGACGATCGCCAGTGCCAGCAGCAGCCGGTTGACGCGACGCATCTCGCGATCGGCCGCCTGCTTCATGCCGGCCGTGTCGGCCTGCAGGGTGGCGAGCCGATCCGACAGCGGGCGCAGATGCGTGTCGGGATCGAAGGCTGGCCCGCTCGACGCGGCCGGTTGCGCGCGATCCGCCGACGGCTTCGTCACGAACGACGCCGCGGACGCCACCGGCTGCACGACCGGCGAGGCCGGCGCTGCGGCTGCTCGCGCAGCATCAAGGGTACTCGCGGCAATCGCGGCAGCGACCGGCCCGGCCGGTTCGGCGGTCGCTTGCGGTTCGGCGCTCGCCTGCGTTTCGGCCGTCGCTTGCGGTTCGGCGGACGGCGGAGTGTGCTGCGCCGGAGGCACCTCCGCCCCGGCGCCGACAGCCGCTGCTCCCGGCACACTACGCACCGCTGGCGCTGCCGCTTCGCGCGTGCCGGCAGTCGCACGTCGCTTGCCGCCGGAGGATGCGCGACGCCCCTTCGTGGTCTCGCCGGGCGCCCGCGCCGCGTCATCGTGTGTGACCGGCACGGCGGCACCTTCGGCCTCCCCGCCCGCTTTCACGAGACGATCGGCGATGGCCGCATCGACCGCACCACCCACCGCATCGGCATTCGCGGTCGAACGATCGGCGCTCGTCCCGGCCGCGCCGCCGGCTTCCGACACGCTGCCGGCCTTCATCTGGCCGCCGCCCGTTGCCGGCTCACCAGCTGCGCGCGCGCCGCCACCATCGGACAGCCGCGCCCCGCCGGGCTTCGTCGTGTCGGCAGCGGGCGCGGGCACGACATCGGCACCGACCGCATCGCCGTTTCCACGCGTCGAAGCAGGCTCCGTCGTCGTCGCGACGTCGGGAGCCGGATCGACCGCATCGGCAGCGGCGCCCGACGTGGCGAATCCATCCAGCGTCGCCTGCCGAGCGGCGTCCTCGCCGTCCACAACGGCGGCCACCGTCTCGGCGTCCGCCACCGCGTCATCACGCGAGACGGCCGGCGCACGCGCAGCCGGCTCGCGCACCGGATCGCCGAACAGGTCGAGCGTGTGTTCGTCCCGCGGCGCATCGCCGCCCGCGTTGCCGGACCGCGCGGTTGCCTTGGCGGCGGTGTCTGCCGCGGCCGCGGCGGAACGCGGGCGCGAACGGGCCGATGAACGGTCGGAGCGGGAATGGGAACGGGAGCGAGGCACGGAAACGGATTCGGTCATGGAGTCGGATTGCAGGCCCGCGAGCGCGGAACCGAAGGTCGAACGGAATCAGTGACCGGCCATTGTCGCATGACCGATCGCCGATCCGGCCGATCGGATGCCGTCTATTCGTCGCCCGGCACGCCGCCGCCTTGCTCGAATCGCGTCACGCACGACAGCCCGCGCAGCTTGTCGCAGATCGCGCGGTATTCGAGATCCGACACGCGCCCGAGCGCGATGCGCACCTCGTCGTGTTCGCCCGTGTCGTCGGCGCGCTGCACGATGAATTGCTTCACGCGCGCGCTGTCGGGGCCGAGCGCCGCGTGCAGCGAATCGAACGTCAGCGCGCCGCTCACCACCGTCAGCGCGAGCTGGCGCCGCTGCCGCACCGTGAAGTAGCGCCGCTCGAGCGGCTTGATGCCGGCCAGGATGATCAGGATGATGAGCGTCGCGGCAATCGCCGCGATGTACAGGCCGCCGCCCACCGCGAGGCCGATCGCGGCGACCGACCACAGGCTCGCGGCCGTCGTCAGCCCGCGCACGATCTCGCCGCGCAGCAGGATCGAGCCCGCGCCGAGAAAACCGATCCCCGATACCACCTGCGCGGCGATCCGCGACGGATCGAGCACGACGTGGTCGCTGCTGCCCAGCACATCGGCGAAACCGAATGCCGATACGATCATGATGAGCGTCGAGCCGACACAGACCAGCATGTGCGTGCGCAGGCCGGCCGCCCAGGAAAGGCGCTCGCGCTCGATGCCGATGACGCTGCCGAGCGCAGCCGCGAGAACCAGCCGCATCACGAGTTCCAGGTTGCCGAGCATCCGATTTCTCTCCTTTTTTGGCGTCGGCCGCGCGGAATGTTTTATCCTTGGCCCCGGCCGCGCCGATCCTCCGGGCCGCGCCGACACGTTTCGATCCAAGCGCATAACCCCGTCATGTCCGTTTCCGACTCCGCTTCCGCCCAGGCCGCCCAGCTGCGCCGTCATTTCGCGCACGTCGTCTTGCCGATCTGGCAGGGTTCAGGGTTCGACCACACGCTGCGGCTACCGTTCGAGGCCGTCGACCCGGCCAGCCATGCACCGCTGCCCGTCACCCGTTATCGCGCCATGGCCTGCGCGCGGCAGCTGTTCGTGTTCGCGCAGGCCGGCAACATCGCGCACGCGGCCACGCTGTTCGATTCGCTGTGCGGCCGCTTCCGCGACCCGCGCCACGGCGGCTGGTTCTACAGCGTCGACGCGCAAGGCGCGCCGCTCGACACGACCAAGGACCTCTATACGCACGCGTTCGTCGTGTTCGCGTGTGCCGCGTGGCATGCGGCGTCGGGCGACGCCGCGGCACGCGCGGCCGCCGAGGACACCGCCGCGCTGATCCAGGACCGCTTCGCGCCGCAGCCGGGCGACGCGCTGCTCGACGCCGCGCGTCACGCCGATTTCTCGTCGTCGGGCAGCGGCGCGCTGCAAAACCCGCTGATGCACCTGACCGAAGCGTGGCTCGCGGCCGCCGATGCGTTCGGCGACGCGGCGTTCGACGATGCGCTCGCGCGCACCGCGCAGGCCGTCGAACGCACGTTCGTCGATACCGCGACCGGCTGCGTCGCCGAGCTGCCGCTCGGGGCGGCCGACAACCGCTTCGAGCCCGGCCATCAGTTCGAGTGGTTCTATCTGGTCGACGCGGCAGGCGCGCGCCTCGCGCAAACCGGGCTGCCCGGCGCACTCGCGCGCGCGTTCGCGTTCGCCGAGCAGCACGGGGTCGATCCGCAGACGGGCGCCGTGTGCGCGGCGGTCGACGCACGAGGCGCATGCCTCGACGGCACGCAGCGGATCTGGGCGCAGACCGAATACCTGCGCGCGCTCGCGACGCACGGCGGCACGCCGGCGTCCGCGCCGCTCGCGCGGCAGATCGAGCGCTTCGCCGCGCGCTTCCTGCATCCGCGCGGCTGGTTCGAGTGCAAGACGGCCGACGGGCAGGTGTCGCGCGCCGACATGCCGTCGACGACGCCCTACCACCTCGCGACCGCTTACGCGGCGCTGCCCGCCGTTTCGTAACCGGCGTCGGCCGGCGACGGCGACCCGCGCTCGTCGCGAACCCCGCGAGCCGCGCGCGCGTCGCCCAGTTCGAACACCGACACCGCCTGCATCAGGTGCGCGGTCTGGTCGTTCAGCGACGCGGCCGCCGCCGCGACTTCCTCCACCAGTGCCGCGTTCTGCTGCGTCAGCTGGTCCATCTGCGTGACGGCCTGGTTGACCTGCTCGATGCCGACGGTCTGCTCGACCGACGCGGCCGTGATCTCCGACATCGTCTGCACGACCCGCGTGATCGACGCCGAAACCGTCCGCATCGCGTCGCCGGCCCGTTCGACGAGTTCCGAGCCGCCGTCGATCTGCGCGACCGACTCCTCGATCAGCGCCTTGATCTCCTTCGCCGATTGCGCGCTGCGCTGCGCGAGCGAGCGCACTTCGCCCGCGACCACCGCGAAGCCGCGGCCCTGCTCGCCGGCCCGCGCGGCTTCGACCGCCGCGTTCAGCGCGAGGATGTTGGTCTGGAAGGCGATGCCGTCGATCACCGAAATGATCTCCGCGATCCGCCCGGAGCTCTGGGCGATGCCGCGCATCCGGTCGATCACGCTGTCGACCACGCCGCCGCCGTGGCGCGTCGCGTCGAGCGCCGCGTCGGCCAGCGCGCTGGCCGCCCGTGCGCTGTCGGTGTTCTGGCGCACGGTCGCGGTCAGTTCCTCCATGCTCGCGGCGGTTTCCTCGAGCGACGCAGCCTGCGTGCCCGTGCGCGCGGACAGGTCCGCGTTGCCGCCGGCGATCTCGCCCGCGCCGAGGTGGATCGCGTCGGACGCGTGACGCACGGTGCGCACGGTGTCCGCGATGCTCGCCTGCATCGCGGCGAGGCCGCGCAGCATCCGGTCGATCTCGAACACGCCACCCGCCCGCACGGCTTCGTCGAGCCGGCCCTGCGCGATCCGCTCGAAATGGCGGCCGGCTTCATCCAGCGGCGCGACCACCGCGCGCCGCGCGGCCGCGTAAATGGCCGCGCTCGCCGCGAGCATCGCCACGAGCAGCACGATGCCGACCCACTTGAACCACTGCATCCCGCTGTCGATCGTGGCGAGCGCGTCGCGGCTCGACGCGCCGCCGTAGTCGGCGAAGCGGTGCAGTTCGGCGAGGTACGCGTCCTGGAAGCCTTGGGTCGGCTGGTCGAGGAACGCCTGGATGTTGTCGGCATCGAGGAACTGCACGAGTTCGCCCAGCGCGCCGCGCAGCGCGCGATAGCGCTCGGCGAGCGCGGCGACGCGCGCGCGGTTCGTCGCGTCGACGGCCTGTGCGGCCGTCAGCGCGGCGAACGCCTTGTCCGCTTCGCCGAGCGAAGCGCTGGCATGACGGATGATCTCGTCGGGCTTCGGGCCGCCGCGCACCATCCGCGTGCCGGCGCGCGACAGGTTCACGCGGGCGTCGAGCAGGCGCTCGGTCGCCTGGCTGGCCGCGTCGACCTGCGCGATCGCGACGTTCGACAGATCGTCGACGCCACTGCGCGTCGACGCGAGCGCCCAGAAGCCGAGCGCCTCGATCGCGAACAGAAAGAGGCAAAACACGGTCAACACGCCGAGCAGACCCGACGCGAGCTTGATTTTTCCGAACATGGGGGAGATTCCTGGAGAGCCGACGATGAAGCAATGCCCCGGCATTAGCGGCATTTCTTCGTCGGACTTTAGGAACATCCGGCGAGAGGCGCCCGGCCAGTGCCCGCCATTCCCGTCGAATCGCCGGCAAACGAGGACAACGCGCGCGTTCGACGCAATCATCACGTCGCATCGCGCCGGCATCTGCGCGAAATGCGGACGAATTTCCTTGCTTATCCGCGGCCCCCTTCCTAGAGTTCAGCGCAAGCGGACACGCATTGGGGAAGTCGATGACGGACATCACGGACCACGCGCGCGGCGCATTGCGCGCGCAACCGTTCAGCATGCTGCTGGGCACGGAGCTGATGCATATCGGCGACAACGAAGTGTCGCTGTGCCTGCCCGTGCGGGAAGAACTGCGGCAGCAGCACGGCTTCGTGCACGGCGGCGTGATCGGCTATCTCGCCGACAACGCGCTGACGTTCGCCGGCGCGCTGGTGCTCGGACCGCGCGTCATCACCGCCGAATACAAGATCAACTACCTGCGGCCGGCCGTGAACGGCACGCTCGTTGCGCGCGCGAAGGTCGTCTACGCGGGCCGGCACCAGGCGACCTGCCAGTGTCATGTGTTCGTCATCGACGGCGATCACGAACGGCTCGTCGCAATCGCGCAAGGCACGATCAACCGCGTCGGCGACGGCAAGATGCCGGATGCGCGGGAGGAAACGGCGTAAGGCAGATTCGTCGGCGAATCGTTCGGCTGTCTTATTGCTCGCCCTGAACCGAAAATTGAAATGGAATCTCGGGACGCGTAAATCGAAGCCGCACTTCGTTCAGGGCCGGAACAAAGCGCCGCTTTTCAAACGTGTAGTACGAAATTAATAGGCCGAGACGGGTCTCTTGTGCATCATCGAACAGATAGCTGTTCTTCGGAAATGCAAGCAATCCGGCCTTTGTTGCCAATACGGCCCGACAGGACGAAAGCAGACTCGGCAAATGAAGAAATGCCGCGCTTTTTCTAAACTCGAACGGGTTGGTCAGCAAGTAGATTTGGCGATGGCGGCCAGATTCACCAGACCCGCTGCTGTTTCCCTCCACACAGAGAGCCGACGGACGATGGTCCGCGGCTCCAGTAAAAAATATGCTCGCGCTTCCGGGGTAGATATCCACCGGATGTTCACCGGGGAAAGTCGTTGCGTTCGAAAAGCGATAGATCCTGCCGCCAATCGATATCTGGCGCTCCGCTACTGTGACGTGTACCGTCTTCCCGTCCAAGTCGATTTGAAAATTCTGGTATACGCCTCCATTGCCGCGATCGGAATATAGAAGGCTTGCGCGTTGCTGGACTGGACTGCCAAACAATGCACTCGATTGGGCCGCATAGAACTCGTCATAGCTGTCGTAGATCGTAGCGCCATGAGCGCTCCTTGCGAAGGCAACCAGGATCGCCGCCAAGGTCATTGCGGGTTTCATCGGTATGCTTTTCCTCCGCTCGCCTTCAGATAGTCGGGATTGTGCTTCCAAAATACCGTATCCCCGTGCGCGGCTGTCGAAACCCACACCGAATCGTAACGCCCGCGCTCACCCCCATCGACGATCTTCCCGGTCCTTTTATTGCGGATTTTCCATCGAACGATGACCTCGCGCCGCTTCTCCGGCACGCCAAAAATGTTGTCCGATTGCGAACCCCATTTGAAGCCATCACGAACCTTGGGATGGTTTCCGTAATTGGTTTTGAAGTCCAGGCCGTCCCACCAAAATGCCCCATTCGAGGGGTCCGGCCGCTCGTTGGCCAATGCTTTTTGAGCCCAGTCAACAGCCAGCGCCATGCCAGGATTCAACGCAATTTCGCTGTCAGGCGTGCGCATCAATTTGTTGAATCTTGCGTTGGAGCCATCCCATGCATACGAGTAATTCGGGTCCGCCGCACGCAGTTCCGACACCATTTTTCCTCCCCACGCTCGGCACCGATTTGCGACGGCAAACGCAATCCCTCCGATTTCCTGCGAATCGTTCGCCGTGGACGCCTCCCCATACGCAATCGCGGCAAGTAATCGCACGTTCCCATCAATCATGCCTCTCATCGTACGTCACCCTCGCGCCATGCCACGAAGATGAGATTCGGATGCGCCTTCACCGAGAAAGCGCGAGTTTCCCCTTCCGTTAGCGCCGCGTCGCAGACAAGGGATTGCTCGTCACTCGAGAGCCTGTAGATCATTCCCTCGACAGGGGTATCGGTCATCGCATCACGGATTTCGAAGTAGCACTCGAGATCGTCATCTACGTCCACGTGCGCCCGACTATGTGTGCGAGCGTGTGGAGTAACAAGAGTCGCCGCTTCCTCTGCCGTAAAAGACATGCTCATGCCGCGCTCCGCATAAAAAACGGGCGGCGGATTGCAACCACAGACGTTGATGTCACCGCTCAACGCCCAAGGCTTGCCATTCGGCCCGGTACCCGGCCAGCGTGGACCTGCCGGCGCAATAAATCCTTCCTGCTTGCAGGCTGCGCAGTACGTTTTCATGTAGAGCGTCGCGATATGCACGCGTGGCGGCGGATTGGAACACGTGACGTGCTCCAATCCTTCCGTAATGCTCGCACTGCCACCCTGATCGCCCCTCGCAAGGAAATAGCGGATCACGCGACGTCTCCTGGGCGTGCCGTAGTCGAACGCTTCACCAGCGTGAAGGTAAAGGCGGATACGAGACCCTCGCGCTCCGGGCTGTCCGTAATGATGTCGCCGTTATCGAGTTCGCTTCCGACAAAAGCCAGCGGCTCGAAGTCACGGTTATCCGCCAGGGCAAGACCGCTTACGATTCGCGCGGTAGAACCGTCCGCATAGTGGACCTGATTACCCACGATACCAGCCTTGCCAAGCCGGACACCGGTGTTCCAGGCACCGGTAGCGTTGCGCAGCACGCCACCTCGCGCAGTCGTTGCGCCTCGCACCGCGAGCCGGTGGCGCGGCGGCTCAGGCGAAGGCACATAAGCCGCATCGAACAAGCCTTCGACCGTCTCACCCGCCGGAACATGAATGCCCCATAACCGCTGAAGTGTTTCGACGATACGATCGCCATTGCTCAATCGGCTACCTACCAGTGCAAATGGCCTTTCTCGGCAAACCGCATAATTGCCCGCACCGTCGGTAATGACTGCCTCACTGCCATCCTCGTACGTGACGACATCGCCAACCCGGGCAACAGCAAGCCCAGCGACAGCAAGGCCGCTGCTAGCTTGGGTCACACGACCACCGCGCTCAGTGAGCGCTCCGATGGTGGCGAAAAGATAAGTCGGCGCGCTCTGCTCGTTCTTCATCTGGATGTCCTTTCTCGACGAATGGATAAGGATTGTTCGACGCAAAAATTTGCGTGATCGAGAAAGGAAAAACAATCAGACGAATTCGAAACTCCTACCGACAAGAGGATTATTTTTTTCTGTCTCAATACCTCGATGCGGTCGGCATTATCCGAGATATATCCGACTTGGGATGCGCTTAAGCTTCATCGCCCGTCAACGGCAGAAAACGTGGCGCCACGCGCGCCCGAACGTTGCCGCTCGCATCGGTACGATAGATCCCGCGCGCCGCATTGTGCGGATGCTCCAGCGCGTCGGCCACGCTCAGCACCGGCGCAAAGCATGCGTCCGTCCCTTCGAGCAGCGCGCGCCAGTGCGCGGACGGCTGCTGTGCGAACACCTCCGCGAAACGCACCTTCAGCGCCGGCCAGCGCGCGCGATCGTACTGCGACGCCGGATCGACATCGCTCAAACCGAGCCGCTCGACCAGCAACGCATAGAACGGCGGCTCGAGCGCGCCGATCGTCACGCATTCGCCGTCCTCGCAGCGATACACGTCGTAGAACGGCGCATCGTGGAAGAGGCTCGGCTGCGCGCCATCGAGCTGCCCGTTCGCGCGTGCCCACAACGCGAGCGAGCCGAGCATCGACACGATGTCGACGATCGCGCCGTCGACCACGCGCCCGGGGCCGCCGCCGCGCACGTCGAACAGCGCGCAGACGATCCCGAACGCGAGCCCGAGCGCGCCGCCCGCATCGCCGACGACGGTCGGCGGCACGCCGGGCCGGCCGTCGCGCGGTGCCGACAGCGACAGCAGCCCCGTCAGCGCGACGTAGTTCAGGTCGTGCCCGGCGGCCGTCGCGAGCGGTCCGTCCTGGCCCCAGCCCGTCATGCGTCCATACACGAGCTTCGGGTTGTGGCGCGCGCAATCGTCGGGCCCGAGGCCGAGGCGTTCCATCACGCCGGGACGCAGGCCCTCGATCAGCGCGTCGGCCTGCGCGATCAGCGCGAGCGCCGCGTCGCGGCCCGCCGGCGTCTTCAGATCGAGTTCGACGATCGTCTTGCCTTCGCGCAGCAGGTCGCCGTCGCGGCCCTGCAGCGCGTCCGGTGCGCTGGTGCGGCCGGCCGGACGCGCGATCAGCGTGATGCGCGCGCCCATCCCGGCGAGCATCCAGCCCGCGAGCGGGCCGGGGCCGAGGCCTTCGAATTCGACGATGTGGACGCCGGAAAGCGGCGCGTTCAATGACATGGCGACCTCGCGGAAATGCAACCGGACAGGGGCGAAACGAAACGGCGCTCCGATTTTATGCGAACGTGCGCGGCGCCGACGGCAAGACGGCCGATACGCGAGGTTCGCGTCGACACCGGATGACCACCCGCCGCCGTCCGCCCGATGCCGGCGGAGACCGCCGCAGGCGGACGGGTCGCCGCACAAGCGACCGCGCGACTAGCCGACCGCTTCGTCCATGCGCTCGGCCAGCGCCTCGCGCATCGCGAGCACGATCGCGCCGCGATGTTCTTCGATCCGCTCGACCGGCCCGGCGACGCCGATCGCGAGCGGCATGCCGTTCCAGCCGTCGGCGATCACCATCGAGATCATCGCCGCGCCTTGCGTCACCGTATGCGCCGAATACGAATAGCCGAGCCGGCGCGTCTCTTCGACCTTGTCCAGCACGACGTCCTCGTCGATCGTCCTGCCCGACCTTCCGATGCGCCGGATGCTGCGCGCCACGAGCCGGCGAATCGTGCTGTCCGGCTGCCGGCTCAGCAGCGCCCAGCCGAGCCCCGACATGCAGATCTCGCGACGCGTGCCGATCGGCGCATAGAACTGGACCGGAATCCGGTGCGCGCCCGCGACGGCGTCGATGTACTGCACGTACAGGTCGCTCTGCACCGCGATCACGACGGCCTCCCGCGTGCCGGCCGCCAGCCGTTTCGCCACGGCGTGCCAGTACCGCCGGCTGCCTGCCGCCGAATCGACGAGCGCTTCGCCGAGATTGACGAGCCGCGCCGTCGGCGCATACGCGTGCGTCCGTTCGTCATACGACAGGTAGCCGAGCATCTTCATGCTGGTCAGCAACGCCGCCGCGCTCGACCCGGGATAGCGGCAGCGCGTGGCGATCTCGCGCACGCTCAGCGGCCGCTGCAGTTCGCTGAACAGCTCCAGTACCTCGAACACCCGCGCCGCGCTCTTGACCACGTTTCCGTTCATCCCGCCCCTCCGCGCCCGTCACGGCGGCCCCTTCCACATATGTGGAACGGAATTTCCCGCCGCCAACCGTCGTGACGATACTAGGCTTCGGCCCGCGGCGTGAAGCCCCGCGGTACAGAACATACGGAGACGCCATGTCAGCCTTTCTGATCCGTGAACGGCAGGGACCGATCCTGACCGTCACGATGAACCGCCCCGAAACGCGCAACGCCATTTCGGATACCGATGCGATCGATGCACTGGTCGCGTGCTGCGACGAAGCGAACCGCGACGAGTCGATTCGCGTGCTGGTCCTGACCGGCGCCGGCGCCGTGTTTTCGTCGGGCGGCAACGTGAAGGCGATGCGTGCGCTCGCCGAGTCGGGCCTGCATGACCTCGCGGCGATCCGCACCCGCTATCGCCGCGGCATCCAGCGCCTCGCGCACGCGTTCCAGCAGCTCGAAGTGCCGGCCATCGCGGCGATCAACGGCCCGGCCATCGGCGCCGGTACCGACCTTGCTTGCATGTGCGACATCCGCATCGCCGCCGACAGCGCGCGCTTCGCGGAAAGCTTCATCGCGCTCGGCCTCGTGCCGGGCGACGGCGGCGCGTGGTTCCTGCCGCAGATCGTCGGCGCGGCCGTCGCCGCCGAGATGTCGTTCACGGGCGACGCAGTGGACGCGCAAACGGCGCTGCGCCACGGGCTGGTGTCGCGCGTCGTCCCCGACGGCGAACTGCTGGCCGACGCGCACGCGCTCGCCGCGCGCATCGCGCGCCATCCGGGCACCGCACTGCGCCTGACCAAGCGGCTGCTGCGCGAAGGCCGGCACGCAAGCCTCGATACGCTGCTCGACCTGTCCGCGTCGTACCAGGCGTTCGCCCATGCAACGCCGGAACACCGCGCGGCCGTCGAAGCGCTGTTCGCCGCGCGCGACTGAACCCGCGGCGCTTCGCCCGGCACCCAGCAGGCGAACGCCAGCATCGCCGACCATCGAAGGAAACATCGTCATGATCATCAGCAACGAAGGCGCGCTCGCGGGCGTGCGCGTAGTGGACCTGAGCCGCGTCTACGCGGGCCCGTTCTGCACGCAGACGCTCGCCGACCACGGCGCGGACGTCATCAAGATCGAACCGCCGCAAGGCGACGAAACACGCGACTGGGGGCCCGCGATGCCGAGCGGCCTCTCCAGTTACTACTGGGGGCTCAACCGCAACAAGCGCAACCTCGCGCTCGACCTGTCGCATCCCGACGGCCGCGACGTGCTGTTCCGCCTGCTCGAGACGGCCGACGTGCTGGTCGACAACTTCAAGCAGGGCACGCTCGAACGCTGGGGCATCGGTTACGCCGATTGCCTGCGCGAACGCTTTCCGCGCCTCGTCCATTGCTCGATCTCCGGCTACGGCACCGACGGCCCGCTCGCGCGGTTTCCGGGCTACGACGCCGTCGCGCAAGGGCTCGCCGGCTTCATGTCGATCAACGGCGAGCCGGGCGGCATGCCGCTGAAGGTACCGTTTCCGGTCGTCGACTACGCGGCCGGGCTGAGCGCCGTGTCGAGCATCCTGCTCGCGCTGGTGGAACGCACGCGCTCCGGGCTCGGGCAGCACGTCGACATCGACCTGTTCAGCACCGCGCTGTCGATGCTGCATCCGCTCAGCACGACCTGGATGGCGACGGGCGACGTGCCCGTCGCGACGGGGAACGTCTACGCCGCGATCGCGCCGTACGGCGTCTATCCTTGCAAAGACAAGCCGGTGGCGACGGGCGCGGGCAACAACCGCACGTTCGCGAAGCTGGTCGAAGCGCTCGGCGTGCCCGAGCTCGCGCGCGATCCGCGCTTCGCGACCAACGCGGAGCGCGTCGCGCACCGCGACGCGCTCGACTCGCTGATCGGGCAGCTGACCGCCGAGCTGCCCGCCGACGAGGTCGTCGACCGGCTGATGCGCGCCGGCGTCGCGACGGGACCGGTCAACACCATCGCCGACGGGTTCGGCCATCCGCAAGCGGTCCGCAACGCGATGTTCGTCAAGAACGACACCTACACCGGCGCGGGCATCCCGGCCAGGCTGTCGCGCACGCCCGGCTCGATCCGCCGGCCGCCGCGGCCGTTCGCGGCCGACACCGACGCGGTGCTCGACGCGCTCGGCCTCGACGCGGCCCGCCGCGACGCGCTGCGCAGGGCCGGCGTCGTTCACGACGAGCGCGCCACCACCGGGAGCGCGTCATGACCACGCCGCGCACGTTCTCCTCCCTGACCGGCGACGACGCCCCGTCGATCCTGCGCAGCGACGACGACAGCATCGCGTGGCTGACGATTCATCGCCCGCATGTCGCCAATGCACTGTCCGCCGACGCGATCCGGCGCCTGTGCGACGAGCTCGTCACGCTCGACGACAACCCCGCGGTGCGCGCGATCGTGATCCGCGGCGCGGGCGAGCGGGCCTTCAGCGCGGGCATCGATCTCGGCGATCCCGAGATGCGCGGCATGCGGCCGATGCGCGGACTTGAACGCAACGTGCACGAACTGATCCTCGAACTGCGCAAGCCGACCATCGCTGCCATCAACGGCTACGCGGTCGGCGGCGGCTTCGAAATCGCGCTCGCGTGCGACCTGCGGATCGCCGCCGATCACGCGTATTTCGCGCTGCCCGAAGCGCGAGTCGGCATGGGCGCGAACTTCGCAAGCGTGCTGCTGCCGCGCATCCTGCCGCGCGCGGTCGCGATGGAGCTCCTGTTCACGGGCCGCCGCTTCGACGCCGAAGAAGCGCTGCGCGTCGGGTTGCTAAGCCGGGTCGTCCCCGGCGCCGCGCTCGACGATACCGTGCGCGAACTGGCGCAGGCGATCGCCGCGAACGCGCCGCTCACGATCCGGCGCATCAAGGAAACGGCGACCCGCAGCTGGGGCCTGCCGGTTGCCGCGGCGCTGCGGCTCGACGTCGGTCCCGACGTCTATACAAGCGAGGACCGGGTCGAAGGCGCCCTCGCGTTTCTCGAGAAGCGCAAGCCGGTGTTCAAGGGACGCTGAGCCCGGCGGCGCGCGGCCCCGTCCGCCGCGCGCCGTCGATCGCCGCCCCGCACGCGGGCGCGGCGCATAACAAACATGGAACGGAGACACACATTCATGCAATGTAAAGCACTCCTGATCGGCGCCTGCGTGCTGTGCACGCCGCATGCGCACGCGTCGTCGGTGACACTGTACGGAATCGTCGACAGCTACGTCGAATTCGATCGGATCGGCAGCCGGTCGAGCTTCCGGCAGAGCGGCGGCGGCGGGTCGACGAGCCGCGTCGGTCTGACGGGCGTCGAGGATCTCGGCGGCGGCACCTCGACGAAATTCGTGCTGGAAAGCGGCTTCTTGCCGGCCGACGGTTCGCTCCAGGGCGGCACGCTGTTCTACCGGCAGGCGTACGTGGCGCTGCAGGACACGCGCTACGGCGACCTGCGGCTCGGCCGGCAATACACGCCGTCGTTCTACATCGTGTACGAGGGCGACCCGTTCGGCCTGAACGAACGCATGTCGCCGCTCGCGCTGCTCGCGACGTCGACGGACTCGATCACGACCGCCACGACGCCGCCGATTCCGCGCTTCAACCAGGCGGCGTCGTATCTCGGCCCAGACTGGAACGGCCTGCGCGTGATGGCCACCTACGGCTTTCCGACGCCGAACGCACTGTCCACGCAGGCCGGCCGCAACTACGGCGCGGGGCTCCAGTACCGGATCGGCGGCCTCTACGTCGGCGCCGGCTTCCAGGACGACATGTCGGCCGGCAACCTCGCACCCGTCGTCCAGCCGACGACCACCCGCCACTACGTATTCGCCGCCAACTACGCGTTCGCGCGGGTCAAGCTGTACGGCGCGTTCCTCCACGGCGCCAGCACGGCGCCCGGCTCGCCCGCGTTCTCGACGGCGGGCGTCGGCGCGACGGTCGACGTCGGCGCGCTCGACCGCCTGCTGGTGTCGGCCGTGCGCCGGGACGTGAAGGGCTCGGCAAACGACGCGACCGCGTTCGGCCTCGGCTACGACCATCCGCTATCGAAGCGGACCTCGCTCTATGCCCGCTACCTGTACATGAAGAACGGCGGCCGCGCGCGCAACACCGTCGTCGCCGGCTTGCAACCGCAACCGGGCGGCACCGAGCAGGTGCTGGCGCTCGGCATCACTCACCGCTTCTGACGGAGTGCCCATGACCTCGACCCTGTCCACCCCGGCCGGCGTACGCGACGACGCGATGCCGGCGCTCTACCGCCGGATCTCGCGGCGCCTGCTGCCGTTCCTGATTCTCTGCTACACGCTGTCGTTCATCGACCGCATCAACATCGGCTTCGCGCACGCGCAGATGGCCGCCGAGCTGCGCTTCTCCGACGCCGTCTACGGGCTCGGTGCGGGCATCTTCTTCATCGGTTACATGGCGTTCGAGATTCCGAGCAACGCGCTGCTCGCGCGGATCGGCGCGCGCCGGACCATCGCGCGGATCATGGTGCTGTGGGGGCTCGGCTCGGCCGCGACGATGTTCGTCGCGACGCCTGCGCAGTTCTACGTGTGCCGGTTCCTGCTCGGCGTGTTCGAGGCCGGCTTCTTCCCCGGCATCCTGTTCCATCTCGGCGCGTGGTATCCGCCGAAGCAGCGTGCGAAGGCGTTCGCCCTCTTCATGAGCGCGCTGTATCTGGCGGGGCTGATCGCCGGCCCCGTGTCGGGCGTGATTCTCACGGTCTTCGACGGCGTCGCCGGCCTGAGCGGCTGGCAATGGCTGTTCGTCGTCGAAGGGCTGCCGAGCAGCGCGCTCGGCTTCGTCGCGCTGCGCTTCCTCGACGACCGGCCGGAAGACGCGCGCTGGCTGTCGGACGCCGACAAGGCCGCGCTGCGCGATGCGCACGCGCAGGCCGATGCCGACGTTGGCAACGGCGTGGCGTCGACACGGCCGTTGCTCGCGCTTCGCGACTTCTGGCTGCTGTGCGCGGCCAATTTCTCGATCGCGGCGGCCGGCTACGCGCTCGTATTCTGGATGCCGGTGATCCTGCACCGCGGTGGCCTGCACGGCGCGATGCAGATCGGCGTGCTGTCCGCGCTGCCCTACCTGTGCGGCGTCATCGGCTTGCTCGGCATGGGCTGGCGCACCGAACGCCGGCAGGCGTGGCGCGAACACGGCGTGGCCGCGATGCTCGCGTGCGCGGCGGCGCTCGTCGTGCTGGCGCGCGTCGACGGCGCCGCGAACCTGACGATCGCGCTCTGCGTCGCGGTCGCCGCGCATGCCGCGGCGCTGCCCGCGTTCTGGGTGCTGCCCGGGCTCGTGCTGCCGAAGCGCTCGATGGCCATCGCGATCGCGGCGATCACGATGTCCGGCGCGATCGGCGGATTCGCGAGCCCGTTCCTGATGGGCGTGCTGAACACCGCCAGCGGCTCGATGCGCGGCGGCCTCTATTTCAACGCCGCGTTGCTCGCGGCCGGCTGCCTGGCGCTCTTCGGCACGCTGCGCGCCCGGGCGGCGTCCCCTGCGCGCGCGATCTGAGCGCGCACCCTGCCCTTCACTCCTTCATCGACACACCCATGAATTTCGAACTCGATCTCGACCACCGGATGATCAAGGATCTCGTCGCACGCTTCGTGAAAGACGAGCTGATGCCGCTCGAAGCGGCCGTGATGGCGCGCGAGGCCGACGGCCAGCGCTTCGCGCTGCTCGCCGACGAACGCGCGCAGCTCGACGAGCGCTCGCGGCAACTCGGTCTGTGGGGTCTCGACGCGCCCGCCGATGCCGGCGGCTCGGACCTGCCGGCCGTCGCGATGGTCGGTGTGAACGAAGCGATCGGCATGACCGTGACGCCGTACATCCTGCCGCCCGACTCACCGAACCTGCGGATGCTGTGCGACGCGGCCGACGACGCACAGCGCGCGCGCTACCTCGAACCGTACGCGCGCGGCATCACGCGTTCCGCGATGGCGATTTCCGAGCCTGGCGCCGGCTCGGACCCGGGCGCGCTGTCGACGACGGCCGAGCGCGACGGCGACACGTGGGTGCTGAACGGCCGGAAGATCTGGATCAGCCACGCGCGCGAAGCCGACTGGACGATCGTGATGGCGCTGACCGACCGAAGCAAGGGCAAGCGCGGCGGCATGTCGGCATTCATTGTCGAGCGCGACACGCCGGGGTTCGTCATCGAACGCCGCATTCCGATGATCGGCGGGCTGTCGACCTATGAAATCGTGCTGGAGGATTGCCGCATTCCCGCCACGCAGCTGCTCGGCCGCGAAGGCGCCGGTTTCGCGCCGATGCAGGCGCGCCTGTCGAACCGTCGGCTGGAGATGGCCGCTTGGTGCATCGGCCGCGCCGAGCGCGCGGTCGCGCTGCTGTGCGACCATGCGAAACAGCGCAAGACCTTCGGCGTGCCGCTGGCCGAGCGCCAGGCGGTCCAGTGGTGGGTCGCCGACGCGCTGACGCAGATCCACGCGTGCCGCCTGATGACCTATGAAGCGGCCGCGCGGGTGGATGCCGGACAGGATGCGCGCACGCAGATCTCGATGGTCAAGGTGTTCGCGACGGAGATGGCGTCGGGCGTCATCGATCATGCGATGCAGACGCTCGGCGCGATGGGCATGACGAAGGAGTTGCCGCTGCATCAGATGGCGAACGAAGCGCGGCTGATGCGCATCTTCGAAGGCCCGACCGAAGTGCATCGCTGGGTCGTCGCACGCAGCGTGCTGTGACACCGCCATCATCGGTTCCCCGGTCGCGCGCGCGTTGCGCCGTTTTCCTCACGGAGTCGCACCTTGGACACACGTCATCTCGTCGATCCCGACATCCGCCCCTGGCTGGACGTCTGGCCGACCGTCACGCTCACCGCCGACAACCTCGCCCGGCATCGCGACCGCGTCCTGCCGCTGCCGCCGATCGACACGGTCGGCAACACGCTCCAGCATCGGCGCGTGCCGGGCTCCGGCGGCTCGCCGGACGTGCCGGTGCGCGTATACCTGCCCGACGACGCAACGCGCCCGCTGCCGGCGATCGTGCACATGCACGGCGGCGGCTATGTGCGCGGGGCCGCGAAAGATCTCGAAGCCGTGCATCGCCCCCTGGTGAAGACGCTGGGGTGCGCGCTGGTGTCGCTCGACTACCGCCTCGCGCCCGAAACGCCGTTTCCCGGCGCGATCGACGACTGCTACGCGACACTCGCCTGGACCTTCCACCACGCGGACGCGCTCGGCATCGATCCGGCACGCATCGGCGTGATGGGTGAAAGCGCGGGCGGCGGGCTCGCGGCCGCGCTGGCGCTGCTGGCGCGCGATCGCGGCGAATACCCGCTGGCGTTCCAGCACCTGATGTATCCGATGCTCGACGACCGCACCTGCGTGCGCGCACCGCATCCGCATGCCGGCGAATTCGTCTGGCACGCGGCCAACAACCGGTTCGCGTGGACGTCACTGCTCGGCCACGCGCCGGGCCTCGACGGCGTGTCGCCATACGCGGCGGCCGCCCGCGCGGAACGGCTCGACGGGCTGCCGCCGGCGTTCATCGCCGTCGGCACGGTCGACCTGTTCGTCGACGAGAACATCGGCTACGCGCAGCGGCTCATCCGGGCCGGCGTGCCCACCGAGCTGCACGTCTTCCCGGGCGGCGTGCACGGCTTCGACATCGTGCCCGACGCGCGTGTATCGACGGCCGCGCGGCGCATCAGCCACGACGCACTGCGCCGCTTCCTGCACGGCTGACCGCCATCTAAGCAGAGACGAAAAAGGGCGGCCGAAGCCGCCCTTGCCGGTCGTCGATACGACGCCCGGAACGATCAGAACGCATCCCCCGGCACCCGCACCCAGCCTTCCATCAGCACGCGCGCGCTGCGGCTCATGATCGCCTTCGTGACGGTCCATTCGCCGTTCTCGAGTTGCGCTTCCGCGCCGACGCGCAGCGTGCCCGACGGATGCCCGAAGCGCACCGCATTACGCTCACCGCCGCCCGCCGCAAGGTTGACGAGCGTGCCGGGGATCGCCGCGGCCGTGCCAATCGCGACCGCCGCCGTGCCCATCATCGCGTGGTGCAGCTTGCCCATCGACATCGCCCGCACCAGCAGGTCGACGTCGCCCGCATTCACGCGCTTGCCGCTCGACGCGACATAGTCGGCCGGCTTCGCGACGAACGCGACCTTCGGCGTGTGCTGCCGCGTCGCGATTTCATCGAGCGTATCGATCAGCCCCATGCGCAGCGCGCCGTGCGCGCGGATCGTCTCGAACTTCTCGAGCGCCTTCGGGTCGCCGTTGATCGCGTCCTGCAGCTCCGTGCCCGTATAGCCGATCGCCTCCGCCTCGACGAAGATGGTCGGAATCCCCGCGTTGATCATCGTCGCCTTCAGCGTGCCGATGCCCGGCACGGCGAGGTCGTCGACCAGGTTGCCGGTCGGGAACATCGAGCCGCCCGCGCCCTCTTCGTCGGCGGCCGGGTCCATGAACTCGAGCTGCACTTCGGCGGCCGGGAACGTGACGCCATCCAGCTCGAAGTCGCCCGTCTCCTGCACCGCGCCGTTCGTGACCGGCACGTGCGCGACGATCGTCTTGCCGATGTTCGCCTGCCAGATCCGCACGGTCGCGACGCCGTCGCGCGGCACGCGCGACGCATCGACGAGGCCGCCGCTGATCGCGAACGGGCCGACCGCCGCCGACAGGTTGCCGCAGTTGCCGGTCCAGTCGACGAACGCGCGGTCGATCGCGACCTGCCCGAACAGGTAGTCGACATCATGCCCCGGCCGCGTGCTCTTCGACACGATCACCGTCTTGCTGGTGGACGACGTCGCGCCGCCCATCCCGTCGATCTGCTTGCCGTACGGATCGGGGCTGCCGATCACGCGCAAGAGCAGCGCGTCGCGCGCGGCGCCCGGCGCCTGCGCGGCGTCCGGCAGGTCCTGCAGCCGGAAGAACACGCCCTTGCTGGTGCCGCCGCGCATGTAGGTCGCGGGAATCCTGATTTGAGGAATGTGAGCCATGTTTGCATTGTCCCTGTATGACCCGGTCAAGCCGCCTGCGACGATTCGAGGAAGTCCTGCGCGAAACGCTGCAGCACGCCGCCCGCGTCGTAGATCGACACTTCCTCGGCCGTATCGAGCCGGCACGTCACCGGCACTTCCACGCGCTCGCCGTTCTTGCGGTGAATCACCAGCGTGAGATCGGCACGCGGCGTACGCTCGCCGATCACGTCGAAGGTCTCGGTGCCGTCGATGCCGAGCGTCGTGCGGTTCGTGCCCGGCTTGAACTCGAGCGGCAGCACGCCCATCCCGATCAGGTTCGTGCGGTGGATCCGCTCGAAGCCTTCGGCGACGATCGCCTCGACTCCCGCGAGCCGCACGCCCTTCGCGGCCCAGTCGCGCGACGAGCCCTGGCCGTAGTCGGCGCCCGCGATCACGATCAGCGGCTGCTTGCGATTCATGTACGTCTCGATCGCTTCCCACATCCGCATGACCTTGCCTTCCGGCTCGACGCGCGCGAGCGAGCCCTTCTTCACCGCGCCGTCGACGACCGCCATCTCGTTGATCAGCGTCGGGTTCGCGAAGGTCGCGCGCTGCGCGGTCAGGTGGTCTCCCCGGTGCGTCGCGTACGAGTTGAAGTCTTCTTCGGGCAGGCCCATCTTCGCGAGGTATTCGCCGGCCGCGCTGTTCGCGAGGATCGCGTTCGACGGCGACAGGTGGTCGGTCGTGATGTTGTCGCCGAGCACCGCGAGCGGGCGCATGCCCTTGAGCGTGCGCTCGCCGGCCAGCGCGCCTTCCCAATACGGCGGGCGGCGGATGTACGTGCTCTGCGCGCGCCAGTCGTACAGCGGCGCCGCGCGCTCGCCCGCATCGGCCGCGCGCGCGAACATCGGTTCGTAGACCTTGCGGAATTGCTCGGGCTTCACGCTCGATGCGACGATCGCATCGATCTCCTCGTCGGTCGGCCAGATGTCCTTCAGCGTGACGGGCTTGCCGTCCTGGTCGTGGCCCAGCACGTCCTTCTCGATGTCGAAGCGGATCGTGCCGGCGATCGCATACGCGACGACGAGCGGCGGCGACGCGAGGAACGCCTGCTTCGCATACGGGTGGATACGGCCGTCGAAGTTGCGGTTGCCCGACAGCACGGCCGTCGCGTACAGGTCGCGCTCGACGATCTCCTGCTGGATCTTCGGATCGAGCGCGCCCGACATCCCGTTGCAGGTCGTGCACGCGAACGCGACGATCCCGAAGCCGAGCTTCTCGAGCTCCGGCAGCAGGTTCGCTTCTTCCAGATACAGCTCGACCGCCTTCGAGCCCGGCGCGAGCGAGCTCTTCACCCACGGCTTGCGCGTGAGGCCGCGCGCGTTCGCGTTGCGCGCGAGCAAGGCGGCTGCGATCACGTTGCGCGGGTTGCTGGTGTTCGTGCAGCTCGTGATCGCGGCGATGATCACCGCGCCGTCAGGCATCTCGCCCGCCTTCTCTTCCCACTGGCCGGCGATGCCGCGCGCGGCGAGGTCGGACGTCGGCAGCCGCTTGTGCGGGTTCGACGGGCCGGCCATGTTGCGCACCACGCTCGACAGGTCGAACGTCAGCGTGCGCTCGTACTGCGCATCGTTCAGCGTATCGGCCCACAGGCCCGCCGCCTTCGCGTAGGCCTCGACCAGCTTCACCTGCTCGTCGCTGCGGCCGGTGAGGCGCAGGTAGTCGGTCGTCTGGCCGTCGATGAAGAACATCGCGGCCGTCGCGCCATATTCAGGCGCCATGTTCGAGATCGTCGCGCGATCGCCGAGCGTGAGGCTCGCGGCGCCTTCGCCACGGAATTCCAGATACGCGCCGACCACCTTTTCCTTGCGCAGGAACTCGGTCAGCGCGAGCACCAC
This sequence comes from Burkholderia sp. Bp9099, assembly GCF_003857805.1. Classification (NCBI taxonomy): domain Bacteria; kingdom Pseudomonadati; phylum Pseudomonadota; class Betaproteobacteria; order Burkholderiales; family Burkholderiaceae; genus Burkholderia; species Burkholderia sp. Bp9099. Next base: position 136,273 of record NZ_QTPU01000013.1, read on the forward strand.
GTCGGTTGCCGTGATGCCGGGCTGGCGCTTGCCGGTCAGCTCGACGCCGACGATGTCGGGCAGGCGCATCCACGATGCGCGGCCCAGCATCACGTTTTCCGCTTCCAGCCCGCCCACGCCGATCGCGATCACGCCGAGCGCGTCGACGTGCGGCGTGTGGCTGTCGGTGCCGACGCAGGTGTCCGGGAACGCGACGCCGTCCTGCGCCTGGATCACCGGCGACATCTTCTCGAGGTTGATCTGGTGCATGATGCCGTTGCCCGGCGGGATCACGTCGACGTTCTCGAACGACCGCTTGGTCCATTCGATGAAGTGGAAGCGATCCTCGTTGCGGCGATCCTCGATCGCGCGGTTCTTCGCGAACGCGTCCGGATCGAAGCCGCCGCACTCGACGGCGAGCGAGTGGTCGACGATCAGCTGCACGGGCACGACCGGGTTCACCTTGGCCGGGTCGCCGCCGCGCTCGGCGATCGCGTCGCGCAGGCCCGCGAGGTCGACGAGCGCCGTCTGGCCGAGGATGTCGTGGCACACCACGCGCGCCGGGAACCACGGGAAGTCGCGTTCGCGCTTGCGCTCGATGATCTGCTTCAGCGAATCGGCGAGGATCGCCGGATCGCAGCGGCGCACGAGGTTTTCGGCGAGCACGCGCGACGTGTACGGCAGCGTGTCGTATGCGCCGGGAGCGATCGCTTCGACCGCGGCACGCGCGTCGAAGTAGTCCAGCGACGTGCCGGGCAGGGGTTTGCGGTTGGCGGTATTCATGATGTGGGGCGGAATTCGGGGTAAGACGTTGCGCGCGCGCCGGCGGCCCGCATCACGGGCGCCGGCGCGCGCGGCCGAAGATCAGCGCTTCTCGATCGGCACGAACTGCAGGTCTTCCGGACCCGTGTAGTTCGCGCTCGGGCGGATGATCTTGTTGTCGACGCGCTGCTCGATGATGTGCGCGCTCCAGCCGGACGTGCGCGAGATCACGAACAGCGGCGTGAACATCGCGGTCGGCACGCCCATCATGTGATACGACACCGCGCTGAACCAGTCGAGGTTCGGGAACATCTTCTTCGCTTCCCACATCACCGATTCCAGGCGCTCGGCGATGCTGTACAGCTTCAGGTCGCCCGCTTCCTTCGACAGCTTGTGCGCGACGCCCTTGATCACCTTGTTGCGCGGATCGGAGATCGTGTAGACCGGGTGGCCGAAGCCGATCACGACTTCCTTGTTCTCGACGCGGCGGCGGATGTCGGCTTCGGCGTCGTCCGGCGAGCTGTAGCGGCTCTGGATTTCATACGCGACTTCGTTCGCGCCGCCGTGCTTCGGCCCGCGCAGCGCGCCGATCGCGCCGGTGATCGCCGAATAGATGTCCGAGCCCGTGCCCGCGATCACGCGGCCGGTGAACGTCGACGCGTTGAACTCGTGCTCCGCGTACAGGATCAGCGACGTGTGCATCGCGTCGACCCACGACTTCGACGGCGTCTTGCCGTGCAGCAGGTGCAGGAAGTGGCCGCCGATCGAGTCGTCGTCGGTTTCCGTCTCGATGCGCTTGCCGTTGTGCGAGAAGTGATACCAGTAAAGCAGCATCGAGCCGAGCGACGCCATCAGGCGGTCGGCGATGTCGCGCGCGCCCGGCAGGTTGTGATCGTCCTTCTCCGGCAGCACGGTGCCGAGCACCGACACGCCGGTGCGCATCACGTCCATCGGATGAGCCGACGCCGGGATCTGCTCGAGCGCGGCCTTCAGCGCGCTCGGCAGGCCGCGCAGCGCGCGCAGCTTGGTCTTGTATGCGGCGAGTTCGGTCAGGTTCGGCAGCGTGCCGTGCACGAGCAGGTGCGCGATTTCCTCGAATTCGCACGATTCGGCGACGTCGAGAATGTCGTAGCCGCGATAGTGCAGGTCGTTGCCGGTCTTGCCGACCGTGCACAGCGCCGTGTTGCCGGCCGTCACGCCCGACAGCGCCACCGACTTCTTCGGCTTGAATGCGCCTGCGGCGGCCGGTGCTGCTGCGTCTTTCGTCTCGCTCATGTTTCCGTTCTCCAATGGGTATCTGGGGTGTCACGTCGGCCGGGCGCGGCGCTCGTGCGCGCGGCCCGACTTCATGCAAAAGCGTTCCGGGAACCATGTCCCGGCGCGCGGGTCGCGTTACTTCTTGCCCTGCGCGAACAGTTCGTCGAGCTTCTGCTCGTACGCGTGATAGCCGAGGAAGTCGTACAGCTCGGCGCGGGTCTGCATGGTCGGCACCGCCGCCTTCTGCGTGCCGTCGCGGCGCAGCGTCTCGTAGAAATTCAGCGCGGCCTTGTTCATCGCGCGATACGCGCCGCAGCAGTACAGCGCGATGTCGACGTTCGCCTCGCGCAGCTCGTCGAGCGTGAACAGCGGCGTCGAGCCGAACTCGGTCAGGTTCGCGAGGATCGGCACCTTCACCGCGGCCTTGAAGCGGCGATAGTCGTCGAGCGTCTTCATCGCTTCCGGGAAGATCATGTCCGCGCCGGCTTCCACGTAGGCGATCGCGCGCTCGATCGCGGCGTCGATCCCTTCTGCAGCGGCCGCGTCGGTGCGGGCCATGATCACGAACTGGTCGTCGGTGCGCGCGTCGACCGCGGCCTTCACGCGATCGACCATTTCGTCGGTCGGCACGACTTCCTTGCCCGGACGGTGGCCGCAACGCTTCTGGCCGACCTGGTCCTCGAGGTGCACGGCCGCGACACCGGCCTTGATGAACGAACGGACCGTGCGCGCGATGTTGAACGCGCCGCCCCAGCCCGTATCGATGTCGACGAGCAGCGGCAGGTCGGTCGCGTTGGTGATCCGGTTCGCGTCGATGAGCACGTCTTCCATCGTGCTGATGCCGAGATCGGGAATGCCGAGCGAATTCGCGGCGACGCCGCCGCCCGACAGGTACACGGCCTTGAAGCCGACGGCCTGCGCCATCTTGGCTGCGTACGCGGTGATCGCGCCGACCACCTGCAGCGGCTGCTCGGCCGCGACTGCCGCGCGGAATTTCGCGCCGGCGCTCTGAAGATGCGTGTTGCTCATGAACGGCCTCCTGAAGGAATGACCATGAACAGCAAGGACCGGGCCAGCTCGTGAATCGGGGCTAACCCACTGATTCTTAAGCAACCGGCACGGGCGAGGCAGCGCCCGATGATTTCATTTCAGCAATTTCATGTTTCAAAAATGAAATCGCGCGCGCATAATCGGTCGCCATGGACCTCTCCTCGACCAAGCCCGTCGGCCCGGCCGACCGCACGGCGCGTCCGCGCATCTGGGCGATGGGCATCAGCCGCCTGCGCGACCTGTTTCGCGAGATCGCCGGCGAATTCGACGAACGCGCCGACGTGCGCATCGTCACGCGCGCGTACGAAGACGCATTGAGCGCGATCGCGGAGGCCGGCACCGCGCGCCCCGACGTGATCGTCGCGGCCGGCTCGAACGGCGGCTTCCTGAAAACGCGTGCGCAGGTGCCGGTCGTGGTCGTGTCGCCGACCGGCTTCGACGTGATGCAGGCGCTCGCGCGCGCGCGGCGCGACGCGTCGCGGATCGCGCTCGTCAGCGCCGGCGAGACGCCGCCCGAAGTGCGCCGCTTCGTCGCCGCCTACGGCCTCGACGTGCAGTTTGCGTCATATCAGTCCGCGCAGGAAGCGGAAGCCTGCGTGCACGACCTGCACGACCGCGGCATCGAGACGATCGTCGGCCCCGGCCTCGTCACCGATCTCGCGGCGAGCGCCGGCATGGGCGCGGTTTTCCTGTATTCGCACGCGTCGGTGCGCAAGGCGGTCGAGACGGCGCTCGAGGTCGCGTACGCGACGCACGCCGAGGCGTTTCGCCGCCAGCGACTCGACAACCTGCTGCAGCACCTGCGCGACGGCGTGGTCGCGCTCGACGCGCGCGGCCGCGTCGAAGCCATCAACGAGCGGCTCGCGTCGGCGCTCGGGGTCGAACCCGCGGCGGCCGTCGGCCGCGCGCTCGTCGACCTGCGTCCGGAACTGCGCACGCTGCGCGGCGAGGACGGCGACGCGCTCGCGACCGTGCGCGGCGTGCGCTACGTCGTGCATCGCGGGCCGCTCGTCGATCGCGGCGTCACGTCGGGCAGCGTGCTGACGTTCCAGGAATCGCGCGCGGTCGAACGGCTCGACCGCGCGCTGCGTTCGCAGCCGAACACGCAGCAGTTCGCGGCGCGCTACACGCTCGACGACGTGGTCGGCGCGTCCGCGCCGATGGCGCGCGTGCGCGATCTCGTGCGCCGCTACGCGAAATCCGATGCGACCGTGCTCGTGCTCGGCGAAAGCGGCACCGGCAAGGAAATGATCGCGCAGAGCCTGCACGCGCTGTCGGTGCGGCGCAGCTATCCGTTCGTCGCGATCAACTGCGGCGCGTTTCCGGAGGCGCTGCTCGAGAGCGAGCTGTTCGGTTACGAGGAAGGCGCGTTCACCGGCGCGCGGCGCGGTGGCAAGACCGGGCTGTTCGAGGCCGCGCACCGCGGCACGCTGTTTCTCGACGAGATCGGCGAGATGCCGCCGTCGCTGCAAAGCCGGCTGCTGCGCGTGCTGCAGGAGCGCGAGGTGATCCGTCTCGGCTCGACCGAGCCGATCCGCATCGATGTGCGCGTGATCGCCGCGACGCACCGGCCGCTGCTCGCGGCCGTCGAGGCAGGCACGTTCCGCGCGGACCTGTATTACCGGCTCAACATCCTGAACGTCGGCCTGCCGCCGCTGCGCGAGCGCGCCGCCGACATTCCGGCGCTCGCGGCCACGCTGCTCGTGCAGGCCGCGCGGCGCGAGCCGCGGCTGGCCGAACGCGTGCGCGAGGCCGACGATGCGATGCGCGTGCTCGGCGCGACGCAGGCGACGCTCGCGCGCTACCGCTGGCCCGGCAACGTGCGGGAACTGCAGAACGTGATCGAGCGGATCGCGGTGGAACTGGCCGAGGAGGTCGACGAGCACGATCCGGGTGCTGCGTGCGCGGCACTCGCGCCCGATGCGCTGCAGGCGATCGCACCCGAGCTGTTCGCGGCGCCGCCCGATGCGGCCGATGCCGACGCCACCGACGCGCAGACGCTCCACGCGCGCCGCCGTCGCGCGGAAGCCGACGAGATCCGCGCGGTGCTCGATGCGTGCGGCGGCGATCGCGATCGCGCGTGCGCGATGCTCGGCATCAGCAAGACGACGCTGTGGCGGAAGCTGTCGGCGAAATAGGTTCGGGCGGGATGGGCGCGATCGACGCGTGACGCACAGGGACGCGCGTTGCCGTCAATCGGCCTTGTGATAGTGGCGGTACGCCTTCGCGCGATTGCCGCAGGACGACATCGAGCACCAGCGGCGGCTGCCGTTCTTGCTGTCGTCGATGAACAGCCACTGGCATGCGTCGTTCGCGCAGCGCTTGACCTTCGCGAGGCGCGCGCCGCCCAGCAGATCGGTCGCCGACCACAGCACCGGGCTCAGCAGCCCCGCGAGCGTCGCGCCCGCTGCCCCGATCCGCCACGCGTAACCACCATCGATCCGCGCGAGCGCGACGCGCGGCGCCGCTTCCGCCAGAAAACCGCCCAGCAGCGCGAGATCGTCGGCTTGCGGCTCGCGCCGCTCGGCCTGCGCGTGAAAGAGCCGGTACAACGCCTCGCGCAGCGCGAGCGCGCGCGCCAGCATCGCCGGCGCGTCCTCCTTCTCGTTCTCTTGTGCTCGTGCGCGACACGCGTCGGCCAGGCCGGCCGGCACGCCAGCCTGCTCGCGGCACCACGTGAACAGGTCGTCCAGCGTGCCGAAGGTTTCGGTCGGCACGTCGGCGCCACGCCAGTACAGCGTGTTCGCGAAATCGATGCTCAGCGTTTCGGACGGCGCCGGAACCAGGCAGTCCGTCGTGACGGAAGGTTGCGTTTTGCTCATGACGCGATCGTATCTAACCACCATGCCGGTTGACAAGCATCCGGACGCTTCCTAACATAACCAGCATGGTGGTTAAAAACGGGTTTGCTGCTGTGATGTCCCCTCTTTAGTTCAAGGAGCCACAGATGATCGATCGTTTTTCGCACGACGTTGTCCACACCGGCCGCAGCCGCGCATTCCACGACAGCATGCTCGGCGCGCTTCGTCACAAGCGGATGGCCTGGTGGTTGTAAACAGGTTTGCTGCACTGATGCCCCCCTTCAGTTCAAGGAGCCACAGATGATCGATCACCTTTCGTTCGGCGTTGCCCACATCGACCGCAGCCGCGCGTTCTACGACAGCACGCTCGGCGCGCTCGGCTACAAGCGGCTGTACAGCGACGACGGATCCCTCGGCTACGGCACCAGCGAACCGGTGCTGTGGTTGCAGCACGCGGCACGTCCGGTCGTCGCCGATCCCGATTCAGGGTTGCACCTGTCGTTTCGCGCGGCGTCGCCGGTGGAAGTCGATGCGTTCTACCGCGCCGCGCTGCAGCACGGCGGACAGGACAACGGCGGGCCGGGCAAACGCGAGCACTACGGCCCCGGCTATTACGCGGCGTTCGTCATCGATCCCGACGGGTATCGCCTCGAAGCCCATTGCGAGCTGGGCAACGTCGTCTGATCCGCCGAGTCCCAACGCGGATGAACGACAAGGGCCCGGTTCCGCGTCATGCGGAACCGGGCCCTTGTCTTTGTTGCATCGGGGTCGGCGTTCGACTCGCGTCGGTCGCCGCCGGCGATCCGGCGACGGGTCCGGCGGCGCTGGCGGATAGCCAGCCGGTTACGTCCGCCAGCCTCGCCCGCGCCGCGCGAGCGCTCACTGCGCGTTGCGCGTGCCCTGCAACTGCTCGCCGAGCCCCGCGATCCCGAGGCGCACCGTCTGACCCGCCTTCAGGAACACCGGCGACGGCTTGATGCCCATCCCGACGCCCGGCGGTGTACCGGTCGTGATCACGTCGCCCGGTTGCAGCGTCATGCAGGTCGACAGGTAGGCGATCAGTTGCGCGACGGTGAACACCATCGTGCGCGTGTTGCCGTTCTGGTAGCGGTGGCCGTCGATCTCGAGCCACAGGTCGAGGCGCTGCGGATCGGGCACCTCGTCGCGCGTGACGAGCCACGGGCCGATCGGGCCGAACGTGTCGAAGCCCTTGCCCTTGTCCCACTGGCCGCCGCGCTCGATCTGCCACTCGCGCTCGGACACGTCGTTGACGACGCAGTAGCCGGCGACGTAATCCAGCGCGCGCGCTTCGTCGACGTCCTTGCACGTCGCGCCGATCACGACGCCCAGTTCGACTTCCCAGTCCGTCTTCACGGAGCCCTTCGGGATGTCGATGCCGTCGTTCGGGCCGCAGATCGAACTGGTCCACTTGCCGAACACCACGGGTTCCTTCGGCACCGGCATGCCGGCTTCGGCTGCGTGATCGGCATAGTTGAGACCAATGCCGATGAACTTGCCGACGCGCCCGACGCAGGCGCCGATGCGCGGCTCGCCGGAGACGAGCGGCAGCGTGGCCGGGTCGATCGCGCGCAGGCGCGCGAGACCGGCGTCGGACAGCGCGTCGCCGGCAAGATCCGGCACGTGCGCGGACAGGTCGCGAATCCGGCCGTCCGCGTCGAGAATACCGGGCTTTTCCTGGCCCGACGGGCCATAGCGAAGCAGTTTCATCGTGCTCAACCTCTGTTGTCGAATGTGACAGGATACCGGCCGACGCGGCCGCTGACGGCCACGCGCTGGACTGAATGCCGATCGTCGATGACGCGCGTCGGCCCCCGAATCCGGCAGGCCAATCGACACGCGAGGCTCGCGCAGGCGCAGCGATCGCGGCGCCGCACCGGGTGCGACGCGCATCGAACGGGCGGCCGCCGGTCTGCGCATCGGCGACGACGGCCCGGCCTCCGCGCCATGTGCCGGTCGGCTTCACGCGCGGCCGCACCGTCGCTGGCCCGCCGCTCTTTGTACCATCGGCGGCCCGCCGTGAAATGGCGCGCGACGGATACCGACTATTGGTGCGCCTGCGGAGATTGCACAGCAGCATCGGGGCCGCCGAACCATCCGGCTTTACGCCCAATGCCGCGGTCCTTCGATACCGAAAGATGAATGTCGAATATTTCTTACGACCCTGTCATCGGGAACGGCACGTGATCCGTTCTTGCTGGACAACGATCGGCAAAAAGACGCCGCATTGCACACTGAACGTTTATTGTCAGGCTCGTCCGGACGGCAGTCACATCCGCATGCGGCTTCGCGAATCTGCGTGCAAACCGGCCAGCGTGCGTCGCCAACCGATTGGCCATTCCCGGACTTCCTACCATGACGCAAACGACCAATAACCCGCTCCCCGGCAGCGACGCACGGGCGTCGATGGGCGCAGCCGACCGCTATCGCGCACCCGCCCTCGACAAGGGGCTCGACATTCTCGAACTCCTGTCGGAACAAAAGGAAGGGCTCACCCGCACCGAAATCACGAAGGAGCTCGGCCGCAACGCGAGCGAGATCTACCGGATGCTCGAACGTCTCGTCGCGCGCCGCTACGTGATGCGCTCGAGCGGCGGCGACCGTTACACGCTCAGCCTGAAACTGTTCGCGCTCGCGCACCGCCATCCGCCGATGAACCGGCTGATCGCCGAGGCCTTGCCGCTGATGCAGCGCTTCGCCGATGCGGCCGAACAGTCGTGCCATCTGACCGTCTACGATCGCGGCAACCTGCTCGTGATCGCACAGGTGGACGGCCCCGGCCCGTGGGGCGTGTCGGTGCGGCTCGGCTCGCGCGTCGGGCTTGCCGATACGGCGTCGGGACGCGTGATGCTGTCGTTCCAGGGTACCGAGCAGCGCGCGCACATGCTGGTCGAGCATCGCAAGGTCAAGGGTGAAACGCCGATGAACGAGCAGGAACTCGCGCACGCGTGCCAGTCCATTCGCCAGTCCGGCTACGTGCGCCAGGACAGCCGCCAGGCATACGGCGTCACCGACCTGAGCGCGCCGATCCTCGGCCCGGCCGGCCATGCGATCGCGGTGCTGACCTGCCCATACATGCGCCGGATCGACGCGCACATGGCGCCGTCCGTGGAGGTGGTCGTCGCAAGGCTGCGCGATACGGCAGGCCAGTTGTCGATGTGCCGCGCGGAGACTTGCTGATTGTTGTCGAGCGGGCGACCGGGTTGAAATTGGTCGGGCGAGCGGGCGGGCGCGGCGGGCGGTCGTTCGGTCAGCGGGTCGGGCAGGCCGGTGCGACGCCGCCCACGCGGTATGCGATGTGCGCCGGTCGCGCAGGCGTTCGTACCGGCATTCCGCAGACCGTTTCCGGATGCGCGGACGCCGCGCTACGCTAGAATAGCGGCCCTCTCAAAAACTACGGCGGCCGGCTGTCGCGGCCGTCGTATCCGATGGATGTCATGGCCAAACTTCTGAACGATCAAGAATTCCAGCGTTTCTCCGAACTTCAGCAGAAGCAGGCGAGCTTCACGATCACGTCCGAGGAAGCGGACGAGCTGCGCGACATCGTCGCGCGCGCGCAGAAGAAGCGCGACGATCGCGCCGCAGCGATGCGGGCGATCGAGAACTACATCGAGCAGTTCGACATCACGCCCGACGAACTCTTTTCGCCCGAGCAGATCGGCGACGCCGCACGTACCTACGGCCTCATCACGGCCACCAAGAAGGAACGCACGCTGCCGCCGTCGATCACGTTCAACGGCAAGCCGTACCAATGGACCAAGACGCTTCCGGACGACGTGCGCGGCGCGCTGTTCGATGCATTCACGTCCGGCGAATCGGTCAAGCGCTTCATCGCGATGCCGAAGGACATCGCGCGTTGCGCGCTGACGATCGCCCGCCTCGAGCGCGAAACCGGCGGCATCTATGCCGACGCGCACCTCGAAGAACTCGCGATTTCGCGTGAGCAGGTGAACGACGCGGCATCGAAACTCGCTGCATAAACGCTGCCGCGGGCACGGTTCATGCGTGCCCGCACCGGTGCGGACGCCGGCAACAGCCGGCGCCGCGCCAGCCGGAGCACTGCGTTCGCAAGCTCCCGAAAAGTCTCACCGAAGCGTCCCGTAAACGCTCACCCAGACATCCCGGAAAAGCTCACCTGAAGCCCCCGGAGATGCTCACCAACCCCTTCCCGAACGTTCTCACCGACGCCTCCCGGAGATGCTCACCGGGCCCTCCCGGAAAGGCTCACCAGGGCTTCCCGCAAGGGCTCACCGGCAGATCCCCGGAAAGGCTCACCGAGCGCTCCCGTATCGGCTCACTCGACAGCTCCCGGAAAAGCTCACTCGTGGCTCCCGAAAAGTCTCACCTTTGCTCTGTTTCCGATCCTGCGCATGCGAAATGCCGGCGTTCATGCGCTCGACCATGACACCCCGGAACCGGTGATACGCGGAGGTCATCGGCACAAGCAACGCGCCCGCCGCGGATGCCGTGACTCGACGCGTTCGCCGTTTCCCGCCGGTCACCGAGCGACTGTCGTACCGATCCGCGCAATCGAGCGAACCAGTCGAACGATCGGCATGCCGAACGTCGACGAATTCGCTCGGCAGTGCCTGTACACCATCGACATCATGCATGCCGTACCGACTCTGCACGATGCCGCCGGACGTGCGAGCATGCTCACCCACGCGATTACGGTTGCAGCTTCATCCTGAACCCCACCACGCCGGGTTCCTCCGTCGTCGACACGGCGAAGCCGCACGCCTTCGCCAGCGAGATCATCGCGGTGTTCTCGCGCAGCGCCTCGCCGATCATCCATCCGGTGCCGCGCGAGCGTGCATAGTCGATGATGCGGGTCATCATCAGCCGCCCGAGCCCCTTGCCCTTCTGATCGGGCCGCACGGCGATCGCGAACTCCGCCGTCTCGTTGTCGGGATCGGTAACCGCACGCGCCACCGCGAGCGTGTGCGACCGGCCCGACACGTCGGTGAACGACACGATGAAAGCCATCTCGCGGTCGTAGTCGATCTGCGTCATGCGCGCGACTTGCGAATGATCGAAGCTGCGCACCGCGCCGAAGAACCGCATCCGCAGATCGTCCGGCGTCATCGCGCCGAGCAGTTCGTTGTGTGCTTCCTCGTCTTCCGGACGGATCGGACGGATCGTCACGGTCTCGCCGCGCCATTCGAGCGTCTGCTCGAGATGGCGCGGATACGGCATGATCGCGAGCCGGCTGCGCCCGGCCGCCACCGTGATGCGCGGCGCGACCACGTATGCCCGATCGGACAGCACGCGCAGCGTGACCGACATCGCGACGACTTCGCGCACGTCGCAAACGACTTGCGACAGTGCCGTCAGCGCATCGAGCGTGGGTTCGACGGGCGTGCGGCGCGCATATGGCGAACGCTCCATCACCGCGCGGGCGAGCACCGTATTCAACGGCGGCAGCCCGTACACGACGAACGGCGCCGATACGCCATCCGCCGGCGGCACGGCATAACGGAACACCGGGCCGAAGTTCGAATCGTCGTACATGTCGACCGTGACGTCGACGATTCTGGCGCCGGCCGATTCGTCGGCCGATTCGTCGGCCGGTGAATCGGCCGGCTCGCCGTGCAGGCCGAAGTGGGAGAGCCAATGCAACGCCGCTTCGCCGGCCAGTTCATGCTCGCCGGCCTCGACCATCCGTCGCGCCTCGGCCTGCGCGGACGCAACGCATTCAGCCGGCTGCGGCGGCGTGCCCTCGGGCGTCTGCATCAGCAACTGCCGCCCGAGGTTGTAGTCGACGAGCCGTGCGTATGCGCGCGCAAGCCGCTGCGGCGTGGTGTGCACGGGAATGCCGTTCGCGTGCAGCGCGTCGCGCGTCGCCGCGTCGACCGCGCCGAAGAAACACGCGAGGATGCCGCGGTACGCGTACTGCCGCGACTCGATCAGCGTACGCGCGACCGCGTCGGCCGGCGCGCTGTGAGACGTCGAATGCACGACGAACAGCGTGCCCGTTTGCGGAAACGGCGCGAGCGCCTTGATGGCGGCGCCGAAATGTTCGGGACGCGCATCGTCGCCGAGCGTCAGCGGATTGCCGGGCGCGGCCAGATGCGGCAGCGCGGCCGCGACCGCCGACGTGGCCGCCGCGGGCCAGTCGGCCAGCACGTCGCGCACCTCCGCGACCGCATCGACCGCGAGTTTCGCGACGCCTGCGTCGCTCGTCACGAGCGTCGCCGCGCCACGCGCGGTGACGCGCCCGACGCCGAGCGTCTCGATCTCGTCGAGCAGATCGTCGAGCGCATCGACACGCACCAACCCCGCGCGCTGGAACGCCGCCGTGTAAAGCGCGTCGCCGGGATCGGCGCGCCCGGTGCGCAGCGCGAGCACCGGCTTGTTGCGCGCCGCTGCCCGCGCAGCCGACATGAACTTGCGCGCGGCGCACACGGTGTCGAGTTCCAGCAGGATCGCGCGCGTGCCGGGATCGCTGGCGAGGTAGTCGAGCACGTCGCCCGCGTCGACATCGGCTTCACGGCCCAGCGCGACGACATGCGAAAAACCGAGGCCTCGCGCATCGGCCCAGCCGAGTACCGCGTTCGTCAGCGCGTTCGATTGCGACACCCACGCGACGCCGCCCGATCGTGCCGTATAGGCCGGCGCGCCGAAATGCGCATGCCGCGCGGGCGACAGCACGCCGAGACTGCCGGGCCCGACGATTCGGAGCACGAACGGCTTCGCGGCCTTGAGCGTGCGATCGAGCGCGGCGCGATCGGCGTCGGTGCGCGCCTCGCCGACGATCACCGCGACGCGCGTGCCGATCTCGCCGAGCTTGCGCACGATGCCGGCCCACGTGACAGGCGGCGTGCAGATCACGGCGACCGACGGCGGCGCTGGCAGCCGGTCGACGTCGGCCACGACCGAGTGCCCGTTCAGCTCGCGATGCTTCGGATTGACGGGCCACACGGGCCCCTCGAACGCACCGTCGAGCACGCGCGCCCACACCATCGCGCCGATACTGCCCGCGCGCGACGATGCACCGACGACCGCGACGGACCTGGGCTGGAACAAGGCATCGAGATGGCGGACGGTCACATCGGCTCCATACGGTAACGAAAGACGACCCGACCGGCACACGGGCACGGATGGCCGTGCACCGGTCGACGCGAACTCCAAGCATAGGCGAACCCGATGCGGCTGCCTATATGCCGAACGGCCGACTGTGCGACGCGCATCAATGCCCGCAACATGGGCCGGTCGCCGACGCCTTCGCACGACGGAATGGGCGAAGGCGACACGATGCGGTCATTCGGCCGTCACTTCAAAGGTGAGGATTTACAGGAACCATGGTGAGCAAGTTCGGGAATTGCACGGCGCAATGCGCCAATGCGCGAGAGGTGAAGGCAATCGGCGATACATCAGCACCGCGGCGATCGACAACACCAATGCACGCATGCCGCGTAATTGCAGGGTTGTTTACCGGAATTCGCGGCGATATCCGGTCGAATCGCGGTGAATTCGCAAAACGGGATCCGTCAATCGCGCGGCATTGGCGTTCAATTCGCGGTTTCAAGTCGTGCTGTCGCCACCCAAAAACAAAACGGTGCGACGGCCGCATGGCCGTTCGCACCGTCAGTCAGCGCACGAAAGGTGAGGATTTTCGGGAGTCAGTCCTTGATCAGGAAACGCGCGCGGTTCTTGCCGAGCCATGCCGGCGCACGCCCGCGGCCACTCCACGTTTCGCCCGTCTTCGGATTCAGGTACTTCGGCGGCAACGGACGCTTCGGTTTCGCGGCGGCAGCAGCGCCGATCGGCCGGAAACCGAGCTCTTCCGCGGTAATGTCGAACTCCTCGATTTTCGCCCGAATGGCGGCAATCGCATCGGCAATCGCCTTTTCGCGTTCCTTGTCGATCTTTTGCTGAAGTCTTTCGAGCTGCGCTGTCAGTTGCCTGTAGGTCGCCATATTGGATGGGACTCCGTGAGTGTTATTCATGAAAAATAGCCGACTCCAAGCGAATGGAAAAGCGCTTCACCCGCTTATGGTCTCCTTATCCAGGCATATCGGGATCAATAGCCGCTTTTCCTCTTGCATGCGAAGAGAAGATTTCGCACGGCGTCATCGGTCGATTGCTGGAGGACGTCGTATTCCCCATTGCAGATGGCGCGGGCATTGTCCGTGCAATTGCTCCAGTCGCTGCCGGTGCACTGCACCTGCGTAGTCGGGCGCCCGTCAGAAGTGAACAGCGGCGCCCCACCGCCGCAGCCGCCGAGCCCCGCAACCAGGGCCAACAATCCGGCCCGACGCCAATGCGTTCGAGGCCACCGACAGACCGACGCAAGCATGTGATTCATTGTTCTTTCCGTCAACCGATTTTTGAATGCCGCGAGTATGCCACGCACCGTCGTCACACGTTCAGTCCCGCGCTCGGTCCGGCGTCCGGTCCGGGCGTCCCCGCGTCTTGTACGGCACGGCCCGGTGCGGATCGTCGGTGATGCGAACGAACACCTGCTCGACGTCGGGGAGCGCGCCGAGTTCGCGCGCCAGCGCCTCCCGATCGAATGCCGGATCGGCGCACCCTTCGACATAGATGAAGCGCCGCTGCACGGTGATCCACAGGCTCGTGCCCTGCAGACGATCGGTGCCCGCGAAATGCGCTTTCGCCGCCTCGGCGATCGGCGCGTCATACATATAGGAATTCGGTTTCGTGCAGCGGTGAGCGAGCCAGCAGGTGGTCCCGCGCTCGGCGCGGTAATGCGCGTCGTCCGTCATCTCGGCACGCGTCATCCACGGGCCGAGCGGCAGCGGGCATTCCGCGAAGCCCCGCGACAACGCGACGAACGGATCGTTGTACCAGTTGCGCCGCACCGCAGGCGAATCCTCGTCGGCCGCCTGAGCGAACGAGGACGTCGCCGCCAGGATGGCCAGCCATCCGGCCATGCCGATTCGCTTCATCGTTGTCTCCTGTCAGGCACATCACCGGTGCCGTTCGTCATGTCCGGGCGCATCGGCCACCGCTTGCTACCGCTCGATCCCGAGCGCCGCGAGTTTCTTGTAGAGCGTCGCCCGGCCAATGCCGATGCGGGCGGCCGCTTCCACGACCTTCCCGTCACAGGCCGCGAGCGCGTCGATCAGGAACTGGCGCTCCCACGCGGCCAATGCATCGGCATACGAAACGACCGGCACACCGGCGGCACCCGATGCGTCGCCCGCGTCTCGGCCGAGCGGCAACGGAACAGCCCGCGTGCCCGCCGGCACGCTGTCCGGCGCCACGCGCACCGGCCCGAGGAACGGCGCGAGCGCACCCGCATCGATCACCGAGCGATCCGACAGCATCAGCGCGCGCTCGAGCGTGTTGCGCAACTCGCGCACATTGCCGGGCCACGGGTACGCGCACAGCATCCGCAGCGCATCGTCGGTCAGTTCGCAGTGCGCGGCACGGCCGTGCTGCGCGGCGAGTTCCTCGAGCGTCGCATAGACGAGCGCCGCGATGTCGGACGCGCGCTCGCGCAAGGGCGGCGCGTGAATCGTCAGCACGTTGAGCCGGTAATAGAGATCCGCGCGAAAGCGGCCGGCCTCGACCAGCGCCGGCAGGTCGGCCGACGTCGCGGCGATGATCCGCACGTCGGCGCGCACGATCCGGTTCGAGCCGACCGGTTCGAACTCCTTGTCCTGCAGCACACGCAGCAGCTTGCCCTGCAGCGGCAACGGCATGTCGCCGATCTCGTCGAGAAACAGCGTGCCGCGATCGGCCAGTTCGAACTTGCCGACGCGTCCCTTGCGGTCGGCGCCGGTATACGCGCCCGGCGCCGCGCCGAAGAATTCGGTTTCGAGCAGCGTGTCGGGAATCGCCGCGACGTTGACGGTCACGAGCGGCTGGAGCGCGCGCGCCGACGCCGCGTGGATCGCATGCGCGAGCAGTTCCTTGCCGGTCCCCGTCTCGCCGAGCAGCAGCACCGGCGAATCGACCTGTGCCGCGCGCCGCGCCTGCCGCTTGGTTTCGAGGCTTGCGGCGCTCGTGCCGACGAAGCTCGCGAACGTGTATTTCGCGCGGCGCGCCTGCGCGAGCGAACGCTGTGTCGCGATCAGTTGCTGCTGAAGCTGCGCGTAACGGGAAAAGATCGGTGTGAGCGTCTTCAACTGGTCGAACAGCGCGAAGCCGATCGCGCCGACCGTCTCGCCCGCCTCGTTCTTCAACGGCAGGCGCGTGACGACGAGCGGCTCGCGGCCCGTCTCCATGATGTCGAGCAGGATCGGCTGTCCGGTCGACACGACCTCGCGCATCAGGCTGTTCGGAATCACCGCCTCGCAGTCGAGGCCGACTGCCTGCTGCGGATCGGCGAACCCGAAGCGCGCCGCATAACGCTCGTTCATCCACACGACGCGCGCGTCGCGATCGACGACCACCGTGCCCGCACTCGAATCCTCGAAGGTCCGAAACAGCGACTCGGCGGCGCGCAGCAGCACGTCGCCGTAATTGACGGGCAGGCGCGCCCAGTCGTTCATCATCGTGTCGTCGTCTCCGCATATGCTTGGCCGGATGTCTCCGGAACGGGACGCAGTATCTCATTTTGGAGACACGCCGGAATGCCTTGTCCGGGAAAGCCCTGCCCGATTCGATGGGCTGTCCCGACGGCCAAAGCGTCTCCGGATGGAGACGATTTATGTAGAATCTTCAGACATTGGCCGGCGCGGGCCCGCCGGCCTGCCCCGGACCCATGTCCGGCGGCGCAATGCGGCCGATGGCACGAAATCTGCAAGAACCTGGGCCGGTCCGCGGCGCGCTCCGCGATCGAACAACAACCAAAGCCATTCCAAGCTATTAGGAGACTCCCTTGTCTTTCGTGATCGTCCTCGCCGCGCTGGCGTTCCTGATGTTCGCCGCGTATCGCGGCTACAGCGTGATCCTGTTCGCGCCGATCGCCGCGCTCGGCGCAGTCCTGCTGATCGAACCCGCCGCCGTCGCACCGGTCTTCTCCGGCATCTTCATGGAGAAGATGGTCGGCTTCGTCAAACTGTATTTCCCGGTATTCATGCTCGGCGCCGTGTTCGGCAAGGTGATCGAACTGTCCGGGTTCTCCGAGTCGATCGTGCACGCCGCGATCCGCTACATCGGCCGCTCGCGCGCGAATGCGGTGATCGTCGCGGTGTGCGCGCTGCTCACCTATGGCGGCGTTTCGCTGTTCGTCGTGGTGTTCGCGGTGTACCCGTTCGCGGCCGAGCTCTATCGCCAGAGCAACATTCCGAAACGGCTGATGCCCGGCGCGATCGCGCTCGGCGCGTTCTCGTTCACGATGGACTCGCTGCCCGGCACGCCGCAGATCCAGAACATCATCCCGACCACGTTCTTCAAGACGACCGCCTGGGCCGCACCCGCACTCGGCACGATCGGCTCGCTGTTCATCATCGTCGTCGGCCTCGCGTACCTGGAATGGCGCCGCCGTTCGGCGATGGCGAAGGGCGAAGGCTACGGCACGTCGCTCGTCAACGAGCCGGAGCGCGTCGAAGCGACGGCACTGCCGAATCCGGCGCTGGCGATCCTGCCGCTGCTCCTCGTCGGCGCGTCGAACTTCACGTTCACGAAGCTGATTCCGCAGTGGTACGGCGCTGCGTCGTACACGGTCGCGCCGGACGTGCTGCCCGGCGTGCACACGCCGGTCACGACGTCGATCAAGACCGTCGTCGCGATCTGGTCGGTCGAGGCCGCGCTGCTGCTCGGCATCGTGCTGGTCGTCCTGACCGCGTTCAAGCGCGTCAGCGACCGCTTCGCGGCCGGTTCGAAGGCCGCCGTCGGCGGGGCGCTGCTCGCCGCGATGAATACCGCGTCGGAATACGGTTTCGGTGGCGTGATCGCCGCGCTGCCGGGCTTCCTCGTCGTCAGCGACGCGCTGAAGAGCATTCCGAACCCGCTCGTGAACGCGGCCGTGTCGGTCAGCTCGCTCGCAGGCATCACCGGGTCGGCGTCGGGCGGCATGAGCATCGCGCTCGCCGCGATGTCGGACCTGTTCATCAAGGGCGCGCAGGCCGCCAACATTCCGATGGAGGTGCTGCACCGGGTCGTCGCGATGGCCAGCGGCGGCATGGACACGCTGCCGCACAACGGCGCCGTCATCACGCTGCTCGCGGTCACGGGCCTCACGCACCGCGAGTCGTATCGCGACATCTTCGCGGTCACCGTGATCAAGACGCTCGCGGTGTTCTTCGTGATCGCCGTGTACTACACGACGGGCCTCGTGTAAGCGCCCGCATCGGGCGGCGTTCCGAGCGCCGCCCAACCCTGCCGGCCGCATCGACGCGGCCGGCGCGCCTTCCTCCCTCCGCGTGTTCCTGGCTGTTCGACCGGTCCGGCATTGCCGCAGCGGCACCACGGCGCGATGCTTGTCGCGACGCGCCGCACCTTCCCGACACCTCCGCTTGCAAACCAGCACGGATCGCCGGGATTCGCATCCGCCACTTCGTCCCCGGCCGACCGGAACCGCTCGACGCCATATTGCGGTGCAGACCTGACGACCTGTCGCCCGTCACGCGCCGCCATCCGGCGCCGTCCGCTCCACCGTTCATTGTTTCCGGCAGCAGAACACTGCGTTGGGAGCGATCGCATTTTTCCCGCGCGTGGTCGGGCCTACACTGCTTTCAACCGCCGCCGCTTCGTCAAACGAAGTCCGGCCGCCCAGCTGGAAACATGGAGGTCACGATCATGAAGCGCCTGATTCACGCAGTTGCCGTTGCCCTGGCTATATCCGCCCCGCTCGCCGCGCAAGCGCAGTCGAACCCGCCGCTCACGCGCGCGCAGGTCAGCGCCGAAGTGAAGGCGCTCAAGCAGGCTGGCTTCCAGCCGAGCGACTGGTTCTATCCGGCCAGCATCGTTTCCGCCGAAGCGAAGATCGCCCGCCAGCAAGGTGCCGGATATGACAACGACCGCGGTGCATCAGCGGAGTCGGCCCGGTAATCGCCGCAACGACGCGGCCGTCCCGCCCGACCGCTCCGTCGCGAGCCGTCACGCCTTCACCGGCTCGATCAGTTTCGCGCATGCCGCTGCCTGCGGATCGCCCGCCGGCAGCTTCGCGCACACTCCGTCGAACTGCTTCACGACCGACCTGACCGACGCATCGTGCGCGCCGCCGCCGCGCCAGCGATTCAGCCGCGTGACGACCTTGGTCAGCGCGCGCAGGTTCGCCCCATAAAACGCATCCTTGGTCTTGCCGGCCTGCGCGAGCACGCTCGCGGCGATCGCTTCTATCCGCGCCGAATCGTCCGGCGCCAGCGCGACCGCATTCGCGAAATAGGTCGCGCCCCAGCGCAGCTTGGTCGCCGGTCCGCTCGCCGAGTCGTATGCCTTGCGGTACCAGTCGAGCGCCGCGGCCTTGTCGCCGCGCGCCTTCGCATTCGCGGCCAACCCCGACATGAAGTAGTACGGCGTCGCCGAACGCGGCAACTCGGCCTTCAGCAAGACGTCGGATTCGTCGTACAGCCCCGCGTCGGTCAGCGTGTCCGCCGCTTCGCTGACGAGCGCCTGCCGCTCGTACGCGTTCGCGGCGCCCTGCACCGATGCGGCGATCTGCTTGCGCGCGGTATCGACCAGCGCCGGCGGGGCGAGCGGCGCGCCGGCGTGCGCGTCGTTGCGCGCGAGCAGCACGCGGCCGTGCAGCGCCATCAGCCGGTCGATCGACGACAGCGTCGAATCGGTCGACAGGCGCGCGAGCGCCGTGTCGTACGCGTCGCGCAGCGTCGTGCGCTGCGCGGCGTCGCCGCCGAGGTATACGACCACGCGCGCGGGCGCCGCGACCAGCACGTCCGAATCCGCCCGCGCCAGCGCCGGTTCGCGCAGCACCGCGCGCAGCGCGTCGGCGAGCGCCGCCTTGTCGAGCGCGCCGGCCTGTGCTGGATCGTCCGATGCCGCCACCACCGCCGACTTCAGCGCGAAGCGCGCGGCGTCCGCCTTCGCGCCGGCGGCACGCGCACGTTGCGACAGCGTCTGCAGCGTCAGCGCGACACGATCGGCCGGCACCGGCAGCGCGCCGTCGGTGTCCCAGGAATAGTCGGCCAGCAGATGCCATTCGGCCGGCGTCAGCGCCGCGCCGTTGTTCAGCGCGGTCGAGAGCGTCTGCCGCACCGGATGCGCGGCCGTCATCCCGAGCGACAGCGCCTGCATGTAGCGCTCGAGATCGGCCTCGCCCGGCAGCCGCGTCACTTCGGTGCCGTCCGGACGGAACAGGATCATCGTCGGATAGCCGTGCACCTTGAAGCGCTCGCCGAGCTTCTGCGCGCTTTCGGTATCGCCGTCGAGATACACGGGCACGAAGAACGACGAGCGAGCCTTGAATGCGTGCTGGCTGAAGATCGTCGACTTCACCTGGTTGCACGACGGGCACCATACGGCACCCCAGTACAGCAGCAGCGGCTTGCCGGTGCGCTTGGCGAGCGCGAACGCGGCATCGACGTCGCCCTGCTGCCAAGCGATGCCGGGCGGCAGATGCGCGCCGCCGCTCGACGGGCCCGATACGGGAGCGCCCTGCGGCGCGTTGGTGGCAAACGCCGCACCCGCGGCGGCGAACAGGCAGGCTGCAGTCAGGTTACGGAGGACGGTTTTCATCAAGGCGGGTTCCGTTGAAAGAGACGGTTGCGGATAGCGGCGTCGCGCGACGGCGGAACCGGTACGCTGCGATGGCCGGCCCTTGCGCACGAAACGGCGAAGCGAAAACACGACGAAGCGATGCAACAACGAAGGGCATCGACGGATGGCACGACGCATGCCGGCATCGGCCGTGGGCATCGCGTAGGGATCACGCAGGCATCGATGCGAAAGGCCCAGACCGGCCGCTGCATGCGCACACCGCGCAGCCGTACCAACCGCGACAACCACGGCGACCGGCAAATCATTTGACGATACGATTCTCGCCGCCGGTTGAAAACGAACGAATTCTCGAATGGATATGAAGCGTGACGTCGCCGACGTGCGCGCCTGGGCGGTCGACGCGACCACTCACTGCGCTGCATGCGGCGCTGCATTGACTGCCGTCGGTCGCTGCACGCGATCGGGTACACGGAGGCAGGTACGACAAGGCGCACGGCATGGCCAATACATGCACATGCCGCGGCCGATGCAACGACGCGCCGGCCCGCACGCGCTTCAGCACGCGTCCATCACTGCCGCCCCTTGATCCGCGCCATCTGAAACACCGATGCATACGCACCGTCGCGCAGCGCATAGTCCGGCGCCTCGCCTTCTATCCGGAAGCCGTGCTTTTCGTACAGTGCGATCGCCGCCGGGTTGTCGACGAACACCGTCAATTCGAGACGCGTGATGTTCAGCCAGTTTTCGGCGAGTTCGATGGCGGCGGCCAGGAGCCGGCTTCCGATGCCGCGCCCGTGATGCGACGCATCGACCATCATCCCGAGCGACGCGGCATGACGCCGGCGCGGGTTCTGCTCCGGATGCAGCCCGAGATGGCCGACCACCGCGCCGTCGAGTTCGGCGACGAGGCTCACGCCCTGTTCGCGCAGGCGTTCGAGCCGCTGCTGCCATTTCTCGTGCGACGGAAACGGATGCTGGAGCGTGTTCATGTACACCGCGGGGTGCGCGATGATGTGCCGGATCGCGTCGACGTCGTGCGTCTCGCTGTGCCGGATCGTGATATCGGTCATGACTGGATGGAGTCGAAGGTATCGGGCCGGGGCATGTTGCCGCGCGTATGCAACAACGCATCGAGCTTATCCGATTTCACGCCGATGAAACATGGTTGCCGCACGACACGATGCCGTTGCACGCACAACCACATCGCGTAACGCCAGCTTCACGAAATCGGCAATTCCCGACCGTTGTCGCCAAGCGCAATCGGTAATTTTCGACCACTCCGACGTCTTCCCCGCGCGTCGCAGATTAGTTGTACACGCAACGTCATAAAAGCGACACACCCTGTCATTTCCACATCACGCCGACGTCATCTGCGCTCCCTAGACTGGCCGCGCCCTGCCCGGCACTCGCCGGGCCCGCATGTGCCGGCCGCGCAACGCGGACGGCTCGCTCGCGGACGCCGACGTCGCCGTCGAGTACCACGACTTCACGCCGGCCACGTCGAGCCAGCCCGCGGCCGACGGCCGTCCGTACGGCCCGGGCCCGCGCGTGCCGATGTGGGTCGTGTCGCCGTGGAGCCGCGGCGGCTGGGCGGCGCTCGCCGCCGACGACGGTAAATATGACCTGTGGGTGCTCGGCCCGAACGGCTATCACCGCCGCTTCACCGGCGACCTGGCCCGGCTGGCCGGCGCGCGCGTCGCATCCGGAGATCCGGGTCGGCTACGCGGGCGCGAGCGGCACCCTGCATCTGCGGCTGCGGCTGCGGCTGCGCAACGACGGCGGCGGCAAGGTGCGCTTCACGGTGAAGTCGGACAAGGTGTACGGCCTGTCCGGCCGCGGTGCGAACGACGAGCGCGGCCACGGCAACGAGGACGGCATCAGCCAGGGTCGCGGGCACGGCAGCGACGCCGGCACGACGTGGACAGTCACGGTGCGCGCCGGCGGCCAGTCGGAGCTGCACTGGCAGTTCGACTCGACCGGCCACTGGTACGACTTCGTCGTCACCACCGACAGCGACGCCAGCTTCTCCCGCCGCATGGCCGGCCGCGTCGAAACGGGCCGCCACTCGGTCAGCGACCCGGCGATGGGCCTCGCCGACCGCTTCTGACGGCACCCGCGCCTCCCGGCCGCGCACCGGCCGGGCGCCGGGCGCGGATCGGTCCGATCCGGCCAAAACGCCCGCCCGGCGCGGCTCAAACATCAGAAGGATGGCCGGTGCAGCCCTCATTCAGGGACCACGAAAATGCTCCGTGTTGTGGCCCATTCGCGTTAAACTTCGTCAAGCTGCATTCAACAACGACATCTTCGCCAACCTGGCACACACGATACGAGGATAGGTTCGATGCGCACTACCGGCTCATCCGGGGCAATGACCCTGCTCACCGAACATGACCCGGCCGACGGCCGCGAACTGCGCTCGCTCCGGCTCGAATCGACCGACGACGGCAAGAGCGTGCTGCTGATCGACATCGACGAGCGCAAGCCCGGCATTCACCGCGAGGTTCGCTACGAGATCACGCCGGCCGAGCTGATCGCGGCGATCCGCTCGCACGGCGCCGAACTGCCTGGCGAAAACCACGGCGCCGCCTCGCTCGTCCGCACCCCTACCCCTTCGTGATGTCGACCGGTGAGCCGCGCACAACGCACCGGCTCACCGATCCGCCCGCATCACCCTGCCGCCGTCAGGCGCTTTGCGTCATTCCCCGCCGTCCGCTTGAAAATGGCCGATAATCGGCCCATCTTCGTACCTTCCACACGCGCTTCCTTTTCGGCCAGCCGTCATGCTCCGTGACCTCGTCGCCCAATACGGGCCGCTTCTCGTCTTCGCCAACGTGCTCGCGGCGGCCATCGGCCTGCCCGTACCGGCGATGCCGACGCTCGTGCTGTTCGGCGCGATGGCCGCGATGAATCCGGCGATGATCGGCTCGCAGCTCCTGACGGTGCTGGCGCTGTCGGTGCTCGGCGCGCTGATCGGCGACACCGTGTGGTACGTCGCCGGGCGGCGCTACGGCGGCACGACGCTGAAGACGATCTGCCGGCTGTCGCTGTCGCGCGACACCTGCGTGAAGAAGACCGAACGATTCTTCGGCCGCTACGGCGTGCGCGTGCTCGCGGTCGCCCGCTTCATTCCCGGGCTGTCGCTCGTGTCGGTGCCGATGGCCGGCGCGCTCGGCACGCGCTATCGCACGTTCGCCGGCTACGATGCGCTCGGCGCCGCGCTGTGGACGATCGTCGGCCTCCTCGCGGGGCTCGTGTTCTATCGGCAGATCGACTGGCTGTTCGCCGGCGCGAGCCGGCTCGGCCGCGCGGTACTGCTGGTGATCGTCGCACTGCTGGCCGTCTACGCGGCCGTGCGCTGGATGCGCCGCCGCGCGCTGATCCGCCAGCTCGCGACTGCGCGGATCGGCGTCGACGAGCTCGAAGAACTGCTGCGCGATGCGGCCGCGCCGGTGGTGCTCGACGTGCGTTCGCCCGAACACCGCAAGCTCGACCCGTTCACGATTCCCGGCGCGCAGTTCGCGGACGAACGGCACATCGAGGACATCGTCGCGCGCTATCCGTTCTCACAGAAGTTCGTCGTGTATTGCTCGTGCCCGAACGAAGTGACGGCCGCGCTGATGGCCAAGCGCCTGCTCGACGCAGGCTTCACCGATGCGCTGCCGCTGCGCGGCGGCCTCGACGCCTGGCGCGACACGGGCCGCCAGCTCACGTCGCTGGTGGAGGACATGCCCGCCGCGAACGATCCGGTGGCGGGGTTGCACAAGCCGGCCTGATCGAACGGGTCGCAGGCCGGCCGCGCGAGACGAAAACGACTGAAGGGGACGTTGCGTCCCCCCTTCGATCAGAACGCGTGCAGCGGCACGTTCACGACCAGGCGGTATTCCTTGTTGGTCGCGTCCGCGGTATGCGTGGAACCGGTGTGCCACATCGCGATGAACGTGACCTTCGTGTCCTTCAGCTTGCCGCTCTGGAACGTGTACGACGGGATGAAGCCGAACTCGTGGTGACGGCCCTGCACCGGCGCGCCGTTGCTCCAGTAGATGCTCGACTTGCTCGGATCGTTCGCAGCCCCTGCGCTGCCGTCCGCGCCCCAGCCCGTCACGCCCCAGACCATCGCCTTGAAGCCCGGCAGGCCCGCTTCCTTGCCGTAGAACGTGTAACGCAGCTGCAGCGACTTTTCGTGCGGCGCGTTGTAGTCGACGTCCATCGAGTTGGTCAGGAAGATGCCGTTCGTTTCGTTCAGGTAGTCGAAGAACTGGTCGCCGAGCACCTGCTGATAACCGAGCAGCAGTTCGTGCGGGCCGTGCTGCGCAGCCACCGACAGGCTGTACGCGTTGTTGTTGATCTTGCCCTGCAGCGCGTCGCCCGTGTCGTGCGTCGAGTAAACGTTACCAAAGCCGGTCCACTTGATCGACTTCGTATCGCCGATGCTGTGCTTCACCGACGCGTAGTACTGGTGCCACACGTCGTCGGCCTGGTTGGCGTACAGCGCGACTTCGCCGTCCGGCGAATAGTCCCACGTGCCGCCGACGTAGGTCAGGCGATTGATGCGCGTGCCGCCGTATTGCGTCGTGAGGTTGGTGAGCGTCGTGTGGCCGCGCGCATCGGTCTTCGTGAAGCTGCCGGCCTCGAGCATCACGTTCTTGAATTCGTTGCTGACGATCGTCGCGCCGAGGAACGTCGGCGGCAGCGCGCGGTTGTCGTGCTGTTCCATGAACGGGTTGTCGACGGCCTGCAGCCCGTACTTGACCACCGTGTTCGAGATGCGCGCCTTCACGTCGTAGATGCCCGGATAGGCCCATGCGAGCTGGTTCGAACCGCCGCCGCCCTTCGCGATGTGCACCATGCTGCCCGCGCCGGCACCGCCGTCGAGCTTCAGCGCCGCATACAACGACGCGTCGAAGCCGATGCCGATCAGGCCGGTCGTGTAGCCCGACTCGAAGTTCGCCATCGCGCCCTGGACCCACGCGTGACGGTGCGGGCCGCCCTTGTTGTCGAGCGTGTCCGCATAGTTGCGGAACAGGAAATTCAGGTGGCTGTCGGCAATGAAGCCGTTCGACTTCGACTGTGCCGAAGGCTCGTCGGGCGGCGTGACGGCCTGGGTCGCCTCGGCGTTGATAATGGCGTTCGGGGTCGTTGCCTGCGCAACCGACGTGCCTGCGCCGGCGGACGGCGCCGCCTGCGCGACCGTCAGCGGTGCGGGGGCCGCGTCGTCGGCGTACGCCACGCCGCTCAGCGATACGCCGGCAAGCGCCGGCAAGCCCCATGCAAGCAGCATCTTCGATGCCGTCCCGATCGTCTTTTGCTTGTTCATCGTCATTCTCGTCTTGTGTTGATGTCGTCCACGCCGGTTGCGATCCGCTTCCAGCCCCCCGGCGAGCCCGGTTAAGGACGCGCCTTTACCCGCGGCGCGAAGATCATTCGCGCCGCACCCTACCCCTGTTGACCTGCCTGGTTATGTTTGCTGCGTCACTTCACGCCGCCACGCCCGCCCGGATGCACGCGACACGCGCCGGCGAGCCCTGCCGCACTTCCGGCAACGGCACGTCCTGCGCGCACGCGTCGATCGCGACCGGGCAGCGCGTGCGGAACGCGCAGCCGGACGGCGGGTTGAGCGGCGACGGCATCTCGCCCGCCAGCAGCATCGGACGGCGAGCACGCTCGCGCGCCGGCTCCGGCGTCGGCGCCGCATCGAGCAGCGCCTTCGTGTACGGGTGCTGCGGCACGCCGTACACGTCATGCCGCGTGCCGAACTCCATCACGCGGCCGAGATACATCACGAGCACGCGCTGGCTGATGGCCTTCACCACCGCCAGGTCGTGCGCGACGAAAAGATAGGACAACGACAGTTCGCGTTGCAGGTCGCGCAGCAGGTTCACGATCTGCGCCTGGATCGATACGTCGAGTGCCGATACGGGCTCGTCGCAGATCACGAGCTTCGGCTCGCCGATCAGCGCGCGCGCGATGCCGACGCGCTGGCACTGTCCGCCGGAGAACTCGTGCGGATAGCGCAGCAGGTGATGCGCGTTCAGGCCGACACGTTCGAGCATCGTGACCACGCGGCGCCGCACTTCGGCGCGGCCGAGGCCCGCGTGGTGCGTGACGAGCGGCTCCGCGACGATTTGTTCGATCGTCATGCGCGGATCGAGCGACGCGAGCGGATCCTGGAAGATCATCTGCACTTCGCGGCGCATCGCGGTGCCGCGCAGGTGATCGGGCGCGACGGCTTCGCCGCGCCAGCGCACCGTGCCGGCCGTCATCGGCACGAGGCCGATCAGCGCGCGCGCGAGCGTCGACTTCCCGCAGCCCGACTCGCCGACGAGCCCGACTGTCTCGCCGCGCTTCACGTCGAACGACACGCCGTCGACCGCGCGCAGCGTGCCCTTCGGCGACCACGGATAGCCGCCGAGCGGCACGCGGAAATGCACCTTCAGATCGTCGACGGACAGCAGCGTATCGCTCGTCGTGCCCGTCGCGCCGGCATTGCGGCGTTCATCGACGCTCATCGCAGACCTCCCGTCAGATCGGCCAGCGGCCGGTGGCACGCGCGCACCGCGCCCGCCGCGCCATAGGTTTCGAGCGCGGGGCGCGCGGTACCGCAGCGCGCCTCCGCATACGTGCAGCGTTTCGCGAACGCGCAGCCGGCCGGCGCGGTGCCGGGCATCGGCGGATTGCCGGGAATCGCGACGAGCGGCGCGTCGTCGGCGTCGGTCAGGCGCGGCAGCGCGTTGAGCAGGCCGATCGTGTACGGATGCGACGGCGCCGCGAAGATCGAGTCGGCCGGCGCGTATTCGACGGTGCGGCCCGCATACATGACCATCACGTCGTCCGCGAGGCCCGCGACCACGCCCATGTCGTGCGTGATCAGCACGATCGCGGTGCCGCGCTCGCGGTTCAGCTCGCGCAGCAGGTCGATGATCTGCGCCTGCACGGTCACGTCGAGCGCGGTGGTCGGCTCGTCGGCGATCAGGATTTCCGGCTCGGACAGGAGCGCCATCGCGATCATCACGCGCTGGCGCATGCCGCCGGAAAACTCGTGCGGATACATGCGGATGCGGCGCGCGGCGTCGGGAATGCGCACCGACTCGAGCGCCTCGATCGCGCGCTTCGTCGCTTCCTTGCGCGACAGCTTGCGATGCAGCTGCAGCGTCTCGGTCATCTGCCGCTCGATCGTCAGGAACGGATTGAGCGACGTCATCGGATCCTGGAAGATCATCGCGATCCGGTCGCCGCGCACCGCGTTCAGCGCGCGCGTATCCATCTCGAGCAGGTTGTCGCCGCGATAGCGCGCGGCGCCCGTCGTCGCGCCGTTGCCGGCCAGCAGGCCGAGCAGCGCCATCACGGTCTGGCTCTTGCCCGAGCCCGATTCGCCGACGATGCCGAGCGTCTTGCCGGCTTCGAGCGAGAACGACACGCCGCTCACGGCGTCGATCGGCGGCGCGTCCTTGCGCGAGAAGCGCACGCCGAGGTTTTCTACTTCCAACAGAGCAGCCATCTTCAGCGATCCTTCGGGTCGAGCGCGTCACGCAGGCCGTCGCCAACGAAGTTCACGCAGTAGAGCGTCACGCACAGCATGACGGCCGGTGCCAGCAGCAGCCACGGCATCGATTCCAGTTTCTGCGCGCCGTCCTGGATCAGCACGCCCCAGCTCGTCATCGGTTCCTGCACGCCGAGGCCGAGGAACGACAGCACCGATTCGGTCAGCACGATGTTCGGCACCGACACGGTCGCGTACACGACGACCACGCCGAGCAGGTTCGGCACGACGTGGCGCAGCACGATCGACGCCGGCGACACGCCGATCGCGCGCGCCGCGTCGACGAACTCGCGATTGCGCAGCGACAGCGTCTGGCCGCGCACGACGCGCGCCATGTCGATCCACGAGAACGCGCTGATGGTCAGCACGACCAGCATGAACGAGCGGCCGAACAGGGTCATCATCAGGATCGCGATCAGCAGGTACGGGATCGCGTACATCATGTCGACGACGCGCATCATCGCGGAGTCGACCCGCCCGCCCGCGAAGCCGGCGGTCGCGCCCCACGCCACGCCGAACAGGCCGGACACCAGCGTGCCGAGCAGGCCGACCTCGATCGACACGCGGCCGCCGATCAGCGTGCGCACGAGCAGGTCGCGGCCGAGCTCGTCGGTGCCGAACCAGTGCTGGTTCGCGAGCGTCGGTGCGAGGCTGATCGAGCCCCAGTCGCTCGCGGCGGGATCGGCCGCGAGCAGCCACGGACCGACGAAACATGCGAGCGTGATCAGCGCGAGCAGCACGAGGCTGAACACGGCCGCCCGGTTGTGAAGGAAGCGCGCGAACGCGAGCGCGAGCGGCGAGCGCGAACGCGGCGGCGAGTCGGTCTGCACAGGCAGACTGACGACGGGAGTAGTCGGAGTCATCGCAGTGCCTCGCTCAATAACGGATGCGCGGATCGAGCCATGCGTACGCGAGGTCGACCAGCAGGTTGAACAGCACGGCACAGACGGTCGTCAGCACGACGAGGCCGAGCACCAGCGTGTAGTCGCGGTTGATCGCGCCGTTCACGACGAGCTGCCCGAGCCCCGGCAGCGCGAACACCGATTCGGTGACGACGGCCGCCGTGATCGACGTGATGCAGACCGTGCCGAACAGCGACACGACCGGCATCAGCGCGGGCTTGAGCGCGTGGCGCAGCACGATCGTCGAGCCCGGCAGGCCCTTCGCGCGCGCGGTGCGGATGAAGTTGCTCGACAGCGTCTCGATCATCGAGCCGCGCATCACGCGCGCGAGCAGCGACACGTTGATGAAGGTCAGCAGCACGATCGGCAGCAGCCGGTACTGCCAGCCGCCGTCGCCCCAGCCGCCGGCCGGCAGCCAGCCGTTGCCGGCCGAGGTCTTCAGCAGGATCGCGAAGATCCACACCAGCACCGGGCCGAGCACGAACGGCGGCACGACGTTGCCGAAGTTGCCGATCAGCATCACGAAGCGGTCGATCACGCTGTCGCGGCGCACGGCCGCGACGGTGCCGAGCAGCACGCCGAACCCGATCGAGAGCGGGATCGAGATGCCGCCCACGCCGAGACTCACGGGCAGCGCCTTCTTCACGAGATCGTTCACCGACCAGTCGACGTAGCGGAACGACGGGCCGAGATCGCCGTGCAGCAGCGAACCGAGATACAGCAGGTACTGCTTCCACAGCGGCTCGTCGAGGTGGTACTTCGCGTTCAGGTTCGCGAGCGTCGCCGCGGACAGCTGCTTCTCCGTATCGAACGGACCGCCGGGCGTGAAGTGCAGCAGCAGGTAGCAGACGGTGATGACGGCGAGAATCGTCGGCACCGCCCACAACGTGCGTCTCAATGCGTAGGCCAGCATGATCGCTCCGCTCAGTGCTTGATCAGGTACATGTCCTGCGAAGCACGCATGTCGATCACGTTCTTCAGCGAGTAGCCGCCCACGTAGGGCTTCACGAGCCGGTCCGCGGAATACTGGAACAGCGGCACCATCGGCGTGTCGTTCATCGCCGCGTCGTGCGCCTGCGTGAGCAGCGTGGCGCGCGCCTTGTCGTCGAGCTTCTGGTTGCCTTCTTCGACGAGCGTGTCGGCCTGCTTGTTGCAGTAGCCGACGGTATTCTGCGAGCTGCCGCAGCGGATCAGGTCGAAGAAGGTCATCGCGTCGTTGTAGTCGGCGAACCAGCCGTCGCGCGCGATCTGCACCTTGCCGTCATGCCGCTCCTTCATCAGCACCTTGAACTCGACGTTCTCGAGCTTCGTGTCGATGCCGAGCTTCGTGCGCCATTCCGATGCGGTGAACAGCGCGACCTTCTTGTGCAGGTCGTTGGTGTTGTACGTGAGCGTGAACGACAGCGGCTTCGCATCGGAGAAGCCGGCCTGCTTCAGCAGGTCCTTCGCGGTCGCGACGCGCTTGGCCATCGGCCACGACGCCCATTCCGGCGTGAACGGGTGCACGCCCTTCGTGCCGTTCGGCATCAGGCCATACATCGGCTTCTCGCCGGCCTGCGTGAGCTTCGACGTCAGCACGTCGCGATCGATCACCATCGACAGCGCCTGGCGCACGCGCTTGTCCTTCAGCGCCGCGTCGCTGTTGTTCAGATAGTAGTAGTAGGTCGCGAGCTGCAGGCCCGGGCGCAGTTCGCCGCCGAACTGCTTGCTGACCTGCTGGAAGATGCCCGACGGGATCGAGTAGCTGTAGTCGATCTGGCCGGCCTGGTACATGCGCATCGCCGTTTCGTCGCTTTCGATCGGCAGGTACGTGACCTTGTTGATCACGACCTTCGGCGCGTTCCAGTACTTCGCGTCCTTCGAGATCACGATGCGGTTGTTCGGCTGCCAGTCGACGAGCTGGTACGCGCCGTTGCTGACGATGTTGCCGGGACGCGTCCATGCGTCGCCGAACTTCGCGACGGTGTCCTTGTTCACCGGCGCGAGCGGCACCATCGCGGTCAGTTCGGGGAAGAACGCGACCGGCACGTCGGTCGTCACTTCCAGCGTGTACGGGTCGACTGCGCGCACGCCGAGCGTCGTCGGCGCGGCCTTGCCGGCGATGATGTCCTTCGAGTTCTTCACGAACTCGACGAGGATCGTGTACTTCGAGCCCGTCTTCGGGTCGACGAGGCGCTGCCACGAGTAGACGAAATCGGCGGCCGTCACGGGCTGGCCGTTGCTCCACTTCGCATCGTGGCGCAGCTTGAAGATCCAGGTCTGCGGCGTCTTGCGCTCCCACGACTGCGCGACACCCGGCACGACCTGGCCGGCCGCGTCGATGCGGGCAAGCCCTTCGAACAGGTCGAGGCCGATCGTGTTGCCGGTCCACGATTCGATGTGCGCCGGGTCGAGCGACTCGACTTCGGCGGGCACCTGGCGCGTCAGGTCCTGTTGAGGAGCGAGCGTGACGTTCGACGGAACGGTAACGGCGTGGGCGACGGGCGTCGTCAGGGCGAGCGCGGCCAGCACGGCCGACATGGCATGCAAGGATTTCATCGTGGCAGTCTTGAGAAAGTTGTTCGGCGAGCGATGCGCGGCGGATGCCGCGGTTACGCGTGAGACGCTGACGGGTACAGCGATTGAGGAGGCCCGTGATTCTCGTATTGCATCTTAGTATTCCTTACGTTTCTTTCGACAGGCATTCCGTCTTGGAAACGAAGGAATACCTGTGCGTTAGAACAGCCGCGGCGTACCGACCCAGACCACCACCGACTCGACCTTCGCGGTGTTGACCCAGCTGTGCGGGACCGTCGACTGATAGTGCGAACTGTCGCCGGCCTGCAGGACGAACGTCTTGCCTTCCAGCGTCAGCGACACTTCCCCTTCAATCACATACAGGAATTCCTCTCCTGCATGGGTCGTCACCTCCGACCGCTTCTGCCCCGGCGGCATCCGCACGAGGATCGCCTCGAGCTGACGCCCTTCGGTCACGTTGGTCAGCCTCGCGAACAGGTTCGCCGAATCGGCGAATCCGAAGAAGCGCAACTGATCGCCTCTGCAGACCGAGCGTTCCTCGCTCGGCGTATCCACGAAGTACTGCACCGTCACGCCGAGCGCCTGTGCGATACCGGCCAGCGACGTCAGTGACGGCGACGCGAGCCCGCGTTCGACTTGAGACAGAAACGGCTTCGAAATCCCCGCGGCGGTAGCGGTGTCGTCGAGCGTGCGCTTGAGTCGTTGGCGCAACGCGCGAATCTTGCTGCCGAGTGCGGCAGCGTCTGCCGCTCGCGAGTTTTCAGTGGGGGGAACCATAGCAGGCCGAAAAGTGGTCGTCAAAAAATGTTTGATGGAAAGTAACTAAGTTAATACGAGATAGCTTAATCTTCGGGTTCGCACACGTCTTCGGTGTTGAGCCCGGTGCACTAAACAGGGCACGAAGCGGGCGAAACGACGCGCTATCTTGCCAGACTCGCCGGCTTCACAGGCAAGCTGCAAGCGGCTCTCCGGGAATTTTCGGAGAACGGGCGCGAAGCTTACAAATAGATGATGAGACAAATTTTCCTGAAAGCTGCTGCCATATCGGGAGTTTCCCTGAGTGGCGCGGACCTGACGCACCGGACCGGCAAACGTTACCACTCGCGCGCCGGTCGGGGCCTCGCACCGCCTTATCGGGCGGAGTCCGACCCCGGCCCGGGCTAACCCGCCCGACTGCTCCATCGCCGACGCAAAGCCTACCCGGCCACCGTGCTCCGGCGCCAGTTCGACCCCCAAGGCGACGCGCGATCCGCGCCGTCCGTTTCAAACGAGATTGATGATGCACGCACCTGTTTCACAGACCCGTTCGTTTACGACGGTCTTCCTCATCGAAATGTGGGAGCGCTTCGGCTACTACGGTATGGCCGCGCTCCTGGTCCTCTTCATGGTCGACCGGCTCGGTTTCACCGACAGCCATGCGAACCTGACCTGGGGCGCGTTCACCGCGCTCGTCTACGCGTCGCCGTCGATCGGCGGCTGGATCGGCGACAAGGTGCTCGGCGCACGTCGCACGATGATCATCGGCGCGGCCGTGCTGTGCGCCGGCTACCTGATGCTGGCGGTCCCGAACGACGCGCTGGCGTACATGTACGCATCGCTCGGCGTGATCGTCGTCGGCAACGGCCTGTTCAAGGCCAACGCGGCGAACCTCGTGCGCCGCATCTACGAAGGCGACGATGCGCGCATCGACAGCGCGTTCACGATCTACTACATGGCGGTCAACATCGGCTCGACCGTGTCGATGCTCGCGACGCCGTGGATCAAGGATCACTGGGGCTGGCACACCGCGTTCGCGGTCTGCTGCGCCGGCATGCTGCTCGCGATCCTGAACTTCATGCTGATGCACCGCACGCTCGCGCACATCGGCTCGCAGCCCGACGACGAACCGATCCGCTGGAAGCGCCTCGGCGGCGTGGCGGCGGGCGGCGTGGCGCTCGCGCTGGTCACGCTGTACGTGCTGCAGCACAAGCAGCTCGCGGTCGCGAGCGTATGGACGGCGGCGTTCGCGATCCTCGCGATCTTCGCGTACATGATCGCGAAGTCGGAGCGTTCGGAACGCGCGGGCCTGATCGCGGCGCTCGTGTTGATCGGCCAGGTGATCCTGTTCTTCATCTTCTACGTGCAGATGTCGACGTCGCTCACGCTGTTCGCGCTGCGCAACGTCGATCCGCGCTTCATCCTGTTCGGCACGACGCTGTTCACGTGGAGCGCCGCGCAGTTCCAGGCGCTGAACCCGATCTGGATCATGATGCTGAGCCCGGTGCTCGTGTGGGTCTACAACGCGTTCTCGAAGAGCGGCCGTGACCTGCCGGTCGCCGCGAAGTATGCGTTCGGCTTCGGCGCGGTAGCCGCCGGCTACCTGGTGTTCACGATCAGCGGCCGCTACGCGGTGGACGGCCGCGTGTCGTCGTGGTTCATGGTGTGGGGCTACGGCCTCTACTCGCTCGGCGAACTGCTGGTGAGCGGCCTCGGCCTCGCGATGATCGCCCGCTACGTGCCGGCGCGCATGAGCGGCTTCATGATGGGCGCGTATTTCGTCGCGACGGGTGTGTCGCAGTATCTGGGCAGCGTCGTCGCGAACTTCGCGCAGATGCCGTCGCACGACCTGCCGGCCACCGAATCGCTGCCGCTGTACCTGTCGCTGTTCGAGAAGCTCGGCTGGCTCGCCGCGATCGGCATGCTGCTCGCCCTGCTGCTGCTGCCGATGATGAACCGCCTGTCGCGCCAGCATCAGCGCTGCGCGGAAGAGCGCCGCGAGGAAGAAGCGGTGCAGGCGCAGGCGATGGCCTCGGCGCAGTAAGTACTATCCCTCGGCGTGCGGCGTGCACGCCACATTCTCCCGCCAGCGCGGCCAGCACGTCCTACACTGGTTGCAACGGCGCATCTGCTCCGTCGTGATGCGCACTGGCGGGAGAAGATCATGAAAAACAAGACGACTCGGCTCTTGAGGATACTGTCGGACATCCGGCACGCGCAGCGCTGCACCACATTGCGCGCCGCCCGGGCCGCGGCCGAAGCCGATGCGGTGCTCGCGCAGCAGGACGATCCGAAGTCCGACGAACGCGACGACGCCGAATCCGACGACGCGACCGTCGTCCCCCGCTCCCGTATCGGCTCACCTCACTGAGCGCACAGCGCGGCACGTTGCGTGCCGCCTGCGCGTTTTCCCGCACCGTTCACGCGGCCGCGCCGCGCCGGCGTGCGAACCACGTTCCCGAACCGGCCACCGCCATCATCAGCCCGACCGCGCATGCGTCGGCCGCGAGGCCCACGCCGATATGCCGCAGCTCGGCGCCGTTCGCGACCGGATGCAGCAGCGAATCGATGACGAGCGAGATCGCCGCGCCCGCGACGAAGCAGATCAGGCCGCGCCGGCCGACCGCGACGACCGGCCGCACGGCCCGCGCAATGCGCGCGATCCAGCCGTAGCGCACGCAGTCGGCCATCAGCCAGGCAATCGCCGCGAAGCTCACGATGCGCGGCAGCGCGAGATCGCGCTTGAGAATACCTTCCGGCAACGGCAGCCCCGAGAACAGCTTGTAGCTCGCACAACCGAGCACGATCGCGCACGCGACGCCGGTCGCCGCGGCGCTCCAGCGCCCGAGCGCGACGTACCGGTAGAAAGGCTGGCAGCGGGCGAGCACGCCGGCGACGAACATCAGCTGCCACGCGAACGGGTTGAAGTTCCAGCGGAACGCATCGGTGTCCAGCAGCTCGGGGCCGAGCCAGCCCGCCGCGAGCCACGACGTCGCGCCGAACGCGACGAGGAGCCACGGATGGCGGCGCGCGAACGGCACGATCACCGGCGACGCGAGCGCGAACAGCACGTACATCGGCAGCACCGACGCGAGATACGGCTGGCGCTGGAACGTGAGCAGTTCGGCGAGCCCCGTGAGCGGCGACGCGAGCATCACACTGACGTCGTCGAGCGCGAGGTTCGGCGTGTCGATCCCGTAATGGTCGAGCACGGCGGACACGACGAGCATCAGCGTCGACGTCGCGAGAAACGCGCGGTAGATCTGCATCGCGCGGCGCACGAACCGCCGCTGCGCCGCGCGCGCGCCGTGCCGGTCGGCGATCGCGCCGTACGCGCTCGCGGTCGCGAAGCCGCCGAGGAACACGAACACCTCGGCCGCATCGCACAGCGCGAATGCATGGAGCGTCACGCGCGACAGCACGCTCGCGCCGATGTGATCGACGACGATCATCAGCAGCACGATGCCGCGGAAGAAATCGACTTCGATCAGGCGCGCGCTACGGGTCGGCGGCATCGGGACGGCAGGCGGCGTGTTCAACGACATGGCCGCACCTGCACGACGACGGTGCGGCATGCACCGAAGGAGGATTCGGAAGGGAGAAGGCGAACGCGATCGGCGGCGCTACGCGTATGCTCGTATCGCGCCAACCCGGCCGGCCCGGCACGAAAATGACCGTTCATGGAAAAGCCGCATACGAAGAGGAGGCGGTCAGATCAGTCTAGCGGCCGGTCGGGAGATACCCTAAGTAACAAAGTGCAACGGAATCTTCTGTTCGATTACAGGCGTGACATCGGCGATGCAACGCTGGCGAGGCCGCCAGCCAGACGTCAGCTGCACATCAGCGCGATGCCGGTTCGACGCCGGCATCGCGTGACGCGACGCAAGCAATGCGCGCTGCGCGGCACGTTCGTTGCCGCCGTCGCGCGGCCGGGCGGCGATGCTCAGCCGCGCGCGGGCAAGCGCCGCATCAGCATCGCGCTGTGCCACGCGGTCAATGCAACGGCCGCCCAGATCGGCCCGTACGTCGCGAGCTGCGCGACGCTCAGCGTCTCGCCGAGCAGCAGCAGCGACACCGCGACGAGCAGCACCGGTTCGACGTAGCCGAGGATCCCGAACAGCGCCATCGGCAGCATCCGGCTCGCCTTCAGGTAGCTCGCGAGCGCGAGCGTGCTGAGCACGCCGAGCCCCGGCAGCAGCACGGCCCACAGCAGCGGATGGCTGGCGACCGGCGTCGCGCTCGCCGACACCATCGCGAACGCGACCGGACACAGCAGCACGATCTCGAGCGCAAACGCGGCCAGCGAATCGGCGTTGATCCGGCGGCGCAGCACGAAATACGGCGGATAGCCGAGCGCGACGACGAGCGTCGGCCACGCGAACGCGCGCGTCGCCCATACCTCGTGCGCGACGCCGAGCGCCGCGCATGCGACCGCCGCCCATTGCAGCGGATCGAGCCGTTCGTGATAGTAGAAGCGGCCGACGAGCACCATCGTCAGCGGCAGCAGGAAATAGCCGAGCGACACTTCGAGCATGCGTCCGTGCAGCGGCGCCCACAGGAACAGCCACAGCTGCAGGCCGAGCAGCGCCGCGCTCGCGGGCAGCGCGACCAGCAGGCGCCAGTCGCGCACGCCGCGCCGCACGAGTTCGACGAGCGCCGGCCAGCGGCCGCGCAGCGCGATCAGTGCGAGCGCGCCCGGCGCGGTCCACAGGATGCGCCACGCGAAGATGTCGAGCCCCGTGAGCGGCGCGAGCAGTTTCGCGTAGGCGGACATCAGCGCGAACAGCGTCGACGCCATCACCGACAGCGCGATGCCGCGCCCGGCCTCCGGATACCCCGTCATGTTGTTTTAGCCTTGCGCGTTACTGCTGCTGGAAGCGCTCGAAGCGCTTTTCGACGTGGCGCTCCTCGAACGTCACCTCGGTCACGCGCGCGGACGGCGGCCCGTGGCGCAGCCACGCGAGCATCCGGTCGATCTGTGCGCCCGTGCCCTGGATCATCGCCTCGACGCTGCCGTCCTCGAGATTCGCGACCCAGCCGCGCAGCTTCAGCGCATGCGCCTCGCGCACCGTCGCGTGACGGAAACCGACGCCCTGCACGACGCCGCGCACCCGCACGTAGTAGGTCTCGATCCGTTCGTCCAGTTCATTGCGGCTCATCGCGTCGCCCTCCCGTCGTGCAATCCATTCAAGCCCGGCATTGTAGTCGCGTCGGCCGCTTCGCACACGGGCCCGGCGGGCCGGCTCGGCGCCGTCGCCAGTGCAGCCGCCCGCGCGAGCACGCAACTGCGGGTTTGCTGCCCGGCGATGCGTGCGTGCCGGAGGACGGCGCTCGCGTCGCCGGGCGCGCCGACCACGTACAATCTCGCCGACGCACAACCGCCGCGCCGCCCGCGCGCGGCCCTGAAGGAAACGCATGACTGATACTTCCCGCGATCTCGTTCTCGTCACCGGCGCGTCCGGTTTCGTCGGCTCGGCCGTCGCACGCATCGCGCAGCAGAAAGGCTATGCGGTGCGCGTGCTGGTGCGCCCGACCAGCCCGCGCACGAACGTCGCGGATCTCGACGCCGAGATCGTCACCGGCGACATGCGCGACGAGACGTCGATGCGCGCCGCGCTGCGCGGCGTGCGCTACCTGCTGCACGTGGCGGCCGACTACCGGCTGTGGGCGCCGGACCCGCACGAGATCGAGCGCGCGAACCTCGAAGGCGCGGTCGCGACGATGCGCGCGGCGCGCGCCGAAGGCGTCGAACGGATCGTCTACACGAGCAGCGTCGCGACGCTGAAGGTCACGAGCGCCGGCGATCCGTCCGACGAGAACCGGCCGCTGACCGCCGAGCAGGCGATCGGCGTGTACAAGCGCAGCAAGGTGCTGGCCGAGCGCGCGGTCGAGCGGATGATCGCCGACGAAGGGCTGCCGGCCGTGATCGTCAACCCGTCGACGCCGATCGGCCCGCGCGACGTAAAGCCGACGCCGACCGGCCGCATCATCGTCGAGGCCGCGCTCGGCAAGATTCCCGCGTTCGTCGATACCGGGCTGAACCTGGTGCACGTCGACGACGTCGCGCACGGCCACTTCCTCGCGCTCGAGCGCGGCCGGATCGGCGAGCGCTACATCCTCGGTGGCGAGAACCTGCCGCTGCAGCAGATGCTGGCCGACATCGCGCAGATGACGGGCCGCAAGGCGCCGACGATCGCGCTGCCGCGCTGGCCGCTCTACCCGCTCGCCGTCGGTGCGGAGGCCGTCGCGAAGTTCACGAAGAAGGAGCCGTTCGTGACCGTCGACGGGCTGCGGATGTCGAAGAACAAGATGTATTTCACGTCCGCGAAGGCCGAGCGCGAGCTCGGCTACCGTGCGCGTCCGTACCGCGAAGGACTGCGTGACGCGCTCGACTGGTTCGGCTCGGCGGGCTACCTGAAGTAACACAAAGCGGCGTATTTCACGCCGCTTTGCGCACTTTGTTACACGTCGCTGACGGACCGGCACCGGCGCAGCGGTTAAAATCGCGGGTCTTACGCAGAGAAGACACGCATGAACCTGAACGAACAGATCGATTCGCTCAACGCGGGCGTCGATCAGCTCCTCCACGATCACCACGCCGCGCAGCAGGCGGCACGCAGCGCGGAAGCGTTCGCGCGCGCCGCCGCGGCGGAAGCCCAGGCCGCCGCCGCACGTCACGCCGCCGCGGAAGCCGAAGCACAGGCCGCCGCGCAGCGCCACACGGCCGCAGCCGCCGACGCCGATGCCGCGCAGCAGCGCCACGCCGACGCCACCGCCGCGGCCGAAGCCGCCGCCCAACGCCACACCGAAGCCGCCGCGCAGGCCGAGGCCGCCGTCCAGCGGCACGCCGAAGCGACCGCGCTGACCGAGGCGCTCGCGCAGCGCCACGCGGATGCCGAAGCCGCGTCGCAGCGTCATGCGGCCGCGATCGCCGAAGCCGAGGCCGCCGCGCAGCGTCATCACGCCGCCGCGACCGAAGCGGACGCGGCCGCGCAGCGTCATGCAGCGGCCGCCGCGGAAGCCGAAGCCGCCGCGAAGCGCCATGCGGAAGCGACCGCCGCAGCCGAGGCCGCGACGCAGCGCCACGCGGCCGCGATCGCCGAGGCCGAGGCACTCGCGCAGCGTCACACGCAGGCGATCGCCGAAGCGGAAGCGGCTGCGCAGCGCCATGTCGAGGCAACCGCCGAAGCCGAAGCGATCACGCAGCGTCACGCCGAAGCGATCGCGCAAGCCGACGCGGCCGCGCAACGCCATGCGGAGGCGACTGCCGAGGCCGAGGCCGTCGCGCAGCGCCATACCGACGCGATCGCGCAGGCGGAAGCGGCCGCCGAGCGTCACGCGAAGGCGATCGCCGACGCGGAAGCGCTGGTCGAAGCCGTCGTGAAGGACGCCGCGACGAACGCGGCAGCTTTGGCCATCGAGCCGGCCGTCGCGGCTGAGGTGGTCGAACCGGCCGTCGGGTCCGCCGTTGAGCCGATGACGAACGCCACCGCGCCGGCTGCCGCCGATGAAGTCGCCGCTGCGGCGGCCGACGCGATCACCGACGTCGTCGCGACCACCGTCGCCGACGCCGCGATCGAAGTCGCACCTGCGGCCGAAGCAGCCGCCGACGCCCCCGCGGACAAGGCGACGCTGCACGTCGCGCGCCCGTCGCAGAACGAACTGACGCTGACCGTCAACGGCCAGTCGATCACGTTGCACCCGGAACAGCTGGGCCAGCTGATCGAGGAACTCGCGCATGCGCGCGCGTCGATGCAGCCGGAACCGCCGCCGGGCATCCCGGCCGGCTGGCGCTTCGTGACGACGAAGAACCCGATGATGGCCGTGCAGAAGCAGTCGAACGGCGATCGTCTGCTGGTCGCGCGCCACACCGGCTACGGCTGGGTGCCGTTCACGTTCTCGCCGGACGTCGTGATTCAGATGTACATGATGCTGACGCAGCGGTAAGCACGCGCGCAGCGGCGACCGGACGTCGGCCGGAAAGCAAACAGCCCGAATCGGCTCACGTCGATTCGGGCTGTCTGTTTTCAGCAATCCGGTGGTCCTGACGGCCGGCATCCGCCGGCCCGCTTCAGCGCTCCACCGGCGCCTGCACCCGCGCCTTCCACTGACCACCCTTGCCGCGCCAGTAGCGCCACGCGGACGCGAACGTCGCGCCGACGTAGAACAGCGCGACGAGCGGCAGCGCGGGCGCCCACAGCGGCGAGCGCCGGTAATAGCGCAGCATCGGCGCATACGCCGTGCACATCGACGCCCATGCCAGCCACGCCGGCCAGGCCCGCGCGCCGTATGCGAGCGCGGCCACAGGCGGCACGAGATAGATGATCGTCATCCCGAGCAGCGTGCCGGCGAGCAGCAGCGGCGAATAATGGAGCTGCGTGAACGCGGTGCGCGCGATCATGTTCCAGATGTCGCGCCAGCTGTCGTACGGACGCAGCGACACGCTGCGCTCGGCCAGGTCGAGCCGGATCGGATGCCGGCCGCTGCCGCGATGCTTGATCTGCGCGGCGAGGCTGCAGTCGTCGATCAGCGCGCCGCGGATCGATTCGATGCCGCCGGCCTCTTCCAGCGCGCTGCGCTTGACCAGCATGCAGCCGCCCGCGGCGCCGGCCGTCCGGTTGCGCGGATTGTTGATCCACGAGAACGGATAGAGCTTCGCGAAGAAGAACACGAACGCCGGGATCAGCGCCTTTTCCCAGAACGAATCGCAGCGCAGCCGCACCATCAGCGACACGAGATCGCGCTGTTCGGCCTGCGCGCGCGTGACGAGCTGGGCCACCGCGTCGGGCGGATGGCCGATGTCGGCATCCGTCAGCAGCAGATAGTCGGCCGGCAGCCCGAGCGTGCGCACCGCGGCGATGCCCTGCGACTGCGCCCATACCTTGCCCGACCAGCCGGCCGGCAGCGGCTTCGCGGCCAGCACCGTCAGCCGGTCGGCGCGGTTGATCGCGAGCGCGGCCGCGCGGGCTGCGGCGGCGGTGCCGTCGTCGCTGTGGTCGTCGACAATGATCAGATGAAAGTCGCCCGGATAATCCTGCTCGAGCAGCGACGTCGCCGCTTGCGCGATCACGTCGACCTCGTTGCGCGCCGGCACGACCGCGACGACGGCCGGCCAGCCGGCCTCGGCCGCGGCGCCACGCGCTTCCGGCGGCAGGGCCCGCGCGGGTCGCGCGCGCCAGAAGCCGCCGCGCGCGACCAGCAGCACGATCCAGATCAGCAGCGACAGGCCGGACACCAGGAAGGTAATCGCCAGCATCATCGGCACGCCTCCTGCCGGACGCCGGCGCCAGCAGCCCCGGATCGTTCGATCTCAATCGGGGTCGGAGTGGAAACACCCTTGACCGCACCAGCGGCAGGGCAATACGCGTAAGAATCGACGGTCATCGAATGGCCTTGAAATGAGCGCGACGCCGGGCAGCCGGACGGGCTGCCCGCGAAACCGCGCAGTTTACCGGGTTCCGCACGCACGAGCGCCGACGCGGCGCTGCGGCGGATGCAACACGGCCGATACAGCACCAGAGCAAGGACGGCCCGATAGGGTTAAAATGCGCGATTAATTCGGGGTTCCGGGGCCTGGCCTGGCCGGTTCGTTCCTGCCTTCATAACATCAAGCCGGGGCGAGCGAGCGGTGCCAGCTCTTCGAACCCGGCGTCTGTCGTCGGAGTTCGCTCACTTATGCGAGTCATCCTTGCCCAGCCCCGCGGCTTTTGTGCGGGGGTTGTCCGCGCGATCGAGATCGTCGATCGCGCGCTGCAACAGCACGGCGCGCCGGTCTATGTGCGTCATGAGATCGTGCATAACCGGCACGTCGTCGAAAACCTGCGTAATAAAGGGGCTCGATTCGTCGAGGAGCTCGACGAGGTGCCGCACGGCGCCGTGGCGATCTTCAGCGCGCACGGGGTCGCCCAGACGGTCGAACGCGACGCGGAAACGCGCGGGCTCGACGTGCTGGACGCCACCTGCCCGCTCGTCACGAAAGTGCACGTGCAGGGCCGCCAGTACGTCGCGGCGGGCCGCCGGCTGATCCTGATCGGCCATGCGGGCCATCCGGAAGTCGAGGGCACGATCGGCCAGATCCCGGCCGAGGTGATCCTCGTGCAGAGCGAGGCCGAAGTCGATACGCTGACGCTGCCGGTCGACACGCCGGTCGCGTACGTCACGCAGACGACGCTGTCGGTCGACGACACGCGCGGCATCATCGAAGCGCTGCAGCGCCGGTTTACCGACATCGTCGGCCCGGACACGCGCGACATCTGCTACGCGACGCAAAACCGCCAGGCCGCCGTGCGCGAGCTGAGCGGCCAGGTCGACGTGCTGCTGGTCGTCGGTGCGACGAACAGCTCGAACTCGAACCGCCTGCGCGAGATCGGCACCGAAAGCGGTGTACCGAGCTATCTCGTCGCCGACGGCTCGGAAGTGAAGGCCGAATGGTTCGCGGGCGTGCAGACGGTCGGCCTGACCGCCGGCGCGTCGGCACCCGAGGAAATGGTCGAGGATGTAATCGGCGCGCTGCGCGCGCTGGGGCCCGTCGATGTCACGACGATGGCGGGCCGTGAGGAAAAAGTCGAATTCAAGTTGCCGGCGAAGCTTACGCAAGCTGTCGCCCGCGAAGTTTAAGGAGGACATCTCTTGTCTATTCCGCTGCTCCAGCAAGTCCGCGTCGGCGCATACATCATGCGCCAACACCTGTCCGGCAACAAACGCTATCCGCTCGCGCTGATGCTCGAGCCGCTGTTCCGCTGCAACCTCGCCTGTAACGGCTGCGGCAAGATCGATTATCCGGACCCGATCCTGAACCAGCGCCTGTCCGTCGAGGAATGCCTGGAAGCCGTCGACGAGTGCGGCGCGCCCATCGTGTCGATCGCCGGCGGCGAGCCGCTGCTCCACAAGGAGATGCCGGAGATCGTCAAGGGCATCATGAAGCGCAAGAAGTTCGTGTACCTGTGCACGAACGCGCTCCTGATGGAAAAGAAGATGGACGACTACCAGCCGAATCCGTATTTCGTCTGGTCGGTCCACCTCGACGGCGACAAGGAAATGCACGACCATTCCGTGTCGCAGGACGGCGTGTACGACAAGGCGGTCGCGGCCATCAAGGAAGCGAAGCGCCGCGGCTTCCGCGTGAACATCAACTGCACGCTGTTCAACGATGCGATCCCCGAGCGCGTCGCGAAGTTCTTCGATACGCTGGGGCCGATCGGCGTCGACGGCATCACCGTGTCGCCGGGCTATGCGTACGAGCGCGCGCCGGATCAGCAGCACTTCCTGAACCGCGACAAGACGAAGAACCTGTTCCGCGAAATCCTGAAGCGCGGCGAAGGCGGCAAGCGCTGGTCGTTCAGCCAGTCGTCGCTGTTCCTCGACTTCCTGGCCGGCAACCAGACGTACAAGTGCACGCCGTGGGGCAACCCGGCGCGTACCGTGTTCGGCTGGCAGAAGCCGTGCTATCTGGTCGGCGAAGGTTACGTGAAGACCTTCAAGGAACTGATGGAAGACACGAACTGGGACAACTACGGCGTCGGCAACTACGAGAAGTGCGCGGACTGCATGGTCCACTGCGGCTTCGAAGCCACCGCCGTGATGGACACGATCGCGCATCCGCTGAAGGCGTTCGCCGTGAGCCGGAAGGGCATCAAGACCGAAGGCGCGTTCGCGCCGGACATCTCGATCGCGAAGCAGCGTCCGGCCGAGTACGTGTTCTCGCGCCACGTCGAGATCAAGCTCGAGGAAATCCAGCGCGCCGGCAAGGGCAAGCTGCAGAAGCCGGCCAAGCCGGCAACGGCGGCTTAAGCGCGTGTCGCCAT
Source organism: Burkholderia sp. Bp9099 (assembly GCF_003857805.1). Classification (NCBI taxonomy): domain Bacteria; kingdom Pseudomonadati; phylum Pseudomonadota; class Betaproteobacteria; order Burkholderiales; family Burkholderiaceae; genus Burkholderia; species Burkholderia sp. Bp9099. The sequence continues at coordinate 180,185 of NZ_QTPU01000013.1, forward strand.
GCGGAGGTTCGCGCCTCCGCATCGGCCGGCATCGAAGAAGCGCCACGGAGTTCGCTCCGTGGCGCTTTTGTTTTGTCGGGCTTGGGTTGTGTCGGCGTTCGTGCGGGGAGCGGCGCGCATCCGCGCACGCATGAGCAGGCGAACGCCGCTCGCCTAGTGTCTCGACTCCGCGGCCGCGATCAATTGCCATGCCGTCGGGCCGGGGTCGAGCAGCGGGTCGGACGGCGGATCGAGATCGTGCCGATGCTCGTCGTCGGACGGCAGCGTCTGCCGCTTCGCAATGCCGATCTCGTCGCCGCATACGGTGCATCGATAGATGCCCGCGATCGTCACTTCGCTGCCCGGCGGCAGGTTCTCGCTGAATGCGCGGCCGCTTCCGCACGTGAAGTAGCCGCCGATCCTGTATAGCGCCATCGCTCCTCCTGATCGAACCGGATGCGTTCAAGCCGACACGCACGATCATCGCCCACGCGACGATGGATCGTCATCGACCGAACCCGTCCGGTTCCCGTCATGACATTAGACGGCGAGCGTCGGCGTCGGGGAATGGGACAGGTATGAAACATCGCGCGGCGCCGGTCGCGTCGACGATGCTCAATGCAGAACGGCCCGTTCCCGCATCTTCGCCGCGGCTTGCGCGACGAGGGCCGGCTGGTCGGCCGACGCGAACGCACTGACGTGACGCCACAGCTCGGCGAGCCGGTGCCGCGTGAGCGTCGCGACGCACGCGTCGTTCGCGGCGAGGATGCGCTCGAGCACCGCGCATTCGTCGTCGTGCAGTGTCCATGCGCCGCTTTCCGCCGCGCGCGCGACGCTCGCATCGAGCATGCGCTCCGCATCGACGCACAGGTCGACGCTCGCGTCCGCCGATACCGCGTCGTCGAGCGCGAGGAACACCAGGTAGACGCTCGTGCGCAACCGCATCAGCAACGTTTCGCTGCCGTGCTCGCCACGCAGCGCGACGAGCGCCATGTGGCATTTCAGCGAGATGTCGCGCACATGCGCGGGCGGCAACGGCAGCAGCCATTCGCGCGTCAGCGGCGGATGGCGACGGCTTTTCCGGACGGCCTTCATGATCCGCTCTCGCTGGCGGCAACGTCGTCCGCGTCGAAGCGCGGCAACCCGGTGCGGCACGCGACTGCGCCGGGGCGCGCGGCGCGATGGCCGTTCGCGCGGCGCCGCGCGGCGTACGGATCGTCACGCCGCCGCGTCGCGCACGCGCGCGGCAGCCGGCGGATCGTCGACGCGCGCCACGCGTCGGCGAGTCGGTTCGCGCATGCCATGCTCGTCTCCCGCATCAGAACGTGTTCTCGCCTTTCAGGTAGTACGCGGTCTTCACGAAGAACGCCTTTACCGGATGGCCGCTCTGCGCGGCGCTGGCCGCACGCGCTTCCATCGCGGCCTTCTCGTCGCGCGAGCGGTCGGGCACCGGGTTCCGTACGCGTTCGAGCGCACGCTGCATCGCGAGCGGATAGTTCTGGTTGCCGGCCGTCGTCGCGCGATAGCCGGCGCGCGTCATCTGCATCAGTTGCGCGTCGGTTTCGGCACGCGCCGCGGACCAGGTCAACGGCGCGACGTTCGACTGCCGCTCGGTGTCGACGGACTGCGCGAAGCTCGCGGCGGGCAGCGCGGCAAGCGCGCCGGACAGCACTGCAAGGGAAACAACGGATCGCATCATGGCCTCCAGATGGTTGCGTCCGCATCGATCTTCGACGTCGATGCGGTGAAACCATCGTATGTCGCGCGGCCGCGCGCTTGAATAGCCGATTCCGCAATTGATATTTTCGGCACTGACGGCCGGCGCGTGACGCGCGCGACTCGCCAATGCCGCCCGAGTGGAATTTCTTTATTTCATTCAACGACCTGATCGCGTTTTTGCAGACGATTCGATGCAGTGCGCGAATCGCTTTTGCCATTTTCGAAATGACGTATTGCCGAAGCGATTTCGCTCGGAGCCCGCGCCGGCCGGGCTTGCGGCACGATGCCGCGCATGCCGGCCCGCGCGGGAAATACCTCAACGAACCCGCCGGTTTCTTTGACGCGCAACCATTCTTCACGCCGATTTATCGCTTCGCGACAAGACGTGTCCGACAAGGACGCGCGATAATTGCCCATCGCGCCGCAAGTGACGGCGCTCATGCCTTCCCTATTCCTCTCACGAGTCCCGTCATGGCTGATATCGATTCCACCGCGATCAACAGTTGGCACGCACACGTCTACTTCGACGCCGCCAGCCGCGACGCGGCCTGGGCGTTTCGCCTCGTCGTCGAAGAACGGTTCGGCGCGATCATCGAGCTCGGCCGCTTTCACGAACGCCTCGTGGGCCCTCATCCGGCCTGGTCGTACCAGATCGCATTCGACGCCACGCGGTTCGACACCATCGTGCCGTGGCTCGTGCTGAATCACGGCGCGCTCGACATCTTCCTGCATCCGAATACCAACGACGAACTGCGCGACCATCGCGACAGCGCGGTGTGGATCGGCAAGTCGCATGAACTGAATCTCGGCGCGCTGGGGGGCTGACGCGAACGGCGGAACGCGGTTGCGGTTGCGCTCGGCGCACGCAACATCCGCGTTTCGGCCTGCGGTGAAACGTCCGGCAGCGTTGCATCAATACAGTGGTGCCGTTATCCACGCTTGCCGGAACCCGCCATGACCCACGCCGACACCGATGCGCACCGCATCCATCGAGACTGGCACGCCGCCGTCGTCGCACGCGACCTCGATGCGCTGATGTCGCTGTACGCGGACGACGCGATCCTCGAAACGCCGCTGATCGTCGCCACGCTGCCCGATCACGGCTCGGGCGTGCTGCACGGCAAGCCCGCGATCGGCGCGTTCTTCGCGGCAGGGCTGCGCAATCCGGGCAACCGGCTCGGACGCTGGTACCGCACGGGCCTGTTCTTTTCGAACGGCAAGCAACTCACCTGGGAATATCCGCGCGAAACGCCGGACGGCGATCAGGTCGATCTCGTCGAGGTGATGGATCTGCGCGACGGGCTGATCGCGCATCATCGCGTCTACTGGGGGTGGGTCGGGTTCAACACGCTGCGCAACGTCGCGCCAGCGGCCGGTCGCACCTGACGCCGACGACCACGAAGAACGCACGGCGCGCCTGCTCCGGCTGACACGGCCGCAGCCGCATGCGGCTGCGCCTTCGTCTGCGTCCCGCGTCGCTCACGCCACATACATCGCGACACTGACGAACTGGCACAGGCTGCCGGCCAGCACGAAAAGGTGCCAGATACCGTGCCCGTGGCGGATGCGTTCGTCGTTGATGAAGAAGTAGATCCCGGCGCTGTAGATGACGCCGCCGGCCACGAGCCATGCGGTACCCACCGGCGGCAACGCATGGATCAGCGGGCGGATCGCGACGAGCGCGAGCCAGCCCATCAGCACGTACAGGATCATCGACACGATGCGCGTGCGCCGTCCGAGCGTGAGCTCCTGCACGATCCCGAACGCGGCGAGCCCCCAGCTGACGCCGAACAGCGACCAGCCCCACGGGCCGCGCAGCGTGACGAGCGTGAACGGCGTGTAGCTGCCCGCGATCAGCAGATAGATCGCCGAATGGTCACACTTCTGCAGGATCGCCTTGAGCCGCGGGTTGCGCACGCTGTGATACGCGGTCGAGATCCCGTACAACAGGATCAGCATCGCGCCGTACACGCTGAAGCTCACGATCTTGTAAGGATCGCGGTCGAGCGCACCCATCGTCACCAGCGCGACCAGCCCTGCCACCGACAATACCGCGCCGACGAGATGGGAAATGCTGTTGAAACGCTCACCGACATGCACGACGGGTTCTCCTGCGCGGATTCATCGGAAAAAAGTAGAGCCCTATGATACCGGCGGCCGGATCAAGCCGCGCTGAAGCCGGCCAACCGCCGCAACCACGACAGGCAGCAAACATGCCCGCCCCGGCCCGCCAAATAAAAAGCGCCGCGAATGCCTTCGCGGCGCTTCCTGGTCCGTCACCGGACTGCCCTTGGTGGTGCCCTTACCGGCCGGCTTCGCCGGCCCGGTTCAGCAACACTTCCCTGTCCCCGACCCGTACCGCGCATTCTGACGCTCGCGGAAGAATTCCTCATACGTCATCGGCTCGCGGTCCGGATGGGTGTCGCGCATGTGCGCGACGTAGGTGTCGTAGTCGGGCAGGCCGACCATCAGCCGCAACGCCTGCCCGAGGTAACGCCCCGCGCTGCGCAGGTCGCTGCCCAGATCGCTGAACATCGCGGCCTCCCTTTAACGTCCGCTGCCGAGCGCCTGCGCGGCCGGCATCGCTTCGTACGGCGTCTCGCGCACGGTCGGCTTCGACTCGCGCCGCGCGCGCAGCACGGCGAGCAGCCCGTACCCTGCGATCGCCACGACGACGAAGATGAACAGGCCGGCCAGCGCCGCATCGATGTAGTCGTTGAAGATGATCCGCTGCATCTGCGCGATCGACTTCGCCGGCGCGAGCACCTTGCCTTCGTCCACCGCGGCCTGCAGCTTCGCCGCGTGCGCGAGGAAGCTGACCTTCGGGTTCGCATCGAAGATCTTCTGCCAGCCTGCCGTCAGCGTGCAGATCAGCAGCCATGCGGTCGGCACGATCGTCACCCACGCGTAGCGCTCGCGCTTCATCTTGAACAGCACGACGGTGCCGAGCACCAGCGCGATCGCGGCGAGCATCTGGTTCGAGATGCCGAACAGCGGCCACAGCGTGTTGATGCCGCCGAGCGGATCGACCACGCCCTGGTACAGGAAGTAGCCCCACGCGGCCACGCACAGCGCGGTGGCGACCAGGTTCGCGGGCAGCGACTCGGTGCGCTTGAGCGCCGGGTGGAACGTGCCGAGCAGGTCCTGCAGCATGAAGCGGCCCGCGCGCGTGCCGGCGTCGACCGCCGTCAGGATGAACAGCGCCTCGAACAGGATCGCGAAGTGATACCAGAACGCCATCATCGCTTCGCCGCCGATCACCTGGTGCAGGATGTGCGCCATGCCGACGGCCAGCGTCGGCGCGCCGCCCGCACGCGCGATGATCGTCGTTTCGCCGACGGCCTTCGCGGTCTGCGTCAGCATGTCGGGCGTCAGCACGAAGCCCCATTGCGTGACCGTGTTCGCGACGGCTTCCGGCGTCGAGCCGAGCACGGCGGCCGGCGCGTTCATCGCGAAGTAGATGCCCGGCTCGATCACGCACGCGGCGACCAGCGCCATGATCGCGACGAACGATTCCATCAGCATCGCGCCGTAACCGATGAAGCGCGCGTTGGTTTCGTTGTCGATCAGCTTCGGCGTCGTGCCCGACGAGATCAGCGCGTGGAAGCCCGACACCGCGCCGCACGCGATCGTGATGAACAGGAACGGGAACAGGTTGCCCGACCACACCGGGCCCGTGCCGTCGACGAACTTCGTCAGCGCGGGCATCTTCAGTTCCGGCGCGACGACCAGGATGCCGATCGCGAGGCCGAGGATCGTGCCGATCTTCAGGAACGTCGACAGGTAGTCGCGCGGCGCGAGCAGCAGCCACACCGGCAGCACCGATGCGACGAAACCGTAGCCGATCAGGATCCACGTGAGCTGCGTGCCGCTGAACGTGAACCAGGCGGCGAGCGCCGGCGAATCGTGCACGGTCTGGCCAAACGCGATCGACGCCATCAGCAGCACGAAGCCGATGATCGACACTTCGCCGATGCGGCCCGGACGGATGTAGCGCGTGTAGACGCCCATGAACAGCGCGATCGGAATCGTCGCGGCGACGGTGAACGTGCCCCACGGGGAATTCGTCAGCGCCTTCACGACGATCAGCGCGAGCACCGCGAGGATGATCACCATGATCAGGAACGCGCCGAACAGCGCGATCACGCCGGGCACCGTGCCGAGCTCCATCTTGACGAGGTCGCCGAGCGAGCGGCCGTCGCGGCGCGTGGAGATGAACAGCACGATGAAGTCCTGCACCGCGCCGGCGAACACGACGCCGGCCAGGATCCACAGCATGCCGGGCGTGTAGCCCATCTGCGCGGCGAGCACGGGGCCGACGAGCGGCCCGGCGCCGGCGATCGCGGCGAAGTGATGGCCGAACAGCACGTACTTGTTGGTCGGCACGTAGTCGAGGCCGTCGTTGTGCCGGACGGCCGGCGTCATCCGCAGCCCGTCGAGCTGCATGACCTTGCTGGCGATGAAACGGCTGTAGAAGCGATATGCGATCAGATATACGCAGACTGCGGCGATCACGATCCACAGCGCGCTGACGCGTTCGCCGTGCGCGAGTGCGATCGTCCCGAACGCGAATGCGCCGAGCAGCGCGACGGCGATCCATAGCAGGGTACTGGAAGCCCGATTCATGGCGTCTCCTGGTCTCCAATGTGGTTTTGAGTGGATCCGGCCAGGCGCCGAACCCGCGTGACGTCGATGCGTCGTGCCGCGTCTCGTGGATGCCGCGGCGATGGGCCGTAGTATTCCGCGCGACAGGGGCAGCTTACAAGCGCACAACTACGTATGCGGGGCTACGTAGAATTACGTAGACCGAGCGCGGGCGCGCACTGCGCCCGTAATGGATCGGCGCGCGACGCGACGTGGCGCGGCCCGGCGCGCGGCCGGCCGGGCGCGGCACGTCGCGCGCCGGGCCGCGTGGATCAGTGCTTGTCGTCGGCCTTCTTCGGCTTCGGCGGCGACGGCACCTTCGCGTACTGGAATGCCGGCGTGGCCTTCAGCGCGTCCTTCGTCGCGCCCGGCAGGTAGATGTTGCCGTTGCGCACGTCGAGCGACGCGATCGGCACCGCGACGTCATGCGCGGCCACGCCGAGGAAGCCGCCGGCCGACACGATCGCCGCCGACACCGAGCCGTCCGGCGCGACGATCAGGTCGCGCACCGTGCCGACTTTCTGGTTCGCGTCGTTGTACACGGCCTTGCCGAGCACGCTCTTCTTCACGCTCCAGCCTTCGAGCAGCGCCTGCGATTGCTCGACGGTCACGCTGAGCGGCTGCGCGCCGGCGATCTGCGCGTGCGCGCTGACGCTCGATGCGAGGACGGTTGCCGCGATGAGGGTCTTGTAGAACTTCATGTATTGCACTCCGGTTCGGTTGTTGTTGATTCCGGGAGCGAAGCGACGCGGGCGCAACGGCTGATCGGTGAGCGCCCCGCGCTTCGTCGGTCGCGTGGCGGCCAGCCGCGCCGCCACTGCGTGTGTGCATGACGGACCGGCGTGGCCGGACCGCAGCGTGCAACACGGCTTCATGGTAGCGGCATTCGCCGGATCGTGCGTTCGGAGTGCGACGTGACAGGCGGGGCGACACGGATGAAGATCAATGTCCGTGCGGACAGGACGTGCGCGCCGCGGCATGTCGACCGGGAGAACGTCGGAGACGGGCATCCGGTCGTCACCGGCGCACGGACCGTGCGGCGGACGTCCCCGGCCCCGCCACGCAGTCACACCGCCTCACGCGTTGCGCGAATACACCCTGCGATGCCGCACCGCCTCCGCCAGCACGTCGAGCACCGGCTCCGTCTGCGTCCAGCTCAGGCACGCATCGGTGATCGACACGCCGTACTGCAGCGGCACGCCCGGCTTCAGATCCTGGCGCCCGGCCTCGAGATGACTCTCGACCATCACGCCGACGATCCGGTGCTCGCCCTGCGACAGCTGCCGCGCGAGATCCTGCGCGACCTCGATCTGCCGCTCGTGCGACTTGTTGGAATTCGCATGCGAGCAATCGACCATCACCTGCTCGCGCAACCCGCTCTTGCGCAGCACCGCGCAGCTCGCCTCGACGTGTTCGGCGTCGTAGTTCGGCCCGTTCTTGCCGCCGCGCAGGATCACGTGCGCGTCGTCGTTGCCGCGCGTCTCGAAGATCGCGGCCATGCCCATCTTCGTCATCCCCATGAACGCATGGCTCGCGCGCGCGGCGACGATCGCGTCGGATGCGACCTGCACGCCGCCGTCGGTGCCGTTCTTGAAACCGATCGGACAGCTCAGCCCCGATGCCAGCTGACGATGGCTCTGGCTCTCGGTCGTGCGCGCCCCGATCGCGCCCCACGCGATCAGGTCCGCGATGTACTGCGGGCTCAGCAGGTCGAGGAATTCGGTCGACGCAGGCAGGCCGAGCGCGTTGATGTCGAGCAGCAGTTGCCGCGCCGCGCGCAGCCCTTCGTTGATGCGGAAGCTGCCGTCGAGGCGCGGATCGTTGATGTAGCCCTTCCAGCCGACCGTCGTGCGCGGCTTCTCGAAGTACACGCGCATCGTGATCAGCAGGTCGTCCTTCAGCGCATCGGCGGCGGCCTTCAGGCGGCGGGCGTACTCGAGCGCCTGGTCGTGATCGTGGATCGAGCACGGGCCGACGACGAGCAGCAGCCGGTCGTCGCGGCCGTGCAGGATGTCGCCGATCGCGCGGCGCGTGTCCTCGACGAGCGTCTGCGTGGCGGCCGGCACCGGCAGTTCGTCCTGCAGCAGCGCCGGCGAGATCAGCGGACGCACGGCGCCGATGCGGACGTCGTCGATACGCGTGGTGTCCTGCGTCGCGTCGGCACTGCCTACCTCGCGATCATGGGAAGGATTGTCGAGGTTCTGCATGGTGATTCTCCGGGGGACGTCTGGAATGAGGTGCAGGCTCGATTATGGCACTCGCGCAAGGCGGCAGCGAGGCGCGGCGGGGGCATGCGATCTGCGTCAAGAGGCCGGGCGAAAGAACGGCGATCCGCAACGGATCGCCCGGGCATTCGGCGCGTTGCGCCGATGCCGCGCGTTTCGGGCGCGCGCCTGCCGACGTTTCCGGGCCTGTCGACAGGGCTTCATGGAACGGGCTTCATGCAAGCGCCGCCGGTCGCCAGCCGCAACGCGACCCGGGGCGCCGGCCGTTCGGCCGAGTGGTCGCGTGTGGCCGACGTACCGTACGATCATCGCTGTCCGCTGCCGATGACGCCTCGCCTTCTGCGCAGGCGGCACGACGCACCACCTGTCTGTGATTGATCGTACGCAACATGACCCGACACGCCACGATGACCGTATCCGAACTGCTCAGCGCCATCCGCCAGCCCTACGCCGACCTGCTCGCACAAGCGGCAGCGCAACCGGCGGCCGTCGTCGAACCGGCCTACCGGAAAGCCGACGGCACGCTGGCCACCGAAGGCCCGCTCGCACTGCCGTGCCGCGCCGACATCGTTCACACCGAAGGCGAATCGGCCGGCCAGCCGGCAATGGTCGACTCGACCACGCAACTGGACTTCGAACCGTTCGCGTTCGAACTCGAAACGGCGGCGGTGTCGATCCGGCCGTTCGTGTGGGACTGGGCGACGATCGAAGCCGACGGCATCGGCGAGGCCGCGGCCACCGACGCGTTCAGGACATGGTTCTTCGCGTGGTTCGACGCCGACGACGCAGGCGAGCCGGCCGAGGACGGCCTGCACGGCATCGTTCACTATCTGTCGGAACCGGCGGGCACGGAGCAAGGATGGCGCGTCAATGCGGACCTGGGCTCGGCGCCGGGCGCGGCCGTCGAGGATCTGCTGTTCCGGCTCGTCGACGCAGGTGCCACGCGAATCAGCATCGGCTGAATCGCTTCTCCATCCACGACTCAAATGCGCGCCGGTGTCGAGTTGGCTCGGGCGGGCAATCAGCCGGCGTCGCCCGGGGTATCGACGTCGATCCCGAGTTCGGTCGCCATCCGCTGCACGAGTGCGTTCAGCCGCGCCACTTCATCCGCAAGCCGCTTCTGCTCGGCCTTGAGCGCCTCGAACTCCGACGGCGGAACGGAATCCGCGCCGCCGCCCGCGTCCGCACCGGCGTAGTCGGCGACGTTCACCTCGCCGCACATCAGGTGCATCCAGCGGTTCTCGCGCGCACCGGGCGCGCGCGGCAGCCGGACGACGAGCGGCTGCGCACGCGCCGCGAGTTCGTCGAGGAACGCCTCGACCGACGAGATGTCCGCGAAGCCGTGCAGGCGTGCGCTGTTCAGGCGCAGTTCGGCGGCCGTCTGCGGGCCGCGCAGCAGCAGGATCGTCAGCAGCGCGATCGCCTGGCTCGGAATCCCGAGCACGCGGTTCACATTGTGCTCGAAACGCGGCACGCGGCTGCTGCTGCCCTCCATCACGAGGCTCAGGTGCTTGAGCCCGTCGAGCGCGGTCGTGACTTCGTCCTCGCTGACGTTCATCACCGGCGAGCGCGCGGTTTTCTGGTTGCAGCCCGCGGTCAGCGCATTCAGCGACAACGGATAGGTGTCCGGCACCGTGTGCTGCTTCTCGACGAGCACCCCGAGAATGCGGGCCTCGAGGGGCGTGAGTTCGCGCAGGGCGCGTGGCGTGGGCATGTCCGGCGTGGTGTTCATGGATGGCGTCGCAGCGTGCAGCGGGTGAAGGGAAACGGTCGCGGCCCGTCCGGCGTCGCGAACGGGCGAGCCATATGATAGCTCGCGACGTGAGGCCCGGCGCCACTCGCCGCCGCGGCGCGCGCACTTGCCGCGGCCGGTTTTCGTCCAACGGTTCGGCCGTGCGGCGGCGCACGGCGACGCCTGCGTTCGGCCGCACGAACGCATGCTCCGCGCTCACGCGCGGCGTCGTCCCGCGTTTGCGCGTCGCGCAGGCCGGCGCTACGATATGCGTACACCCGGACGCGCGGCGCTCGGCCGGATTCGTCCGCCAGGTCAATACCGCGCATCGCCCGTCCCGCACGCCGTGCCGCCCCGCCTGCGCGCCGCGCCTGTCAACACGCTTCAACCGTTCACTCGTTCACTCGTTCACCGCCATGATCGCCTCCTCTCTCGCGCCGCACGTGCGCGCCATCGTCACCGGACACACGCGCGGCCTCGGCGCGGCGCTTGCCGAACAATTGCTGCAGGAAGGCATCGCCGTGCTCGGCGTATCGCGCAGCGGTCATCCGTCGCTCGCCGCGCAGGCCGGCGACCGTTTCGCCGAAATCGAACTCGACCTGTCGGACACGTCGGCCGTCGCAACCTGGCTCGCCGGCGACACGCTGCGCCGCTTCGTCGACGGCGCGTCGATCGTGCTGCTCTTCAACAACGCGGGCATCGTCGATCCGATCGGGCCGCTCGACGCACAGGATCCGGCGCTCGTCGCGCGCGCGGTCGGCCTGAACGTCGCGGCGCCGCTGATGCTGTCGGCCGCGCTCGTGCAGGCGGCAGCGGCGCCGACCGAATGCCGGATCCTGCACGTGTCGAGCGGCGCCGCGCGCAACGCGTACGCGGGCTGGAGCGTCTACTGCGCGACCAAGGCCGCGCTCGATCATCACGCGCGCGCCGTCGCGCTCGATGCGAACCGCGCGCTGCGAATCTGCAGCGTCGCGCCGGGCGTCGTCGATACGGGCATGCAGGCGACGATCCGCTCGACCAGCGAAGCGAACTTCCCGATGCGCGAGAAATTCGACGAACTGAAGTCGAGCGGCGCGCTATCGACACCCGAGGCTGCCGCGCGGCAGCTGATCGGCTATGCGCTGAGCGATGCGTTCGGATCCGTGCCGACGGCCGACGTTCGCGAACTGCCCGCGCCCTGATCCGGGATAGAATTTCGCGATTGCCCTTCCCCAAGGATCCCCGATGGTCACGAAGACCACCGCACCGTTCCAGCAGATCAAGACACTCGTTCGCCAGAACGTCGATGCGGGCAACTGGCGCCCGGGGGACCGCATTCCGTCCGAACTCGATCTCGCCGCGCAATTCGGCGTCGCGCGCATGACGGTCAACCGCGCGCTGCGCGAGCTGACCGAGGAAGGCGTGCTGAAGCGCATCGCGGGCGTCGGCACCTTCGTCGCCGAGGTGAAGCCGCAGTCGAACCTGCTGATGATCGCGCACATCCGCGACGAGATCCGCGCGCGCGGCCACGAGTACCGCTGCCGCGTGCTCAGCCAGTCGCGCGAGCCCGCGTCGTTCGACGTCGCGGCCGCGTTCGGGCTGGCGGTCAACACGCCGGTGTTTCACGTGGTGTGCGTGCACGAGGAAAACGGCCGCCCGATCCAGCTCGAGGATCGCTACGTGAACCCGGCCGCCGCGCCCGAATTCATCGATCAGGATTTCCAGGCCGAGCCACCGTCCGAATACCTGTTCAACAACGTGTCGCACTACGAACTGGAGATCGAGCACGTGGTCGACGCGTCGCTGCCGTCCGGTGAACAGGCGCGGCTGCTCGACATGCGCGCCGACGAGCCGTGCCTCACGCTCACGCGCCGCACCTGGACGAACGGGCTGCCCGTCACGTTCGTGCACTTCCTGCATCCCGGCAACCGCTACCGGCTCGGCTCGCGCTTCAAGCCGGGCGCCGGACGTCACCAGACCTGAACCTTCCTCAGCGCGGGTAAGAGACCACGCGCGGCGCGCCGCTTCGCGAAGCAACGGCCACCGCGCGCATGGCGTCGCTGAAGGTCGCTTGCCGTCGCTTGCCGTCGCTTGCCGTCGCTTGCCGTCGCTTGCCGTCGCTCGATGTCGCTCGATGTCGCGCGACGTAGTCGATCCGCGCCGCTCAGATCGCCCCGACCTGCCCCGCGCCGCGCGACCACACGACCGGAAACAGCGCATGCTCGAGCGGCGCGCCGTCGGGCAGTTCGTCGGCCAGTCCCGGGAAATCGGGCGACGTCTTCCAGCGGCGCGGCGCATGACGGATATCGTCGCCGACGAAGCGGATCGAGAACGCGCGCCGGCGGTTCTGCGTCCCGCCCGACGCATGCAGCGTCAGCATCCGGAAGCACACCATGTCGCCCGGCTCGAGCGCCCAGTGACGGATCGGGAACGCCGCGCGGTCGGCTTCGATGTCGGGCAGGTCGGCGAGGCTGCCTTCCGGGAACCACTTCGCCTCCTTGTCCATGAACGTGCGCGGCATCAGCCATGGCCCCTGGTGCGAACCCGCGACGAATTCGAGCGTCGATTCGAGCGGCACCGGATCGACCGGAATCCACATGCTGACGTTGTCGTCGCCTTCGATGTTGTAGTACGGCTGGTCCTGGTGCCACGGCGTGCGCTGCCGCGTGCCGGGCTCCTTCACGAGCAGGTGGTCGTGATGCAGCCGCACCGTCTGCGTGCCCATCAGCGCCGCGGCCACCGACGGCGCGGGCGACCGCACGATGAAGTCGCGATACGCGTCGTTGTGCTGCCAGTTGCAGAAGTCCTCGAAGAACCAGCCCGGATCGTCGGGCCGGCTCGCGACCTTCGCGCGCGCGCTCGGCTGCGCGAGGTTCGCGTCGATGCCGGCACGCAGCGCGGCCACTTCGTCGGGCGAGAAGATGCCCTTGATGCATACCGCGCCTTCGTCGCGGAAGGCGGCGATCAGTTCGGGCGTCACGGCTTTCGCGACGCGTTCCTGGATACTCGTCATGGGTTGCCTGTCGATTGATTGAGCCACGGGGTCATGGAATTGCAGGGTCACGGGTTCACGGCGCGGAAGTCAGCTGCTGCTTGGCGCCGTAGATGTCGAAGTCGAAATATTTCGCGGCGATCTTCTGGTACGTGCCGTTCGCGCGGATCGCGACGATCGCGTCGTTCAGCCGCTTCTTCATCTCGGCGTCGCCTTTGCGCACGCCCATCGCGACGCCGTAGCCGGTGATGCGCACGTCGGTCACGTCGGGCCCCGCGAATGCATAACCCTTGCCGCGCGGCGTCTTCAGGAACGAATAGCCGGCTTGCGTCTTGTCCTGGAAGGTCGCGTCGAGGCGGCCGTTCACGAGATCCTGATACACCTGGTCCTGGTTCTGGTACGACACGATCGTCACGCCCTTGGTCGCCCATTCGGCCTTCGCGTAGGCCTCCTGCGTCGTGCCCTGGTCGATCCCGACGCGCTTGCCGGCGAGCGACGCCGCGGTCGGCAGCAGCTTCGAGCCGGCCGGTGCGACGAGCGCGCCCGGCGACGCATACAGCTTGTTCGAGAAGTCGATCTGCTTGAGCCGCTCGTCGGTGGCCGTCATCGCGGACATGATCACGTCGAACTTGCGCGCGCGCAGCGCCGGAATCATCCCGTCGAAACCCTGCTCGACCCACACGCATTTCGCGCGCAGCTGCTCGCAGATCGCATTGCGCAGGTCGATGTCGAAGCCGGCGAGCGAGCCGTCGGGCTGCTTCGCCTCGAACGGCGGATAGGTGGGATCGATGCCCCAGCGGATCGTCGCCGTGTCCTGCGCGAACGAGACGAGCGGCGCGAACGCCAGCGCGGAAGCGAGAAGCCTTGCAGTGCGGTTCATGGTGTGTCCTTTTGGTCTCGACGTGGCGGGGGAAGGCGCCGGGCGTCCGTTGGGGAGCGTCGTGCCGGCTGGCCCGGCGCGGTACGCGAAAGACGGGGACTTCGATGAAGCTGCGATGCAGTCTAGACCGCTTGATTTTCGAGCGCAAGCGGAAGGAATGGATGTGGGGCGGATTGAGGGAGTCGGGGAAATTAAATCGGGGAAAGGAGCAGAATAGATGAGCGAAAAATGGGCATTTACACGATTTTCTCCATATTTTGAGCGTTTACCCGGGGTGATGCTTGACTGCCACAAAACGAGTTTTCACGGATTTCCGTCGAGCGAGTATGTCTATACAGCGCGACCGATCGCCGTCTCTCGCAACATTTTCTTCGCTTGAACAGACCATCCATCCTATACCGCACCCGCGTCCATGCGTGACAATGCATACCATCGAGATGTAAGATATAACTTACATTTTCGTGCGGTGAACCTGCGTCGGGAGGTGAACATGCAACTCTATGAAATCGGTCAGGCCGTTGCCAAACGGCGGGCGGAACTCGATCTCACACAGGCCCAGCTTGCAAAACTCGCCGGATTGTCTCGTCTCACGGTGAACCAGCTCGAAACCGGCAAGGTCAAGGATCTTGGAATCAACAAGCTCATCCCGTTGCTCAGCGTGCTCGGCATCGAACTCCTGGCGCAGCCGCGATCGGCCCAAAGCGGCCTCTACAAGGCCGTCGTGAGCTCGAACGTCAGCTATAAGGGTGAATTGACCGAGCGACTGCTGGCGGACGCGCTGACCACGGGACAAATTCCGGCAGGGTACGAATCGCAGATCTCCGTCATCCTCGACGAGGTACCGTTGCCGGTGGTGGTGAAGGCCGCCGAAGAAGCGGCCGCACGCTCCGGCACGCCGCTTCGCGCCATCTGGAAAAACCTGGCCGCATGGTCGAAGGATCTTCATCTGTACCGGGAGGTATGGGCATGACTGCACCGGCCGAATTGCCCGACGGCCCGTGGCAGGGGCTTTTCCGCAAAACGCTGACGCTAATCGACGAGATACGCCAGTACGGCGCGGCACATCCGTTCTGGACATTTGGCGACGGCACCGTCCTCATGCTGCGTCACGGACATCGTGTCAGCAAGGACATCGATATCTTCGTACCCGACCCGCAGTACCTCGGGTACGTGAACCCACGCATCAGCGACGCCGCATCCGACATCACGACCGAGTACGAGGAACACGCCGGTTTCGTGAAACTGGTGTTGCCCGACGGTGAAATCGACTTCGTGGTCTCCCGAAACCTGATGTCTCCCGGTTACGACGAATGGATGCTGATGGACCACATCGTCAAGGTCGAGACTTCAGCGGAAATCGTGGCCAAGAAAATGTGGCATCGCGGAGATCGTCCCACCGCGCGAGACCTGTTCGATCTCTGCCTGGTCATCGAGCGGGAGCCGGAGAGCCTGATGGAGGCAAGCGCATTTCTCGTTCGCCATCGAGATACCTTCCTGCATCTGCTCGACGAACGTCGCACGTTCGTTCAGTCTCGCTTCAACGATATCTCGACACTCGGTTACACGCCGTCGTTCGACTACTGCGTGAATCTGGCCGGCGAGTTCCTCCGCCAGCTTCCCGACACCGGCACCGCGCGCAAATCGCATTCCCGCTGACGCCACTGCCCTTTCGCTGCCCCCGAAATCCGCTCGATCTTCGTATACCTCGGCTGCGCGCATGCCACAGCGGTGTCTCGCCGTTCGAATCGACCAGGTTCACGTCCGCCTTCGCATCCACCAGCAACTGCACGATCCGCACATGGCGCTCGCCGCCGTCGCCGAGCGCAATCGCTTCCAGCAGCGCGGCCGCGCCGAGCCGGTTCACGTGATCGACCTTCACGCCCGTGTCGATCAACGTGCGCACCGTGTCGCCGTGGCCACGCTCGGCCGCCCCTCGAGCGCGCCACCGTCGGCGGCGGCACTCGTGAGCTTCATCAACACAAACGCGCCGACGATCGCCATCCGTTTGAAAAACCCCCGGTGCCTCCTTGCAAGTCCGCCCGCACAGCCGCGCCGGGTCCGGCGAAACCGCGATTGCCCGCGGTCTCGGGCCATGTTAAAAGTCGTCGCACGCATTTGAAAATGAAATGCTCGAATCCGCAAAAGTGCAGAAATGAATAGACCTTTGTTCGACCTCGACCTGTTGCGCGCGCTCGTGATGGTCGCCGACTGCGGCAGCTTCACGACCGCGTCCGCGCGCCTGCATTCGACGCAGTCGACGGTCAGCCAGAAGGTGCGGCGGCTGGAGGAGATCGCCGGGCATCGCCTGCTCGATCGCGGTACGCGCGACGTGCGGCCGACCGACGCCGGCGTGACGGTGCTCAGCTACGCGCGGCGCATGATCGCGCTGAACGACGAGATGCTGGAAGCGCTGTCGGGCGCGACCGTCGCACTGACGATCCGGCTCGGCGTGCCCGACGATTTCGCGGCGGGCCGCACGACCCATGCGCTCGCCGCGTTCAAGCGCGATCATCCGCAGGTGAAGCTCGAGGTGACGTGCGGGCTGAGCCGCGACATTTGCGCGGCCTACGATCGCGGCGAGCTCGATCTCGTGCTGATCAAGCAGCGGCGCGACAGCCGCGAGGCGGTGGTGCGCTGGCCGGAGAAACTGCGCTGGATCGACAGCGCGCAGCATCCGACGATCGACCTCGATCCGGTGCCGATCGTCGTGTTCCCACCGCGCGGGCTTTATCGCGACGACATGATCAAGGCGATCGAGGAACGCGGCCGCCGCTGGCGGATCAGCTTCACGACGTCGAGCCTGAGCGGGATCCAGGCAGCCGTCGCGGACGGGCTCGGCATCAGCGTGCTGCCAGCGCGCGTGGTGACCGACGACCACGTCGTGCTGACCGACGCGCACGGCGGCTTCGCGCCGATCGAGCACATGGACATCGCGATCCTG
Organism: Burkholderia sp. Bp9099; assembly: GCF_003857805.1. Taxonomy (NCBI): domain Bacteria; kingdom Pseudomonadati; phylum Pseudomonadota; class Betaproteobacteria; order Burkholderiales; family Burkholderiaceae; genus Burkholderia; species Burkholderia sp. Bp9099. The sequence goes on from NZ_QTPU01000013.1 coordinate 197,276, forward strand.
CATCGGCCGACCGCCGATCCGATGGTCAGCGAACTGACGAAGGCGCTCGCAACGATGCTGGAGCACGAGCAGGAATGAGCGCAGCGATGCGGGCGGGCATCGACCGGGCGGCGGCGCATGTCGAGAAAACCGACCGTCAGAACATCGTGTTCCCGTTCGCCGCCTGCTCCGGCACCGGCTGGTTCACGTCCCAGTGTTCGACGATCTTGCCGTGTTCGAGCCGGAAGATGTCCACGATCGCGCTGCCGCGCGTGCCGGGTTCGCGCACCGCGTGCACGTGCAGGATCACGTAGTCGCCGTCGACGAACGAGCGCTTGATCTCGCTGTGCGACTGCGGATACTTGTCGCGCAGGAACGCGACGAACTTGCGGAAACCGTCGCGGCCGTCGGCCGCGTTCGGGTTGTGCTGCACGTACCGGTCGCCGACGTACGCGAGGGCGGCATCCGCATCCTTCTCGTTCAGGCCTTTCTCGTAGAACGCGAGCACCGTGCGGCGATTCGCCTCCTGCTGCGCGCCGTCCGCGCCCGCCGCCATCGCCTGCGCGGCCGCCGTCGCGAACGTCGCCGCGGCGATCCATCCTGCGGCCCGTGCGGCCATCGTGCGTGTGCGTCGCATCGTCGTCTCCCGGCAGATCAGGCTGAAGGAAGCCCGATCATAACCGGCACGATGCGGCGCCCGGTTCAGACCAGCGCGCCGTCGCGCGCGACGATCTTCCCCGACGACACGACGAGCCGCCGCGTCGGCCGCGCGACGACGGCCTCGGCGAACGTCAGCGCATCGACCAGCACGACGTCCGCGCGCTTGCCTGCTTCCAGGCCATAGTCGGCGAAACCGCAACCGCGTGCCGCGCCGTGCGTCACGCAGTCGAGCGCGACTTCGAGCGCGTCGTCGCGGCGGAAATCGTTGCGCATGCCGATCAGCATCGCGCGTTCGAGCATGTCGGGCGAGCCGTACGGCGTCCACGTGTCGCGCACGCCGTCGTTGCCGCCGATCACGGTCACGCCGGCCGCGCGGCACGCAACGACCGACGGCACCGGCACCGCGGCCGGCGCGGTCGTGACGATCGCGACGCCGAGTTCGGCCATCCGCGCGAGCAGCGCGTCGCGCTCGCGCTCGGCGATGTCGCCGAGGCAGAAGCCGTGGCTGATCGTGACCTTGCCCTGCATGCCGAGCGCGGCCGTGCGCTGCAGGATCAGATCGAGCGAATACGCGCCCATCGATCCGCGTTCGTGCAGATGCAGGTCGAGGCCGCGGCCATGACGCTCGGCGATTCCGAACAGCACGTCCACCGCTTCGACCGGATCGCCTTCGATCGCGCACGGGTCGAGACCGCCGAGCAGGTCGGCGCCCGCGCCGAGCGCGTCGGACAGCAGCGCGGCCGTGCCGGGCCGCTTGAGCACGCCCGACTGCGGAAACGCGACGATCTGGATCTCCACCTGGCCGCGCAGCGTCTCGCGCGTCGCGAGCACGCCGTGCAGATGGCGCAACCCGGCTTCGGTGTCGACGTCGACGTGCGTGCGGATGCGCGTCGTGCCGGCCGCGAGGAACGCGCGCGACAGCGCGAGCGACGCGGCGCCCGCGTCATGGCCGCTCGTCGCGCGGTAATTGCGCTCGTTCTCGATGCGGTCGACGAGACGCGGCCCCACCGCGTTGCGATACCACGGCATCCCCCAGTGGGTCTTGTCGAGATGCGTGTGGCCTTCGACGAGGCCGGGCAGCGCGAGCGCGCCCGCGCCGTCCTCGATCGCGCAGCCGGCCGGCGCGTCGAGCGACGGGCCGACGCGCGCGATGCGCTCGCCGTCGATCAGGATGTCGAGCGCTTCGTCGGCGTGCGTGCGGACGTTGCGGATCAGCAGGTTCGTCATGTCGGTTCCGGTGTGGTCGGTCAATCGTTCAGTCAGTTTGAAGCCGTCGCGATGCACGCACCGCGACGGCGGTCGGGTCGTCAGCGCGTGAAACGCAGCGCCGGCGCGAACGGCGCGCCGGTGTCGCTTTCGCCGCGCCGGAACACCCAGCGTTCGGCCGGCACGCCGGCGACGGCGGCCGCCGCATTCGGCGCGCGCACCGCGACGAAGCTCGCGTCGCAGCCGACCGCGATGCCGTAGTGCGCGAGGCCGAGCGCGCGCGCGCCGGCGTGCGTCGCCATGTCGAGCGCGATGCCGAGCGCTTCGTCGGTATGGAAGCCCGAGCGGTAGCCGACCATCATCGCGCGCTGCAGCATGTCGCCGTTGCCGTACGGCCACCACGCGTCGCGAATGTTGTCGTTGCCGGCGAACACGTGGACGCCCGCGTCGCGCAGCTGCTGAACCGGCGGGAATGCGCAGTCGCCCGGCGCGTTGGTCAGGATCGACACGCCGGCGTCGGCGAGTGCCGCGGCCGCACGCTCGACGTCGCCATGTTCGACCTGGCCGAGCGCATACGCGTGGCTCACGTTCACGCGGCCGCCGAGGCCGGCCGCGCGCGTGCGCGCCGCGATCCGCAGCAGTTGCGCGATGCCGGTCTCGCCCGGTTCGTGCAGGTGGATGTCGATCTTCGCGCCGCGCTTCTCGGCAATGCCGAACACGATGTCGAGCTGGCCGTCCGCGTCGCCGTCGAGCGTCGTCGGGTCGATCCCGCCGACCACGTCCGCGCCTTCGCGCACGGCCGCATCGAGGAGCGCGGCAGTGCCCGGGCACGTCGCCACGCCGGCCTGCGGAAACGCGACCAGTTCGATGTCGACGATTCCGCGCCACTGTTCGCGCGCGGCCATCACGGCGTGCAGGTTCGACAGGCCGGTCGTCGCGTCCACGTCGACGTGGCTGCGCATCGCGATCGTGCCGAACGCGGCGGCCTGCGCGATCAGCGCATTCGCGCGCTCGACGATCGGCGGCGCGGCCGCGAGCTGGCGCTTCTCGACCACGAGCCGCTCGCGCAGCGAGTCGACCGATTGGTGCGGCACCCAGCGGTCGCCGACGAAACTCTTGTCGAGATGGATGTGGCCGTCGACGAAGCCGGGCAGCACGACGCGGCCGCCGAGGTCGATCGTTTCGGCGCCGGGTGCGGCAGTGCAAGCGGCGCCGATCGCGACGAAGCGGCCGTCATGGACGACGAGGTTGACGGGCCGGCCGCCGGCATCGACGGCGTTGGTGAAGAAGCGATCGGTCATGAGTCGGAATGAGTGGGGCGGACGCTGCGCGACGCCGACGCGGACAGGGGAAGGCACCGCAGCCGGCACGGCGCGACCGTTGGCAGGGATGTGCGGTCACGATATCGGACGGGGCGGCCAGTGGCCAATTAAATGTCGCGATGCCGCGCATTCGATTTCGCGATATGCGGGCGAGCTGCCCGTCGGGCGTGGCGCGAAGATGGGGTGTGATCACCGGGCGGGCGCCCGCGGATGCCGATCGTCGCACAATCGGCGCCCTCACGCGGCTGCCGGACGGCGAACCGCATCGTCGAATCTCGGCCGCGCCGCACCGCGATTTGCGCGGCAACAGACTTTACACGTTGTTACCCGGCCGCACCGGACGTGCATCCGCCCTTTCCTTATACTCACGCCGAGTTCGCCACCCGTCCCGGAATTCGTCGGCGAACACGTTGCCGATGCAGGAAACATCATGATGCGCATGCCTTCCACGAAGACCGTTCTGTTCGCCACGCTCGTCGCCGTGGCGGCGCTTCCGCTGACCGCCTGTGTCGCGCCGGGCTACTACGGCGCGCAACCGGGCTATCCGCAGCAACAGTACGCGACGCCCGGCTACGCGCAACCCGCGTATTCGCAACCGGGTTACGTGCAGCCGCAGCAGCCGGCCTATCCGAACCAGGCGCCGCAGTACGACCAGTACGGCAACCCGCAGCCTTACGGCGGCCAGTACGGCAACGGCTACGGCACGCAATACGGCACCGTCGCGAACATCCAGCCGATCAACGGCTCGGTCGGCACGTCGGGCGTCGCCGGCACCGTCGTCGGTGCGCTGGTCGGCGGCCTGGTGGGCAACCAGTTCGGCCGCGGCCACGGCCGCGATGCGGCCACCGTGATCGGCGCGCTCGGCGGCGCCGTCGCCGGCAACCAGATCGGCCAGCAAATGGGCGCGGCCCAGCCGCCGAGCAGCTACCGGATCGACGTGCGGGTGAGCGACGGCTCGACGCGCTCGTTCGACGTGCAGTCGCCGGGCGACCTGCGCCCGGGCGATCGCGTGCAGATCAACGGCAATCAGCTGTCGCGGTATTGAGGCGGATCGCATGCGCCTGAGCTGATCGGGTGCATCACACGTATCGCGGACACCTCACGTCGCGGAGGCGGTATCGAGGCGGATCGCATGCGCCTGAACTGATCGGGCGCATCACATATATCGCGGCCCCCTCACGTCGCGGACGTATTTCGCGTGTCCGGCGGCGCTTCGGCGCAATGGCCGGCACGCGCTTCACTTCATCCCTCTTCCACGAGTCGGCGCGGCATGCCTGTCGCGCACGGCACTGCGTCGTCACGTTCCTCACGTCGCGCGCCACATGCACGCGTTCGCGTCCAACGCAACGGCAGGTGCGTTCGCATCCGGCTCGTTTCCACGCGCATGCGTTCGGCGCCCCGAGCACGATTGCCTGCGGACTTCGCGAACGCGCAGCGATGCTCCACGCGTCATCCCGACCATCACTCGCGCCTCGGTAGCGCGCTTCACGCCTGTCGATGCGGCGTGCCGATCGCACCGGCAAATGCGTGTGTTTTCGATTAGCATCGGTCGATGCCTTGCCGCGCACCGCGCCGCAGATTCCGACCTTCCGGCACACCAACGACAACACCGACCGATGATCACGATCCGCCTGCTCGACGCCGCCGACGCGGCGCAATTCCAGTCCGTCCGCCTGCGCGCGGTCGACTCGTCGCCGACTTCGTTCCTGCCGACCCGCGACGAGGAAGCCGGCGTCCCGGTCGACGAATTCGCGACGCGCATCACGCCCACCCACGAGCGCGCCGTGTTCGGCGCATTCGACGATGCATCGCTCGTCGGCATCACGGGCGTGCGCCGCGACGCGCGCGCCAAGGTCGCGCACAAGGCGACGATCTGGGGCGTGTTCGTCGACCCCGCGTATCGTGGCCGCGGCATTGCGCAATCGCTGCTCGACGGCGCGACCGCGCATGCGGCGCATGCGTGGAAGTGCAGGCAACTGATCCTGTGCGTGAACGAGATCAACGGCACCGCGGAACGCTTGTATGTGTCTCAAGGGTTCGTCCGGTTCGGCACGGAACCGCGTTCGCTGTTCGTCGACGGCCGCTTCTACGATGAACATCACATGGTCAAGACGCTGGCATGACGCGTCGCGTTCGCGCGTATCGGCCGGCCGCACGCGAACGCCCCTCCACCCCGTTGCGCCACCGCTTGCCGGTGCTCGTCGCGTTGCTGCCCGCCCGGCGATCGTCACGTTCGTCAGCGTCATCGCGCTCACATTGAATGCATGGATCGCCCCCGCCGATGTGACCATCGGCATGCCCGATACACCGGCGTGCCGAAGTCGTAGTTGCCGATCGTCACGCCGGCAATCGGCTGCACGGCGGGCAGCGGCGGCGTGCCGTTGTAGTCGAACGCAACCGGCCCCTGCACGACGATCGCCTGGAAACACGACGCAGTCACGCCGCTCAACGTCACGTCCGAGATCGCCACGTTCCGCGCGACCGGCGGCCGCGTGTGTACCGCATCGTTCGCGGGCTGATCGTCGCGGTCGAACGCGCCCCATTCATATGTCGTCGTACCATACTGTGCAGCCTAGACGCGATCGAGGCTGGGGATGAATTGGTTGTTTACTCCGATTACATTGGTCTAATGCCGTAAATGTGAGTACACACTCACATCTAATTTCGCGCCCCAAGAGATAGGTTGTCGTATGTTTATGCGCAAAAACTTCGACTGAAAGACCCCGCCCGATACGTCCGACGGGGCCACGGCCTTACTCGCCGACTGCGGAAACCCGCTCCACCGCCGGCTCGCGTCCAGCCGACGCGGCCGGTTCGAACACCAGCACGACACTGGCCGGATTACGGCCGACAGTCGGCTGCCCGGTTCCGCGCACGTCCTGCACGTGCGCGCTGATCTTCACGTCATGAGTTTCGTCGTAGCCGTCGAAACCGTCGTGTCCGCGCTTCGCCAGCCGGACCGGCCGGCCGGCGCCAGGCACCGTGCCCCGGTCGCCCGCGTTGTCCGTCAGACCGACCTTCACATCGGCCAGGCCGTCAACGCCGCTCGGCGAACCGGACGGCCGCAACAGTACGACGTTGATATCGGGATTCGTCGCGCGCACGCGAATCGGCAACGTTGCGCCGACGGTCTGCTGCGCGCCGCCCGTCGCGTTCAGTTCGACCACATCGCCCAACGCCGAGTTGTCCGGCCTCGAAACGAACAGACTGTCGCCGATGTTCGCGGTCAGCGTGATCTTCTTGACGACCGCCTGCGGCGATGTCGGCCCGGCGTACGTCAGGCCGGTCAATGCGCAGCAAGCGGCGAGCGCGGCGAGTTGATGGTGGATCTTCATTGTGAGGTCCCGCTTTCAGGATGGTTGAAACCCGGTTGCCGAAATAGCCGGCCCGTTTCGAGCGCCCGATCACCATCGCAATGAAAAATCCGCATTCCGTTATCCCGAAATTGGCCTGCAATGCGAGGTGGAATTCGCTTCGCTCAGCCGTATGCGTGTGCGATCGAAGCACCCGCCAGCCATTGCGATCGTGCGTCGGATACGCTGCACAGCCAGCAACGATGGCATCCGGCAGACCGCATGCGCCACGGCTTACCACCACGATAGGTCGCGAAACCTCATACCAGAATCCATGAAAACCTTCATGTTTCTGCCGGGTTTCGATTTACCTGTGCAATCTCGAAATCAAACAGGAATTCGCCGCGAACATGCCGTACTCACTTGCGCATCGGTGTCGGTAATTCTGCGTCTGTTCAGCCCCCGCCCGCCGCGCTATCGTTGTTCCACCTTCACAGCCCAGGAGTTGCCTTTGCCTTCCCGCCACGGAGTCGACCTCATCCGCGCCCGCGCGCTGTTCGATCGCGAGCGCCGTGCATTCACCGAAGCCATGCCGATCTCCCGCGCGTTGTCCGCGGAAGCGTCCGAGCATTTGCTGTTCGGCGTGCCGCTGCACTGGATGCAGGACTGGTCGACCCCGTTCTCGCTGGTCGTGAAGGAGGCGCGCGGCGCGACCTTCACCGACGTCGACGGTCATCGCTACGCGGACTTCTGTCTCGGCGACACGGGCGCGATGTTCGGCCATGCGCCCGAGCCGGTCGCACGCGCGCTCGCCGAACAGGCGACGCGCGGCTACACGACGATGCTGCCGAGCGAGGACGCCGCCTGGGTGTCGCGCGAACTCGCGCGCCGCTTCAGGCTGCCGGTCTGGCAGTTCGCGCTGAGCGCGAGCGACGCGAATCGCTTCGTGCTGCGCTGGGCGCGCGCGGCCACCGGCCGCAACACGATCGTCGTGTTCAACGGCTGCTATCACGGCACGGTCGACGACGTGTTCGTCGATCTCGTCGACGGCCGCCCGGTGCAGCGCGACAGCCTGCTGGGGCAGTCCTACGACCTGCTGGCGAACACGCGCGTGGTCGAGTTCAACGATCTGGCCGCGCTCGAGGCGGCGCTGAAGGATGGCGACGTCGCATGCGTGCTCGCCGAGCCGGCGATGACGAATATCGGCATGGTCCTGCCCGAGCCGGGCTTCTGGGAGGCGGCGCGCGAACTCACGCGCCGCTACGGCACGCTGCTCGTGATCGACGAAACCCACACGATCAGCAGCGGCCCGGGTGGCTACGCGGCCGCACACGGTCTCGAACCGGACGCGCTGGTGGTCGGCAAGCCGATCGCGGGCGGCGTGCCGTGCGCGGTGTACGGATTCAGCGCCGAATTCGCGGAACGCGCGAAACAGGCGAAGCTGAGCGCACCGCCCGGCCATTCCGGGATCGGCACGACGCTCACCGCGAACATGCTCGCGATGCATGCGATGCGCGCGACGCTCGCCGACGTCGCGACCGATGCCGCGTATGCGCATATGTTCGAACTGGCCGCGCGGCTTGCGACCGGGCTCGAACAGGCGATCGCGAAGCATCGGCTGCCGTGGTGCGTGACGCGCATCGGCGCACGCACCGAGTTCCAGTTCACGCCGGTGCCGCCACGCAACGGCACGATCGCCGGCGAGCAGCTCGACAGCGAACTCGAGCACATCGTGCATCTGTATCTGCTGAACCGCGGGGTGCTGATCACGCCGTTCCACAACATGATGCTCGTGTGTCCGCAGACGACGGCCGACGATGTCGACACGCTCGTCGCGCAGTTCGACGCGTGCCTGGGTGAACTGGTGTGATGTGGGACACGCGGTGTGTCCGGCCCGCCTGCATCGGGCCGACCGGACACATGCCCGACGCTACTTCGGCAGATCCGTCGAATCGACCTGCGCGCCGGGCACGCCCACGGAGCACGCACTCACTTCCCGCTCCACACGCAGCGCCGCACACGTATCGACGCGCCTACTTCGGCAGATCCGTCGGATCGAGCTGCGTGCCGGGCACGCCCGCGGTGCGCGCACTCACTTCGAGTTCGTCGCGCAGCGCCGCAAGCGTATCGCCGGCGCCGCCGCCCTGCCCCGACGCCGCACCGCCATCGAGCGCCGGCAGGATGTAGCCGTTCACCATCCGCCGGAACAGCTTCACGTTCTCCGCGTCGCGCAGGCCGCCGTCCACCGGCAGCACGCCCGTCATCACGATCACCGTATTGCGCTTCGGCAACACCGTGATGAATTGCCCCTTGAAGCCCATCGCGTCGAATTCCGGCTCGCTGTCGACGATGTTGTTGATCCACCAGTAGTAGCCGAAGTGCGGCGACACGCGCGGCGCCGTCATCTGCGCGATCCACGCCCGCGGCACCACCTGCCGCCCCTGCCAGCGCCCGCCGTCGAGCACGAGCATGCCGATCTTCGCCATGTCGACGGCGCGCAGCCGCAGCCCCCAGCCGGCCGACACGAGCCCGGTGCGATCCGCGCGCTCCCATGCCGCGCGCTTCATGTCGAGCGGGCCGAACAGGTGCGTGCGCGCATAGCGCTCGACGGGCTCGCCGGCCGCCGCGCTCAACATCGCCGACGCGAGGATCGGGTTCACGTCGGTGTACTCGAACGCGGTGCCCGGCGCGACCTTCGGCGCGGCCGACGCGGCGAGCCTCAGCCGGTCCGGCGCGGTGTAGTAGATCGGATCGTCCTTCGGGCTGAAGTCGTAATGCAGGCCGCTCGACATCGACAGCACGTGCTTCAATTCGATGCCGCGCTTGTCCGCGAGCGCGCCGCCGAGCTCGGGGCGCCACGCGGCAAGCCGCGCGGCCACCGGCTCGTCGAGCTGCACGGCGCCATGCTCGACCAGGATGCCCGCGACGAGCGACGTCACGGCCTTCGTCACCGAGTACAGCTCGTAGGTCGAGTCGCGCGACGCGTTCGCGCCGTAGCGCTCGAAGATCAGCTTACCGTCCTTCACGACGAGCAGGCTGTACACGTCGAGCTTCTGCTCGCGGATCCAGCGCGACAGCGCGACGAGCCTGCGCGAATCGACGCCGACGTCTTCGGGTGCGGCCGCCGCGATGCCGGTTTCATGCAGCGGCAACGCGTCGGCCGCGTGCGCCACGGACAGCATCGGTGCCAATGCCGAGGCCAGCGCCCCGCCGCCGATCAGCAACGCGGCAACCCGTGCGAGCAGCCGGCGCATGAACGGCGCAGCGGGCCGCCGTGCATCGGAACGCCACACGGACGAATGGTCACTGAAATTTGCAATCCTCATCAAATCTCCGGCGCATCGTTGAACGCGGTGGCGGTACCGGGCACCCCCTTCGTCTGCCGGCTGCGCTCGAGTTCGTCGCGCAGCGCCTGCGTGGCTGCCGCGCTTTCGACCGGCGGCCGCGCGGGCGTGAGCGCCGGCAGGATGTAGTCGTCGACCATCCGCCGATAGAGGTTCAGGTAGGTCGCGTCGCGCAACCCGCCGTCGGTCGGCAGCAGGCTCGTCATCACGACGACCGCGCGCTGCGCGGGCAGCACCGTGATGAACTGCCCCTTGAAGCCCATCGCGCCGAATTCCGGCGTGCCGCGCTCGACGACATGGCCGATCCAGCAGTAGTAGCCGTAGTCGGCCGCGGCCGGCGATGGCGTCGTCATCTGCCGGACCCAGCCGGCCGGCACGACCTGCTTGCCGTTCCAGCGGCCGTTGTCGAGCAGCAGCATGCCGATCTTCGCCATGTCGACGGCGCGCAGCCGCAGGCCCCAGCCACCCGCCACCGCGCCGGTGCCGTCGGCGCCGCTCCAGCGGTAGTGCGCGAAGCCGAGCGGCTCGAACAGCCGCTCGCGCGCGAAGTCGTCCTCGCGCTCGCCCGCGGCGATCGACACGGCCGTACCGACCAGCACCGGGTTCACGTCGATGTAGTCGAAATGCGTGCCGGGCGGCTGCGCGGCACGGCTCGTCACGGCAACCTGCAGCCGGTCGGGCGCGTCGTAGTACAGCGGATCGGTGCCTTCGCGCGTCGTGTAGCGCAACCCGCTCGACATCGACATCAGGTGCCGCAGCTCGATATCCTGCTTGTCCGCGAGTTCGCCCGCGAGATCGGGCCGCGCGGCCGCGATCAGCGGCGCGACCTTCGTCGACGGGCCGAGCTTGCCATCGCCGTCGAGAATGCCGGCGAGCAGCGCGGTGATCGTCTTCGTCACCGAATACAGCTCGTAGTTGTTGTCGCGCGTGAGGCCGTCGCCGTAGCGCTCGAACACGATCTTGCCGTCCTTCACGACGACCAGGCTGCGCACGTCCATCCGGTCGCGGCGCAGCCATTCGGACAGCCGCACGAGCGGCGCCGAATCGACGCCGGCCGCTTCGGGCACGACGCTCGGCGGATCCTGCGGCGCGCCGCCGGCAGCCAGCGCCGGGCCGCCGCCGCATGACCCGGCGACGATCGCCGCGGCCGCGAGGCCGCGCATTGCGAGGGAAACGCTCATCGTAGCTCCTGTTGAAACGGCGCCCGCCGCGTCGCGCGGGCGCTCACATCGCAATCGCATCGCGCGACATCAGTCGAGGCACGGCTTGCCGGCCGGCAGGAACTGCCCGCGCCCCGGCTCCGCCGCGAGCAGCCGGCCGTCCTCGACGAGCAGCTCGCCGCGCGACAGGCAATGACGCGGCCAGCCCGTCACCTCGATCCCTTCATAAGGCGTGTAGTCGACCGCATGATGCAGCGACGCATTCGCGATCCGCACGCGCTTGTCCGGATCCCACACGACGATATCCGCGTCGGCACCGACCGCGATCGTCCCCTTGCGCGGATACAGCCCGTACAGCTTCGCGGGGCGCAGCGAAGTCAGCTCGACGAACTGGTGCAGCGACAGGCGCCCGTTGCGCACGCCGTCGAACAGCAGCGGCAGGCGCGTCTCCAGCCCCGGAATGCCGTTCGGGATATGGTCGAACGAGACGGCCTGCCCGCCCGGATGCTTGCCGCACGGATCGTCGTAGTTGAACGGCGCGTGATCGGACGAGAATACCGAGAACACGCCCTGCTTCAGCGCCTTCCACACCGCCTGCTGGTTCGCCGGATCGCGCGGCGGCGGGCTGCATACGCATTTCGCGCCTTCGTAGCCGTCGTGACCGTGATGACCGAGATCGGCGGCCGTCAGATACAGGTACTGCGGGCAGGTTTCGGCGAGAATTGGCAGCCCGCGCGACTGCCCCCAGCGAATCTGCTCGATCGCCTCGGCGCCCGATACATGCACGATCAGGATCGGCACGTCGACGAGTTCCGCGAACGCGATCGCGCGATGCGTCGCCTCGCGCTCGACCACGGCCGGCCGCGCGTGCGCATGAAAATGCGGCGCGACGTGGCCGTCGCCGAGCAGCCGCTCGGTCAGCCAGCCGATGCAGTCCGAATTCTCCGCATGCACCATCACGAGCGCGCCGTGCTCGCGCGCGACCGACAGCACGTCGAGCATCTGCCGGTCATTCAGCTTCAGGTCGTCGTAGGTCATGTACACCTTGAACGACGTGTAGCCGTTCGCGATCAGCCGCGGCAGCTCGTCGGCCAGCACGTGCGGCGTCGGATCGGCGACGATCAGGTGAAAACCGTAGTCGATCAGCGCGCGCCCTTCCGCGCGCCGGTGATAGTCGTCGACGGCCGCCTGCAGCGACTGCCCCTTCGCCTGCGCGGCGAACGGCACGACGGTGGTCGTGCCGCCGCACAGCGCGGAGCGCGTGCCGGACAGGAAATCGTCGGCCATCTTCAGCCCGTCGGGCATCGGCTGGTCGAGGTGGCAGTGCGCATCGACGCCGCCCGGCATCACGAGCATGCCGCTCGCATCGAGCTCGCGCGGCGCGCGCGGCAGCCCGTGGCCGAGCATGGCCACGCGCCCCGCGCGGATGCCGATGTCGCACGAGAACCGGTCCGCCGCCGTCACGACGTCCGCGTGACGGATCACGAAATCGAGATCGTTCGACATGACGCGCGCCTCAGATCACGTCGCTGAAGAGACGCCCCCAGCCCTTCACCTGCCGCGTGTCGTAATCGGCGAGCTGCAGCGACTTCCACACGACGGTCGAGATCGTGTCGTAGATCGGAATGCCCGTCTCTTCCTCGAGCGCCGGCACCAGGTGCGCGGCGTTCAGGTTCGTGCAGAAGATCGAGATCGCGCGCGGGCCGGCCTTCGCCACTTCGCGCACCATCCCGCCGATCTGGTCGCCCGTCACTTCGGAGAACGAGAAATTGACCTTCAGGTTCAGATGGCGCTCGGCGATGCAGTTCAGCCCCGAGCGGCGATAGTTGTCGACGATCTTCGTCTGCACGTCGTCGAGATACGGCGTGACGAGGCCGAACTCGTGCGCGTTCGTCTTCTTCAGGATCTCGTTGAGCGCGAGCACCGAGGTCGTGGCGGGGATCCCGGTCGCTTCGGTGATGCGCTGGCACAGCCGCTCGTCGGCCTCGAAGCCGAGCCAGCCGGACGACGTGCCGTTCCATGCGATCACGTCGACCTTCGCGTCCGCGAGCAGCATCGCGGCCTGGATGATCTTGTCGTCGTCGAACTGGCCGAGCGCCTGGCCCGTCAGCGAGATTTCGGTGACGGGAAAGCGCGCGAAGTGCGCGGACACGCCCGGCAGGCCGGCGACCATCGCGCTCGTCAGCGGTTCGAGCGACGTGTTGGACGAAGGGGTGAGCATGCCGAGCAGGGTACGTTTCTTCATGATGGGTTTTCTCTCTACCAATGAATGCAGTCGATGCAGTGAAAGGGGGCGGTCAGACGGGGAGCTTGTTTTCGTAGTCGATCGCGCTGGAGCACACGAACAGGCCGACGCCGGCCGCCGCGAACACCATCAGCGCAAGGAAGTAGGAACCGGTGAACTGCACGATCGCGCCGACGAGGATCGGCACGGTGATGCCGCCGATGTTGCCGCCGAGGTTCATGAGGCCGCCGAGGAAGCCGATCTTGTTGCGTGTGCCGAGCGACGACGGGATGCACCAGTACAGCCCGCACCAGCGCAGGAAGAACAGCGTCGTCGACAGCAGCGCGACGCACACGACCGGGCTCTTCACGTAGGCGACGGAAAAGATCGACACGGTCGCGATCACCGCGGCGATGCCGAACAGCGTGCGCATCACGACGTTCGGACGCCCGCCCGCGGCTTTCCACTTGTCGGCGATCCAGCCGCCGAGCAGCTCGCCGACGAAGCCGCAGAAAAAGATGATGAAGGTCGACCCGCCCATCTGCTTGATGTCGAAGCCGTGCACCTTGTGCAGGTAGTTCGGCATCCACGTGAGCAGCCCGTAGAACACGCTGTTGAAGCACATCCAGCCGAAGAACATGCACCACACCGAGCGGTATTTGAAGAAGTCGCGCGAGCGCCCCGATGCACCGGCCGGCTCGGCCGCGAGGTCGCTCGCGTGCGACGCCTCGATGTAGTCGGCCTCGAGATCGTTGACGCCCGGATGCTCGCGCGGCGTGTTGCGGATGTAGTACCACGCGAGGAAACCGGCCAGCACGGTGCCGACGCCGGCCACCGCGAACGCGAGCCGCCACGAGCCGAGCAGCGCGATCAGGCCGGCGATCAGCACCGCGCCCAAGGCCGCGCCGAGCGGCGCGCCGCCGTCGAGCAGCGTGGCGCCGCGGCCGCGCTCGGTCTGCGTCATCCAGATCGCGTTGAGCTTGCCGCCGGCCGGATAGATCGGCGCTTCGGATGCGCCGAGGCCGAGGCGCGTGAGCAGCAGCGACGGCGCGTTCGTGCACAGCGCGGCGATCGCCTGGAAGAAGCCCCAGAACACGGTCGCCGTCGCGATCACGATGCGCGGCTTGAACCGGTCTGCCAGCATCCCGCCCGGGATCTGCATCACCGCATAGGTCCAGAAGAACGAGCTGAGGATCAGGCCCTCCATCGCCGGCCCGATCTTGAACTCCTGCGAGATGTAAGGCATGGCGACGGACAGCGACGCGCGATCGACGTAGTTGATCGCGATGAGGCTCAGCATGACGACGAATATCTTCCAGCGGACGGCGGACTTGCCGACCGTCAGGGCGGCGACACCGGAGGTTGAAGACATGGACGGACTCCAGGGATGAACGAGGATGGTCAGGACGTCGCGCAACGTTGAGCCGAGTATAGGATTAGAAATTTATAATTACCGTTAGCGTAAACGCTTGGTTTCATTGAATTTGTTTTATCACTATCGTGGTGCAGGGTAAGCCCCGATATCGTGATAAGCTTGCGCCATCATGAGCCAGACACCCCGCAATCCCCTGCTTCTGCGCACGCGCGGCATGGCCGCGGAGATCGCCGCGCGCCTGCGCGTGATGATCGACGAGGGCGAACTGCCGCCCGGCGCGCGGATCGACGAAAAGGAACTGAGCCTCGCGTTCGACGTGTCGAAGACGCCGCTGCGCGAAGCGCTGAAGGTGCTCGTCGCGGAAGGCGCCGTCACGCATCGCCAGTACATCGGCTATCGCGTCGCGTCGATCGACATCGACGATCTCGTGTCGACGTTCGAGTTGCTGCACGGGCTCGAGGCAATGGCGGGCGAATTGCTGCGCAAGCGGATCGGCACGTCGACGCTCGCCTCGCTGCAGGCGAAGCACCGGCGGATGGTCGAGTGTCACGAGGCCGGCAAGCGGGTCGAGTATTTCCGGCTGAACCAGCAGATTCATCAGATGATCATCGACGCGGCCGGCAACCCGGTGCTGTCGGGCATTTATGCGTCGCTGATGTCGAAGGTGCACCGCGCGCGCGGCGCCGCGAACGCGGACACGCTGCGCTGGGCCGAATCGCTGCACGAGCACGAAGCGATCATGGCTGCGCTCGCCGATCCCGACCACGCACGGCTGCCGCAGGTGCTGCGCAGCCATTCGGAGAACACCGCGCGCGAAGTGCTGGCGATCCTCGATCGCACCGGCACGGCCGACGTGTCGGCCAAGCGGGCGGCCGAAGCGTAACGGCCTGCCGGCGAACCGAACGCGTAGCGGGGCCCTGCGAACAGACCGCCGACGGCCTGCTACGCCGCCTTCAACGCCCGTCGCGCCACCTCCGCGAAATACCGCGCGCCGACCGGCAGAATCTCGTCGTTGAAATCGTACGCCGCGTTGTGCAGCGGCACCCCGCCGCGCTCGGCCGCTTCGCCGTTGCCGATGAACACGAAGTTGCCCGGCACCGCCTGCAGGAACGCGCCGAAGTCCTCCGAGATCATCATCGGCTGCACGTCGGCGTTCACCGCGTCGGCGCCCGCGACGTGCGCCGCGGCCTCGACGGCCGTGTCGACCCATTCCGGGGAATTCACCGTCGGCGCGAACTCGTGCGTGTATTCGAACGTGCAGGTCGCACCGTGCGCGCGGCAGATCCCTTCGCTGATCTCGCGCATCCGCGTTTCGAGCAGCGTTTGCACGTCGCGCGCATAGCTACGCGTGTCGCCCTTGATCGTCACCGTCGACGGCAGCACGTTGCGCAGCCCGTCGGTGATGAACTCGGTGCACGAGATCACCGCCTGCAGGCCCGGATCGAGATTGCGCGACACGATCGTCTGCAGCGCGAGCACGATCTGCGAGCCGATCACGATCGGATCGATGCCCATGTGCGGGCGCGCCGCATGCGTGCCGCGCCCGTCGATCCGGATCACGAAGTTGTCCTCGCTCGCCATGATGCCGCCCGCGCGCGTCGCGAACGTGCCGGCGCGCATGCCCGGCATGTTGTGCGCGCCGAAGATCGCGTCGACCGGGAAGCGCTCGAACAGCCCGTCGGCCATCATCGCCTTCGCGCCGCGGCCATGTTCCTCGGCCGGCTGGAAGATGAAGCGCACGGTGCCGTCGAAGTCCTTGCGCTCGGCCAGCAGTTGCGCGGCGCCGAGCACCATCGACATGTGGCCGTCGTGCCCGCACGCGTGCATCTTGCCCGGCGTGCGCGACGCATGTTCGCGGCCCGGCGCGTGCTCGGCGATGTTCAGCGCGTCCATGTCCGCGCGGATGCCGATCGCGCGCGTGCCGGTGCCGGCCGTCAGGTTCGCGACCAGCCCCGTGCCGCCGATCCCGCGCTGCACGTCGAGCCCGAGTGTCGTCAGGATCCGCGCGACGTAGTCCGACGTGTTTACTTCCTCGAAACCCGTCTCCGGGTGCTGGTGCAGATGCCGGCGCCAGGTTTTCAGCCGGCCCTGCAGCGTGCTTCCTGCCGTTGCGTCCAGTGCGTCCATCGTGCTTGCCTCGTCGGTCGTCAGGTCGTTCGGGTCGCTCAGGCTTCCGCGGCCGCGCGGGTCCGCGTCAGCCAGTCGCGCTGGCGCGCCAGCACCGCGTCGGCCGTCTCGCCGACACACCGCCGGTAGACGCTCGGCGCGGTCGCGCCTTCCGTGTTGATCGCCAGCACGCGCGCGTTCGCATCGAGCCCCGCCTGCCGCGCCAGCGCCGGATCGCGCATCAGCACGGTCAGCCCCGCGATGCCCGCCGCGCCCGACTCGCCGGACACGAACGGCACGTCACGTTCGCTGCCGGCGGCCAGCGCGCGCATCGCCTGCACCGCGTCGTCGTCGTCGATCAGCATGAAGTGATCGATGCCCGGCTCGAGAAAGTCCCATGCGAGCGGCGACGCCTCGCCGCACGCGAGCCCCGCCATCACCGAGTCGACGCTGCCGGTCGCCTTCGTCGCGCGCCCGGCGAGCGCGCTCTGGTACAGGCAATCGGCCTGGCGCGGCTCGACGACGATGAAATGCGGCCGCCGTGCGCCGGCATGCTCCCACAGATAGCTCGCGACACCGGCCGCAAGGCCGCCGACGCCGCCCTGCAGGAACACGTGCGTGAACGGCCGGTTATCGCCGCTGCCATCGCCATCGCCGAGGTTGCCCTCTGCCGCCGCCTGCGCGAGCGCCTCGGCCGCGATCACGCCGTAGCCCTGCATCACGTCGCGCGGAATCGCCTCGTAGCCGTCGTACGACGTATCCGACACCACGTGCCAGCCGTTCGCGTCCGCGAGCTGCGCGGCGTGCACGACCGATTCGTCGTAGTTGCCGGCGATCCGCACGATCCGTGCGCCATGCGCGGCGATCGCATGCTCGCGCTCCGCGTCGACGTGCGCGTGCAGTACGATCACGCAGTGGCAGCCGATCGCGCGCGCGGCGGCGGCCAGCGCGCGGCCGTGATTGCCGTCGGTTGCGCTGATCACCGTCAGGTCGGCCAGCGACGCCGCATAGCGGCCCGTGACGAGCCCCTGCGGATCGAGCGCCTCGTTGCGCCGCAACCGCTTCACGAGCCGCATCAGCGCGATCGGCGCGCCGAGCGCCTTGAAGCTGCCGAGCGGCGAACGGCACGCTTCGTCCTTCACGCTGACGCTCGCGACGCCGAGCCGCGCGGCCAGATCGGGCAGCGCGCGCAACGGCGTGCGGGCCGCGCCGACGAGCGGCCAGTGCGCGAGCCACGCGCCGCTCTCGTCGGCCGCGGCGATGTTCATGATGCGGCGCAGCGTGTCGGGATAGTCGGTGCGCGACGCGCGGGGATTGGCGATCAGCATGGCTGGAAGGGCTCCGGAAATTGGCCGCGCGGGCGGCCCGGCGGTGAATGCGGTGCGGGCGCATACGGGTTGCGCACGCCGTCGGTCCGAAAAATAATATTGCGCATCCCGGTCAATAAAATCGCCAAATCGGCGCTCCGGACGCAAAAATTTCTCATTCTTTCGAGGCTGCCGCACCATCATGCCCACCCCACTCGATGCGTTCGATCGCAAGCTGCTGATGGAAGTCCAGCGCGACGCGAACACGCCGCAGACCGAACTCGGCGCCCGCGTGAACCTGTCGACCGCCGCCGTGAACCGCCGCCTGCGGCGGCTCGCGGAAGACGGCGTGATCGAGCGCTACACGGCGGTCGTCGCGCCGGAGAAGGTCGATCATCCGCTGACGATCGTCGTGAACGTCGAAGTCGAGCGCGAGCAGATCGACCAGCTCGACGCGATGAAGCGGACCTTCGAGCGCTGCCCGCAGATCCAGCAGTGCTACTACGTGACCGGGGAATGGGATTTCGTGCTGATCCTCGCCGTGCGCAACATGGATCAGTACAACGCGCTCACGCGCGAGCTGTTCTTCGCGAACAACAACGTGAAGCGCTTCAAGACGCTCGTGAGCATGAGCCGCGTGAAGGTCGGGCTCGAGGTGCCGATGGATCCCGGCGAGTGACGCTCGAACGTCAGCGCCTGTCGGCAGCCAATGAACCGAAAAACGTCGCGACCTTCGCCTTGCTCGTCGTCTGCAATCGCGACATCAGCCCGTGATCGACCTGCCGCAACCCGTAAGTCTCGCCGATGTCGCGCTGCATCCGGCACCACAGATGGCTCGCGATCTCCGCGTCGACCATCGCGCGGTGGGCACGGCCCGTCTGCGGCAAGCGCAGCATGGTCGCGAGGTTCGACAGCCGGTGACTTTGCGCGTGCGGGTAGAGGCGCCGCGCGACGAGCATCGTGCATGCGAACGCATGCTCGGCCGCCATGCCGAGCATGCCGAGTTCGGCCTGCCAGAACCGCTTGTCGAAGCCGGCGTTGTGCGCGACGACGGGATGGCTGCCGACGAACGCGGCGGCTTCCTTCATGACCTTCGCCACCGGCGGCGCCGACGCGATCATGTCGTTCGTGATCCCCGTGAGCGCGACGACGTCGGACGGAATGCGGCGGCCGGCGTTCATGAGGCTCTGGTAGCGGTCGACGATCTGGCCGTCGCGCAGCAGGATCACGGCGATCTCGGTCGCCCTGTCGCCCATGTTCGGAGACAGCCCGGTTGTTTCGAAGTCGAGTACCGCTACGGTTTGCATGGTCGAATCGGAGGAAGGATAGCTGGCGGCGCACGTCGGCCGGGACGTGTCTCGCCGACGCGAAAGCGCCACAGTGTATCCCCGGATGCCGCGTCGGGCGGCAAACTCGATCGTCATGCGCGGCGCACCGCCGTTTCCATCCGGACGGACCGGGACGCTCGCGCCATCCGCCGCCGAACGGCGGCGAATGTACCGAAGCTTCCGCGCGTCGGTACATCCCCCTTCCCTACATCATCGACAACTGAAGCTCGCCCCCGAATTCACGTCGCCCGAGCCGTTGTAGCGCGCGACCTGCGGATACGGACACAGCGGCCGCGTGCGTCCCGCGCCCCACGACGTCGGCACGTCCGCGTTCGGCACCGCGTTCGTCGTGTCGCGCGCCGTGGCGACGATCGCCGCCGGCGCCTGCCCCTGCTCGACCCACGCGACGAGCGGCGTCAGCATGTCGAACTGGTCGGCCGCCGGCCCGCCCGAGCAGTGGTTCATGCCCGGCACCGGATAGAAGCGCGCGAAGCCCGACGCGTCGCCGCCGTTCGCCTGCGCGAGCCGCCCGTACCAGTCGCTCGTGTCGTTGAACGAGAACACCGGGTCACCGGTGCCGTGATAGACGAGCAGCTTCGCGCCGCGCGATTTCAGCGCGGACAGGTTGGTCTCGTCAGGCGGCGTCATGAACGACCACGACGATTGCGTGTACACGCCGTTCGTCGCGAAGATCGCCGGCGCGTCGTTGTCCATGTCGAAGCCGAGCGCGAAGCCGGTGAGATTCGCGAGCGTCGCGGCGGTTTTCGGCGGCGTCATGAACGTGAATGCCATCGCGGCCGGGTCAAGCGTGACCGAATTCGACTGCTTCCACGCGGCCCAGCCGCCGCTGGCCATGCCCGGATCGTACGGAAAGCTCGCATAGAGCGCCGTGCCCGCGCTGTTGCGCGCGCCCGCGAACACGTTCTCGAGCGCGCTCTTCTGCGCGGTCGTGAGGCACGCGCCGGTGCGCGTGCCGTTCGCGCAGGTCGGGATGTCCGTCTCGACGCTGAAATGCGCCTGGCACGCGGCGACGTCCTGCACCATCCCGTCGGCCACGCCATCGAGCGCATCGCACTTGTCGAGAATCGTCGCGCCGACGAACCGGCGCTCCGCATCGGTGAAGCCGCTGCGGATGTCGGGCAGCCCGTTCGTCCCGGTCGCCGACGCGATCTTCGCGAACTGCTGCGCGCCGTACATCTCGCCGATCGCCGCCTTCGGCAGATGGAAGCCCGGATCGCCCGCGATGATCCCGTCGTAGTCGCCCGCGTTGCGCACGGCCGTGACCATCGCGTGCCGGCCGCCGTTCGAGCAGCCGCCGAAATAGCTGCGGTCGGGCGTCTTCCCGTATGCGAGCCGGATCACCTGCTTCGCCATCGGCGTGAGCGCGTCGACCGCGCCGTAGCCGTAATCGATGCGCGCCTGCGGATCGAGGCCGAACAGCGGGTTCTGCGCGGCGCTGTGCCCGGAATCCGAACTGATCACCGCGAAGCCCTGGTTCAGCGCGTCGGTCAGCGGGCCGCCGCCGCCGATTTCGCCGGTCGCGGTCACGACGTTGCCGTCGAGCCCGCCGTTCGCCTGGTAGAAGAAGCGGCCGTTCCACGCTTTCGGCAAGCGCATCTCGAAGCCGATCGCGTAAGTCTTGCCGTCCACCGCGCTCACGCGCTCGTTCATCTTCCCGTCGATCACGCAGTGCTCGGCGATCGGCTTGCCGGCCACCGTCAGCGCGCCGGCGGCCGCGGTCGTCACCGACGTGAACGACGTGTTCGCATACGCGAGCTTCGCGGCGAGCGCGTCGCACGTCTGCGCCATCGCGGCCGGCGTCGCGGCGCTCAGGTGCGTCGGCGTGGCGCTGACCGAATCGTCGCCGCCGCAGCCGGCGAGCATGGCCGCCGCGGACAGCGGCGCAATACAGAGGAATGCAGATTTCCTGTTCAAGATAGCTCCCGTTCGTCTGGCTGCCGGATCAGAACATGTGCCGCACGCCGACCATCGCGCCGAGCTGCCCCATCCCTGCGCCGGGCGTCGTGCCGGGCCCGCCGCCGCTGACCGCGTAGCGTGCATGCGCGCTGTTCCACAGATACGACGACTGTGCGTAGACGGCCGTGCGCTTGCTCAGCAGATAGGTCGCGCGCAGCGTGGCCATCGTCGCGCGCGTGTCGTGCGCGCTGTTGACGATCCGGTAGCCTTCGCCGTCGACGACGAAATCGGGCTTCACCGCATACGACGCGCCAAGGAAGAACAGGTCCGAATGCGCGCCCGGCGCGGCCGGCGAACCGGTCGACACGCGCCGCCCGATCCAGCCCGCGCCGATCCGCGCGCCCGCCGCCTGCGCATACGCGCTCACGTGCGTGCGCGCGTCCTTGCCGCCGCTGCTGGTAAAGGCGACCGGCGCGACGCCGTCGAAGAAGTTCGCGGCCGCGCCGGTGCCGCCGCGCTGCTCCTCGTACGACGCCGCCGCACCGAAATACGCGCTGTCGTACTTGAGCATCACCGACCAGTTGCGGCACTGGACGGCATCGCCCGGCACCTGCCCCGCGCAGGTGCCCTGCCCCGGCGAGTTGCCGGTGCCCGCGCCGTCGCGGCCGAACGAATACGCGGCGCCGAGCGTCACGCCGCGATAGGTGCCGACGTAGGTCACCGCGTTGTCGGCGCGGCCGTTAGGCACGTATGCGTCGAACGAGCCGAGCCCGTAGATGTCGGGGCCGATGATGTCCGCGCCCTGCAGCGCGAGATAGGTCATCGTGTACTGGCGGCCGAACGCGAGCGTGCCGAAGCCGCTCTTCAGCCCGACGAACGCCTGCCGCCCGAACAGCCGGCCGCCCTGGCCGAGATCGCCGCCGCGCACGTTGAAGCCGCTTTCGAGCGTGAATACCGCCTGGTAGCCGCCGCCGAGATCCTCGGTGCCGCGCAGGCCCCAGCGCGACGGCAGCTCGCCCGTCACGCCCGGCATGCGCACGACGTGGTCGCCGGCCGCGTTCGCGTGCGACACGAACTCGACTCCCGTATCGATGATCCCGTACAGCGTCACGCTCGACTGCGCGTGCGCGCCGGTCGCGGCGAGCGCGCATGCGCCGGCCGCCAGCAAGGCTTTGGTGTGCTTCATGGTGTTCGTCTCCAGACCTGTGTCGTAATCGCGCTCTACCGGCGCTCGTGGTTGAAATGGGAAGAAATCAGTCGTGCGCCTGCGGGCGCCGGATCAGCACCAGCGCAGCGACGGCGGCGACGAGCGTGACGGGAATGCTCGCGCCGATCACGACCGACGCGCTGCGGCCCATTGCGAGCAGTTCGGCGGCGGCGAGCGGCCCGACCACCGAGCCGAGGCGGCCGACGGCAACGGCGGAGCCGACGCCGGTGCCGCGCATCGCGGTCGGGTAATAGATCGCGGCCAGCGCATACAGCACCGACTGGCCGCCGACGACGAACATCCCGGCCGCGAACGCGGCGGCGGACAGCCACAGGAGTCCAGGTGCGATCGCCAGCGCGGCAAGCGACAGCACGATCCCCGCGTACATGCCACCGACCACGCGCGATGGACGCAAGCGGTCCATCGACATGCCGATGCCGAGCACGCCGAGGCCGCTGCCGATGTTGAAGAAGATCTGCACGATACCGGCCTGGCTGCGAGCGAGCCCCTTCGCGGCCATCAGCGACGGCAGCCAGTTCAGCAGGAAATACAGCACGATCAGCGTGCAGAAGTAGCTGAGCCACAACGCCAGTGTCGTGCCGGTGCGCGAGCCGCCGAACAGCGTCTGTCCGACGCTGGGGCGCGCCGCGCCCGATGCGCTGACGTCGAGGAACGCACGCGATTCGGGCAGCAGTGCGAGCAGCAGCGGCGCGAGCAGCAGCGGGCCGACACCCCCGACATAGAAAATGTGCCGCCATTCGGTGTCGCCCGCGAGCAGCACGCCGATCAGCGACGCGATCACGCCGCCGAACGGAATCCCGCAGTACATCACGGCCACCGCGCTGCTGCGCGAGCGTGCGTCGACCGCTTCCGACGACAATGCAATGAGGTTCGGCATCGCGCCGCCAAGGCCGAGGCCGGTCAGCGCACGAACGGCGACCAGCATCGCGAAGCTCGACACCTGCGCGGTCGCGATCGACAGCAGCCCGAACAGGCAGACCGACGCGATCAGCACGTGCTTGCGGCCAACCCGGTCGGCCAGCCAGCCGCCGAGCATCGCGCCCGGCAGCAGGCCGAACGTGCCCGCGCTGAACGCGAGCCCCATCTGTGAAACCGAGAGCCCGAATTCGTGGGCCATGCGCGGTGCCGCGACGCCGACCGACTGCAGGTCGAGCCCCTCGAGCAATGCGATCGCGAAACACAGGCCGAGCGTCGTCGCGACGGCCGGCCTTGCGGCAACGGAAGTGTCCATGTCGTCTCCTAACCGTGACTCGCGCGGCATACGCGGAACGTATGCGCGGTGTCCTTGCTTTATCGTGATCGGGTCTCGTCAATTTATCAGGTAACCTGATTAAGAACCCGAAAGAAAATCCCGTCGAGGGACGGGATGATTTAATAACAGGTAACCTGATATTTCAAGTGTCGCGAGCGCGGTGTTAACCCGCAACCCGTTCGCAACCCGGGCCACGCTGCGGCGTGGCCCGGCGCGGCCGGCGGAACCGGAACGAAAGACGCGGCGGCGTGCTCAGTCGCG
Source organism: Burkholderia sp. Bp9099 (assembly GCF_003857805.1). Lineage (NCBI taxonomy): Bacteria > Pseudomonadati > Pseudomonadota > Betaproteobacteria > Burkholderiales > Burkholderiaceae > Burkholderia > Burkholderia sp. Bp9099. The sequence continues at coordinate 221,238 of NZ_QTPU01000013.1, forward strand.
CAGGTTGCGCACGAACAGTTCGAGCGTGCGGTGAACCTGCGCGACGTCGTCGGCGCTCACGTCGTCGCCGAGCATCCGGCGTTCGAGCGGCCGCAGCACCTGCTCGCATTCGCGCAGGATTGCCGAGCCCTCGTCGGTCAGACGCAGCAGGATCACGCGGCCATGGCTGGGATCGGCCTCGCGCGTCACGAAGCCGCGGGCGGCCATCGCAACCATCACTTCGTTCGCGGATTGCGGCGTGATGAACGAGCGCACCGCGAGTTGCGCATTGGACAGCGCGCCGCGCGCCTCGAGCACCGACAGCGCCGTGTACTGCGCGAGCGTCACACCGAGCGGCGCGAGCGCATCGCTCATCTGGCGGCGCAGCAGCCGGTCGAGATTGCCGATCAGGTAGGTAAGCCGCTGCTGCGAACGCATGCGCGGCCTGGCTTCGCTGGCGCGGGCCGTGCGTTTCGTGCCGGCCGGTTTGACGGGTGTCGAGCTCATGAACGTGTCGGAAGGAGGATCGCGGGCCATCTTACCTCACGCGGTCCGTATATCGGCCCGCACGGCGGCTCGTGCCGGCCGGCGAGCCGCCCCGGGCCGTCCACGCCCGGCTCGGACGAACCTTATGCCGCGGCAGCCGGCAACGCCGCGCGGCAGCCCGCGTCCACCAGCGCGAGCCGGTGTGCGAATGCCGCGAGCGGATAGTCGAAGAAGTAGGTGCCGACCGCGCGCTTGCCCGCACGGAACGAATCGTCTCCCGGCGCATCGCCGACGATGCGCAGCGTGCGCGCCCACGCGAACGCGAGCAGCAGCCAGCCGACCAGCGCGAGATAGTCGTCCGCGACCCGGTAGGGCAGATCCGGATCGTGCTCGCTCGCGCGAATCACGCCGCCCGTCACGCGCTCGAGCTCCGCGCACAGCGTGGCGACGCGCGCCCCGGCGTCCCTCGCCCGCTCGTCCGCCGCCGCCTGGACGCTCTGCGCGGCTTCCGCGCGAATCAACTCGAGCAGCGCATGCAGCGCCTCGCCGCGATCCCCCAGCACCTTGCGCACGAGCAGATCGATCGCCTGGATCTCGTTGGTCCCTTCGTACAGCATCGACACGCGGCAATCGCGCACCGTCTGTTCGATCCCGTATTCGTGAACGTAGCCGTAGCCGCCGAATACCTGCAGCGCGTTCGACGCGGCCGCGAAGCCGTTCGCGGTGAAGAACGCCTTGGCAATCGGAGTGAGCAACGATGCCAGCCGCGACGCCGCGAGCCGTGCCGGCGGCTGCGGATCGTGCGCGGCGACGTCGAGCCAGTGCGCGATCCAGTAGCCGATCGCGCGCTCGCCTTCGACGATCGCCTGCGCATCGAGCAGGATGCGGCGGATCGCGGCATGTTGCGCGATCGGCGCCGCCCTGCCCTGCACGCGTTCGCGCGCATAGGCCGACGCGGCCTGCCACGCGCTCTGCGCATGCCCGACACCCTGCATGGCGACCTGCAGGCGCGCCGCGTTCATCATCACGAACATCGATGCGAGCCCGCGATGCGGCTCGCCGACGAGCCAGCCCGCGGCCGCGTCGAAACGCATCGTGCAGGTCGGGCTTGCCTTCAGCCCCATCTTCTTCTCGATGCCGTCGCACCAGACGCCGTTGCGCACACGGCCGCCCGGCGCGTCGAGCCACTTCGGCACGACGAACAGCGACAGCCCCTTCGTTCCCGCCGGCGCATCGGGCAGGCGCGCGAGCACGAGGTGCACGATATTGTCGGTCAGGTCGTGCTCGCCACCGGTGATGAACAGCTTGCTGCCGCTGATTCGGTAGCCGTCGGCGGCCGGGTCCGGCACTGCCTGCGTGCGCAGCAGGCCGAGATCGCTGCCCGCCTGTGGCTCGGTGATGCACATCGTCGTCAGCCACTCGCCGCTCGCGATCTTCGGCAGCACGTCGCGCTTCAGGCGCTCGCCGCCGTGCGCGCGCAGGCACGCCACCGCGCCGTGCGTGAGCCCCGGCGACATCAGCCACGCGTGGTTCGCCCCCGCGAGCATCTCCTGCAGCGCGACGTCGAGCAGATGCGGCAGCCCCTGGCCGCCGCAATCGGCGTCGAGCGCCAGCGTCGGCCAGCCGGCGTCGACGTAGTCGCGGTACGCATCGCGAAAGCCCGCCGGCATCGTCACTCCGGCACCGTCGAACCGGCAGCCCTCGAGATCGCCGGTCGAATCGAGCGGCGCGATGCGTTCGACCACGAAGCGGGCGGCTTCGTCGAGCACTTGCCCGGCAGTCGACAGGTCGAGCTCCGCCCAGTCGGGCACGCGGCGCCACAGCGCCGGCGCATCGAGCCATTCGCCGATCACGAACAGCATGTCGCGCAATGGCGCGCAATACGCGTTGCTCATCGCGCGCACCTCATGCCCGGCGCGCCGTGCCGGCGACGATCACGCCCGTGTCGGCCGCGCCCGGTTCGTACATCGCGTCGACCACTGCCGCACGGTGCATGAGTACCGCACGCTGGTTGATCGAGCCCTTGTCGGTGACTTCGCCGAGATCGAGCGAAGGCGGCGTATCGAGCACGCACAGCCGCGTGACGAACGTCGCGCTGCCGGTCGCATCGCGGTTCAGGCGCTCGAGCAGGTCCGCGAAGAACGCCCGCACCGCGGGCGCCTGCAGGACGGTGCGCACGTCGGCATCCGGTGCCACGCCGGCCAGGCGACGGCAATCGTCGACGCGCGGGAAGATCATCACGCCGACGTCGTCGCGGTTCATCCCCGTGACGACCGCGTCCTGCACGTACGGCGCGCCGTTCGATACGATCCGCGCGCGCATGGGCCCGACGCTCACGAAGGTACCGGACGATAGCTTGAAATCCTCCGCGATGCGCCCGTCGAACATCAAGCCGATCTCCGGCCGCGCGGGATCGACGAAACGCACTGCATCGCCGCTGCGGTAGTAGCCCTCCTCGTCGAATACCTCGCGCGCGTCGTCGCCGCTCGCGCGCCAATAACCGGCCATCACGTTCGGCCCGCGAAAGCGCGCCTCGAGCTTGCCGTCGACCGGCACCAGCTTCGCGTCGCAGCCGGGCGCGGGCAGGCCGATGTAGCCGGCCCCCGACACCGGCCCGGTGGTAAACATGCACGATGGCGCGGCCTCGGTCATCCCGAGGCCCGCCATGATCCGGATGCGCTCGCCGCAGTGCGCGAGCGTCACGCGCTCGAGCCGGTCCCACGCGGCCTGCGACAGTCCGGCGCCCGCGAAGAAATACATCCTCACGCGCGAGAAGAAGGTTTCGCGCAGCGCGGCATCCGTTTCGAGCGCCGCGGTCAGCTCTTCCCAGCCCTTCGGCACGTTGAAATACACGGTGGGCGCGATCTCGCGCAGGTTGCGCAGCGTCTCGCCGAACTTGCCGGCGACCGGCTTGCCGTCGTCGATGTACAGCGTGCCGCCGTTGTACAGCGCGATGCCGACGTTATGGCTGCCGCCGAACGTGTGATTCCACGGCAGCCAGTCGACCAGCACCGGCGGCTCCAGACCGAACTGCGGAAACGTCTCGAGCAGCATCTGCTGGTTGCTGCACAGCATCCGGTGCGTGGTCGGCACCGCCTTGGGCAGCCGTGTCGATCCCGACGTGAACAGGAATTTCGCGATCGTGTCGCCGGTGATCGCATCGTGCGCGGCATCGACGCTGCCCGGTGTCGTGTCGAGCAGCGACGAGAAACGCGTGACGCCGTCCATCCCGTCGGGTGCCGACACGACCACGCGCTCGACATCAGGCGGCACCGACGCGTCGAGCGCGGCACGAAACGCCGCGCCGTCCGACGCGAAGACCAGCCCCGGCGTGAGCAGGGCGAGCGCGTGGCGCAGCTTGCCGTAATCGCTCGACACGAGCGAATACGCGGGCGACAGCGGCGCATGCGGAATGCCGGCCCACATCGCGCCGAACGCGAGTTGCAGATGTTCGAGGTCGTTGCCCGAGAGGATCGCGACGGGCCGCTCGGCCGACAGCCCGCGATCGAGCAGCGCCTGGCCGATCGCGCGGGCGCGCTCGAGCATCTGCGCATACGTGATGCCGATCCACGTACCGTCGGGCCCGCGCCGCGCGACCAGCCAGCGGTCCGGATGCGCGCGCGCGCCGCTCGCGAGCCGGTCGGTCAGCCGGTGCGGGTACGCGCCGAGCGGGGTCGTCGCGCGCAAGGTCCAGCAGCCGTCACGTTGCACGATCTCCGGCGGCGCCGTGCCGATCGCCACGGGGCGATAGCCGGCGGGAACGCGCTGTGCGGCAGCCGCGTCGCGCAGTTGGGTCGGATCCGCATCCAAGTTCTGTCTCCGGTCGGTTCCGCCCCGCGCGCGTGCGCGCGCCGGGCGGAGACTTCATTGTGTCGTTGTCTTAACTGGGGCGCCGCGGCGCCCGGGACTGCTCAGATCGGGTAGTGACGCGGCGTGGTCTGGACCGTGATCCAGCGCAGGTCGGTAAACTCGGCGATCGACGCCTTGCTGCCGAACCGGCCGTAGCCGCTTGCCTTCATGCCGCCGAACGGCATCTGCGCCTCGTCGTGCACCGTCGGCCCGTTGATGTGGCAGATGCCCGATTCGATCTGCTTCGCGACCTGCATCGCGCGCGCGATATCGCGGCTGAACACCGCCGCCGACAGCCCGTACTCGCTGTCGTTCGCGGCCGCGAGCGCGGCGGCGTCGCCGTCGACGCGCTGCACGGTCACCACCGGCCCGAACGATTCGTCCGCATACAGCTGCATGTCGCGCGTGACACCGTCGACGATCGTCGGCTGCATCACCGCGCCGCTGACTTCACAGCCGAGCGGCAGCGCGGCGCCGTGCTCGCGCGCGTCGTCCACCATCGCCGCGATCCGCTGCGCGGCGGCCGCGCTTTCGAGCGTGCCCAGCACGGCGCCCGGCGCGGCCGGGTTGCCGGCCTTCAGCGTGCGTGCCTTCGCGACGAGACGTTCGACGAACGCATCGGCGACCTTGCGATCGACGATCACGCGCTCGGTCGACATGCAGATCTGCCCCTGGTTGAAGAACGCGCCGAATGCGACTGCCTCGACCGCCGCGTCGAGATCGGCGTCGTCGAGCACGAGCACCGGCGCCTTGCCGCCGAGTTCAAGCAGCGCCGGCTTCAGGTGCTGCGCGGCGAGCGTCGCGACGATGCGGCCGACGCGTGTCGAACCGGTGAAGTTCACGCGGCGCACCGCCGGGTTCGCGATCAGCCGCTCGACGATCGCCGGCGCATCCTGCGGCGCATGCGTGATCACGTTGACCACGCCGTCGCCGAGCCCTGCGTCGTGCAGCACGCTGCCGATCAGCCGGTGCACGCCCGGGCAACCCTCGGACGCCTTCAGCACCACCGTGTTGCCGCATGCGAGCGGCATCGCGAGCGCACGGGTCGCGAGAATCACCGGCGCATTCCACGGCGCGATCCCGAGCACGACACCGCACGGCTGGCGCACGGCCATCGCGAGGCTGCCGGGCACGTCCGACGGGATCACCGCGCCGTCGATCTGCGTGGTCATCGCGGCCGCCTCGCGCAGCATGTTCGCCGCGAGCATCACGTTGAAGCCGTACCAGTTCGCCATCGCACCGGTTTCCGCGCGGCCGGTTTCGATGAATTCGCCCGCGCGCGCGTCCATCCGGTCGGCCGCCGCGAGCAGCCGCCGACGGCGCTCGGTCGGCGCGAGCGCGGCCCACGCGGGGAATGCGCGCGCCGCTGCCGCGACCGCGGCGTCCGCGTCGGCAAGCGTCGCCGCGGCGGCGCGCGACGCCACCTGTCCCGTCGCCGGATCGATCCGGTCGAAGGTCCCGCCGTCCGACGCGCCGCGCGACACGCCGTCGATCAACAAACTCACTTCGTGCATTTCCGTGTCTCCACTCGGATCCGGTTGCGTGCGGCGGCGCGCGTCAGCGCTTGTACGCCTGCAGGCCCGGCTTGATGCTCTTGTCGTCGAGGAACTGCTTGAGGCCCTGCTCGCGCCCGCCTTCCGGATCGCGGTAGTTCGCCTGATCGAGCTTCGCGTACAGGTAGTCCTCGTTCTGCTCCCAGGTCAGTTCGCGGCAACGCTTGAAGCCGTGCTTCGCGTTACGGATCACGACCGGGTTCTTGTCGAGCAGCTTCGCGGCCAGCGCGCGCACCTCGTCGCGCAGCTGCGCGCGCGGCACGCTCTTGTTGACGAGCCCCATCTGCGCGGCCTGCGGGCCGGTGAAGGTGTCGCCGGTCATGATGTAGTAGAGCGCCTGGCGATGTCCCACGGTGTCGGCCATCGCCTTGCTGACGAGGTTGCCCGGCGGGATGCCCCAGTTGATTTCCGACAGGCCGAACACCGCTTCGTCGGCCGCGATCGCGAGGTCGCACGCGACGAGCGGCGAGAAGCCGCCACCGAAGCACCAGCCGTTGACCATCGCGATCGTCGGCTTCGCATACATGCGCAGCAATTGCCACTGCCAGCGGCTCGCGTCGCGGCGAATCTTTTCCTGCAGGATTTCCGGGCCCGCGTCGACTTCGCGGAAATACTCCTTCAGGTCCATCCCGGCCGTCCAGGCGTCGCCCTCGCCGGTCAGCACGAGCACCTGCGCCTCGGCATCGAGTTCGATCGCCTCCAGCACGTCGATCATCTCCGCGTTCAGCGTCGGGCTCATCGCGTTGCGCTTGTCCGGACGGTTCAGCGTCACCCATGCGATCCCGCCCTCGACCTCGACCTTCACCGTTTTCCAGCGCCCTTCGTAACCCATTTTCGTTCTCCAATGACGATGCCGCCCTGTGCGACTCGCGACCAATTTACTATCAGGTAACCTGATATGTAAAGTAGAATGGAAGCGGCTCCGGACAAACCCCTAAACGAGCCCGGACAGCCGATTTCGCGCCGTGCCGGCCGACGAATCACGACATGAGGAGACACGCTTGGACATCGACAACCTGATCGCCATCGACACGCACGTGCACGCCGAAGTGTCGTGCTGCCAGCCGCCGGACCTGTTCGCGAAGGCATTCGACGACGCGGCCGACAAGTACTTCGGCACCGTGCTGAAGCAGGGCCGTCGGCCGACCATTCCGGAGACGATCGCGTATTACCGCGAGCGCCGGATCGGCTTCGTGATGTTCACCGTCGACTGCGAGACGAACATCGGCCGGCGGCGCATTCCGAACGAGGAAATCGCGCAATTCGCGCAGGACAACGCCGACGTGATGATCGCGTTCGCGAGCATCGACCCGCACAAGGGCCGCTTCGGCGCGCGCGAGGCGCGCCGCCTGATCGACGAGCATGGCGTGAAGGGCTTCAAGTTCCACCCGACGATGCAGGGATGCTTCCCGAACGACCGGCTCGCATATCCGATCTACGAGGTGATCGCGGAATACGGGTTGCCGGCCGTATTCCACAGCGGGCATTCGGGGATGGGATCGGGGATGCGCGGCGGCGGCGGGCTGCGTCTGAAGTATTCCGAACCGATTCACCTCGACGACGTCGCGGCCGACTTCCCGGACATGAAGATCGTGATCGCGCACCCGTCATGGCCGTGGCAGGAGCAGGCGCTGTCGATCGCGCTGCACAAGCCGAACGTCTACATCGACCTGTCGGGATGGTCGCCGAAGTACTTCTCGCCGGAGCTGGTGAAATACGCGAGCACGCTGCTCAGGCACAAGGTGCTGTTCGCGTCCGATTTTCCGCTGATCCGGCCGGACCGCTGGCTCGAGGATTTTCAGGGTGCCGGGTTCCGGCCCGACGTGCATTCGCTGATTCTGAAAGACAACGCAGTCGCGTTGCTGGGGCTGCAGGCCGCGCAGCAGTCGTGACCCGTCCGGCCGTGACGGCGCCGGCAGCGCGCGGCGGCGCGACCGACCGCGCAGCCGCCCGCACCGGCGCGCTCAGTTCGCGGGCTTGCCCGCGAATCGCGCGGTCGGCAACCCCGCGTAGCGCGTCCGGGCGACGAACACGCCGCCGGCATCGGCATCGCTCGCCAGCGCGTCGTCGCTCAACCCGACACGCGCGCTCGTCACGTACAAGCGGCCTTCACCGTCGATTGCGACGCAGCTGGGCTGCGCGGTCGGCACGGCCACGCGATCCGTCTCGACGCCATCGGGCCCATAACGCACCACCCGCCGGCCGCCCCACTGCGCGTTCCACAGCCCGCCGTCGCGATCCATCGTCGAGCCGTCCGGGTCGCCGTCGGCATCGGTCAGTCGCGCGAACGGCCGCACGTTGGCCACGTCGCCGCCCGCGCGGTAATCGCAGACGAGAATCTCGCGCACCATCGAATCGCAGAAATGCATCTTCGCGCCGTCCGGCGAGAACGCGATGCTGTTCGCGATCGCGGCCGCCGGCAATGCAAGCCGTTCGAGCGTGAGGTCCGGATTGAGCCGGTAGAAGCCGCCGACCGCGCGCGGCGGATCGCCGCCTTCGTCCTTCATCCCGAACACGAACGCGCCGAACGGATCGCAGCGGCCGTCGTTCAGCCGCGTCGGCAGGTCGGATTCGACGTCGACGATCCGCGTGAATTCGCCGCTGCGCAGATCGAAGAACGCGAGATGCGTCGCAAGCCCGACCAGCAGCACGTCGGGATCATGCGTGAGCGCGAAGCACGCGAGCCGTTCGGGCATCGGCCACTGTGCGAGGTCCGAGCCGTCCGCGCGGCAGCGCCACAGCCGCGCGCCTTCGATGTCCGTCCAGTACAGCGCGTGCGTCGCGTCGCACCACGTCGCGCCTTCGCCGAGCGTGTTGCGGCTGTCGACCAGCAGCGCCGCCGCCGTGCCCGGATGAGTCTGTTGCATGCCGTCTCCCGATGTCTTTCGCATTCGCAGGCGGCCGCGCGTTCGTCAGGGTCAGATCTTCATCGCGCGCCGCTGGTTGCGACGATACTGGTCGAACAGCACCGCGAGCAACAGAATTCCGCCGCGTATCAGATATTGGTAAAAGGTCGGCACGTTCAGGAGGCTCATCGCGTCCTGCACGGAGCCCATGATCAGCACGCCGACCAGCACGCCGGAGATCGTCGCGACGCCGCCCGTCAGCGACACGCCGCCGAGCACGCACGCGGAGATCACGCCGAGCTCGAGGCCGACCGACGTCTTCGGGTCGCCGAGGCTCATCCGCGACGCGAGCATCACGCCGGCGAAGCCGGTCACGAGCCCCTGCAGCACGAACACCGCGATCTTGATGCGCATCACCGGCAGCCCCGCGAGCAGCGCGGCCTCGCCGTTGCCGCCGACCGCCAGCACGTTCTTGCCGAACACGGTCTTGCGCAACAGGAAGCCGAACACGACGAAGCCGACGATGTTGCTCCAGATCGGATACGAGATGCCGAGGAACGAGCCGCCGCCGAGATCGAAGAAGCGCTCCTCGGAGATCATCACCGCGTCGCCGTTCGACGTGATGAACGCGAGCCCGCGCACGACTTCCATCATCGCGAGCGTGACGATCAGAGAGTTGATCCGCCAGCGCGCGATCAGCACGCCGTTCACGAGCCCGACCGCACCGCCCGCGAGCACGCCGGCGGCGATGCCGAGCACGACGCTGTGCGTCGCGGTGATCAGCGTCGACGCGACGACGCCCGAGAACGCGACGATCGACGCGACCGACAGGTCGACTTCGCCGAGCGCGAGCACGAACATCATCGTCACCGCGATCGAGCCGATCAGCGTGACCGACAGGAGCAGGCCCTGGATGTTGCGCGGCGTGAGGAAGTCCGGCACGGTCAGCGACAGCGTCGCGAACAGCACGAGAAACACCATCACGATGCCGGAGCGGTTGATCAGTTGCCACACGCCGCCGCGCGCTCGCGCGGGCGCGGCTGCGGCATCGGGGGACGGGGAAGTGCGTTGGGGTTGCATTGCCTGGCTCATAACGTTTGCTTTCCGGTTGACTGCAGGCCGCTAGCGCGGCAGCGCGAGCTTGATCAGCGCGTCGGGCGTCGCCTGCGCCTTCGCGACCTCGCCCGCGATCCGTCCTTCCTTCATCACGATGACGCGGTCCGCCACGCCGATCACCTCGGCCAGATCGCTCGACACGATGATCACCGTGCGGCCCGCTTCCGCGAGTTCGTAGAACAGGTTGTAGATTTCCGCGCGCGCGCCGACGTCGATGCCGCGCGTCGGCTCGTCCATCAGGAACACGTCGATGCGCTCGGCCAGCCAGCGCGCGAGCACGACCTTCTGCTGGTTGCCGCCCGACAACGCGCCGATCGGCGTCTCGCCGTCGCGGGTCTTGATCGCGAGCCGCTCGATGTATTTCTGCGCCAGCTCGCGTTCGCGCCGCGCGTCGAGCAGCACGCGCGCCGGGCTGAAATGACGGCGCGCGCTGATGTTCAGGTTGTCGGCCACCGACGCGATCGCGACGATGCCTTCCTGCTTGCGGTCCTCGGGGCACAGCGCGATGCCGGCGCGCACCGCGTGCCGCGGGCTCGCGAACGCCACGCGCTTGCCGCCCAGCTCGACATGCCCGCTCGTGGGGCGCGCCGCGCCGTACAGCAGCTTCATCAGCTCCGAGCGGCCCGCGCCGACGAGCCCGAAGAAGCCGACGATCTCGCCGCGCCGCGCGGCGAACGACACCGGCTCGGACAGGCCCGGCCCAACGAGTCCCTTCGCCTCGATCAGCACGTCGCCTGGCGTGCGCGGCCGGTAGCCGTACACGTCCTCGATCGAGCGGCCGACCATGCAGCCGATCAGCCGGTCGCGGTCGAGCTCGGCGACGGATTCGAACGTCTCGATCCGGCGGCCGTCGCGGAACACCGTCACGCGATCGCACAGCGCGTCGACTTCCTCCATCCGGTGCGTGACGTAGATGATCGCGCGGCCCTCGGCCCGCAGCGAACGGATGATGCGGAACAGCTGCGTCGTCTCGCGCGCGGACAGCGAACTCGTCGGCTCGTCGAACGCGATCACGCGTGCGTCGCGCATGAGCGCCTTGCCGATCTCGATCATCTGGCGCTGGCCGATCGACAAATATTTCACCGGGATGTCCGGATCGATGTGCTCGCCGAGCCGCTCCAGCGCATCGAGCGCGCGCACGGCAAGCGCGCGCTCGTCGACCACGCCGAGCCGGCTCGGCAGCTGGCCGAGCATCAGGTTCTCGGCGACCGTCAGCTCGGGTACCAGATGCAACTCCTGGTAGATGATCGCGATGCCGGCCTCGAGCGCGGCGCGCGTCGACGCGAAGCGCTGCACCGTGCCGTTCAGCGTCAGCGTGCCGGCCTGCGGCTGGTTCACGCCGGACAGCACCTTCAGCAGCGTCGACTTGCCCGCGCCGTTCTCGCCCATCAGCCCGTGCACCTCGCCCGCGCGCACCGACAGCGACACGCCGTCGAGCGCGCGCACGCCCGGGAACGTCACCGTAATGCCGTCGAGCGCGAGCAGCGCGCCGCCGGGCGGCGGCGGCGCGCTGCCGGGCGTGGCCACGTCGTCGCGGCGCGAACTGGCCGTCATCATCTGCATCGTCATCGCGTCGTCGCCCCGCTGGTTCAGATGCCGAGTTCGGCGCGCACGGCCTGCCAGTTCGCGCGCGTCATCAGCTTGCCGCTCGTCTGCGTGTCGGCCGGCGGCGTCTTGCCGTTGCGGATCCAGTCGACGAGGTTCTGCGTGCTGTCCTTGCCGTGATTCGTCGAGCTGACCGCGATCGTCCCGTAGAAGCCGGTCGGCTCCTTCTTCTGGAACTCGGCGAACGCCTCGCCCGCGCCATTGATGCCGACGCCGATCACGTCCGCGGCCGGGATGTGCAGCTGCTCGGTCGCGCGTACCGCGCCGAGCACGGTTTCCTCGTTCAGCGCGTAGACCACCCACTTCTTGATGTTCGGATGGCGCGCGAGCACGGGCGCCGCCGCGCTGAAGCCGCCTTCGTCGTCGGTCGTCTTCTGCGGGGCGTCGAAGATGTTTTCCTTGCGGAAGCCGTTCGCGAGCAGCGCCTGCGTCGCGCCGTCGGTGCGCAGCTTCGCGGTCGGCAGCTCGTAGTTGGTGACGCGCAGCGCGCCGACTTCCTCCGGCTTCCAGCCGCGCCGCTTCATCTCGTCGGCGATCGCCTGGCCGACCTGGTTGCCGATCTTGGTCGCCGACATCCCGAGGTGCGGCACGTTCGGCAGCGGCTTGCCGGTCGAGTCGACGAGCTGGTCGTCGACCGTCACGAACTTCATGTTGTAGCGCTTCGCGCGCGACGCGATCGCCGGCCCGAGGCGCACGTCGGGTGCGCAGATCACGAAGCCCTGCGCGCCTTGCGAGCCGAGGTTGTCGATCGCGGCGAGCACCTTCTCGCCGTCCGGCGTGCCGATCTTCACGACCGAGAAGTTCTCCTTCTGGCCGAGCGCGGACGCCGCGTTCTGCTCGTTGATGAACCATGCCTGCTCGGGCATCTTCACCAGGAAGCCGATCTTCAGCGGCGCGTCGGCGTGCGCGGCGCCCTGCATCCCGAGCGGCGCGAGGCAAAGCGCGGCCAGCAGCGCGCGCAGCGTGTGGCGGCGGATCGTGTGGGTCGTGCGGTTCATGCGGTGTCTCCTTGTCTGTTGGCTTGGGTCTTCAACTCTCGTCGTGCGCGTCTCGTCGTGCGCGGTCGCGCTCGCGGCGGCACGGTGTCAGCGGCCGAACGCGTCGGTCCCGACGCGCCGGCCGAACAGGAATGCGTCGGCGACGAGCCGCAACGGCCGCACGTCGACGTCGCTTGCGCCGCGCGCGATCAGCGCGCGGAACTGCGCATACAGCGCCGGGTACTCGCGCTGCGGCCCGAGCTCGACCGGCTCGCCCGCAATCGACAATTGCGCGCCGCCGCGGCTGATCGCGAGCACGCCGTCCGACGTGTCGACCGCGATCTCCCATTGCTCGACGGGGCCGTGCCGCCAGTCGAATTCCGCGCGCACGGGCACGCCGTGCGTATCGGCGCATTCGAGGTCGGCCGCGATCGGCATCTGCGCGTCGCTCGGCACGTAGAGCGTCGCCTCGCGCAGCACGAGCTCGCGCGGCAGGATCCGCGTAACGATCGACAGCGCGTTGATGCCGGGATCGAACACGCCGAGGCCGCCGGGCTCCCAGATCCACTGCTGGCCCGGATGCCAGCGCCGCACGTCTTCCCTCCAGCGCACCTGGACCGCACGGATCGTGCGCGTCGCGAGCCACGCGCGCGCCGGTTCCACCGCGCTCGCGCAGCGCGAATGCCAGGTCGCGAACAGCGTGAGGCCGCGTTCGCGCGCGAGCGCGTCCAGCGCGGCCACTTCGCCGAGCGTCGCACCCGGCGGCTTCTCGAGCATCACGTGCTTGCCGGCCTCGAGCGCGGCACGTGCCTGCGCGTAGCGCACCTGCGGCGGCGCGCACAGCGACACGGCGTCGAGCTCGGGCTCGGCGGCCAGCAGCGCGCCCAGGTCCTGGTAGTTGCGCACGCCGTCGACTTCCGCATGACGACTCGCGCACGCGGTCAGCACGAAACCCGGTTCGGCGGCGATCGCCGGCAAATGCTGGTCGCGCGCGATCTTGCCGATCCCGATCACGCCCAGTGAAATCACGTCGCTCATCTGCGTTTCTCCTTCGCCACTTGCTCAGTGCGCCCAGCGCAGCACGAGCGGATCGAGCCGGCGCGCGATCGCGAGCAGCTCCGCGCGCGTGTCCGGGTGCAGTTCCGGCATCGGGTGCCGTGGCCGCTCGCACGCGATCACACCGCCGGCGCGCATCAGCGCCTTCGCGGTGAGGATCCCGGACTGGCGGTTCTCGTGATTGATCAGCGGCAGCCACGTCTGATAGCGCGCGAACGCCTCGTCGTGCCGCCCTTCGCGGAATGCTTCGAGGATCGGCCGGATGCCGTCCGGAAAGCCGCCGCCGGTCATCGCACCGGTCGCGCCGGCATGCAGGTCGGCGAGCAGCGTGATCGCCTCCTCGCCGTCCCACGGCCCTTCGATCGCGTCGCCGCCGAGCCGGATCAGCTCGCGCAGCTTGTTCGCCGCACCCGGCGTCTCGATCTTGAAGTACGCGACCTGCTCGATCTCGCGCGCCATGCGCGCGAGGAACGGCGCGGACAGCGCGGTGCCGCTCGCGGGTGCATCCTGGATCATGATCGGGATGTCGATCGCGTCCGACACGCGTGCGAAGAACTCGAAGATCTGCGCTTCGGGCACGCGGAACGTCGCGCCGTGATACGGCGGCATCGCCATCACCATCGCCGCGCCGAGCTGCTGCGCGCGCAGGCTGCGCGCCGCGCACACCTGCGTGCCGTAGTGCGACGTCGTGACGATCACCGGCACGCGGCCGGCGACGTGTTCGAGGATCGTGCGCGTGAGCACGTCGCGTTCGTCGTCGGTGACCGCGAACTGCTCGGAGAAGTTCGCGAGGATGCACAGCCCGTCCGAGCCCGCGTCGATCATGAAGTCGACCGCGCGCTTCTGGCTCGCGAGGTCGAGCTCGCCGGTCTCGGAAAACGTCGTCGGGACGACGGGGAAGATGCCGCGATAGCGCGGCGTGCTGCTCGATGTCATGGTTCGGTCCTGCGTCGGTCGAAGCGGCGTTCAGCCGGAAAACACGGGGTTCAGGATTCGCCGGCGAATGTGCCCGCGGCCGGCTCGGGCGCGCGCAGCGCGGCGCGCACCACGAACGTCATCAGCACCGCGAACAGCAACGTCGCCGCGAGGAAGTACAGGCCGGCCGCGAGGCTGCCGGTCGACGCCTTGATCAGGCCGATGCCGTACGGCCCCAGGTAGCCGCCGAGATTCGCGAGCGAATTGATCGCGGCGATGCCGACCGCCGCGCTCGTACCGGTGAGGAATTCGCCGGGCAGCGCCCATACGACGGCCTGGATCGAATACAGCGAGAACGCGGTCAGGCAGATGAACAGGAACTGCAGCGCCGGTTCGCGCACCCACGCGCTCGCGCCCATCGTCACGGCGGCGGCCGCCGACACGACGACGATGTGCCAGTAACGCTCGCGCTTGCGATCCGAATGACGCGGCACGACGAGCAGGCCGACCACCGCGAACAGGTACGGCACCGCGGACAGCATCCCCGTCGCCGCATCGCCGGTGCCGAACGCGTGGATGATCGTCGGCAGCCACAGCGACAGCCCGTAGATGCACAGCGGAAACGGCAGGAACAGCGCGGCGAGCAGCAGTACGCGGCGGTCGCGCAATGCGGCGAGCGGATTGCCGTGCGAATCGGGGCGATACGTGTCGCGATCGGCGGCGAGCTGCCGCGCGATCCAGCGGCGCTCGTCGTCGTTCAGCCAGCGCGCATGCGCGGGCGATTCGGGCAGCAGCCGCAGCGTGGGCCACGCGAGCAGCACGGCCGGCAGGCCGCTGACGACGAACAGCGTCTGCCAGTCCGACAGGCCGAACAGCCCGTGCGTCGACAGCAGCCAACCGGCGAGCGGGCCCGTCACGATGCCGGCGAGCGGCTGCGCAAGGACGAGCAGGCCGATCACGCGGGCACGGTCGCGCATCGGGAACCATTGTGTGAGGAAGTACAGGATGCCGGGATAGAGGCCGGCTTCCGCCGCGCCGAGCAGGAAGCGCAGCACGTAGAAGCTGGCCGGCCCCTGTACCAGCGCCATCGCCATCGTGATCACGCCCCACGTCGCGAGGATGCGTGCGAACCAGACGCGCGCGCCGAAGCGTCCGAGCGCGAGGTTGCTCGGCACCTCGCACAGGAAGTAGCCGATGAAGAACAGTCCGGCGCCGAGTCCGTATGCGGCATCGCCGAGGCCGATCGCCGCGTTCATGTGCAGCTTCGCGAAGCCGACGACGGTACGGTCGACGTAGGCGACCACGTAGATCAGCGCGAGGAACGGCACGAGCTTGCGCGTGAGCAGGCGGGTCAGTTGCCGTTCGTCGACGGCTGCCGGCGACTCGGACTGGTCCGCCACGGCGTGCGCGGGGGGGTACTGCGTCGTCATCTTGTCTCCTGTCGGCCACCGTTAGCGCTTTAGCGCTTACGGGGGCCCCATGCTTCGCGGTCGGCGTACGTTGGCGCCTTAACGCTTACGTACGCCCCAAGCTTTACGGTCGGCGTACGTTGGCGCTTTAGCGCTTGCGTACGCCCCAAGCTTTACGGTCGGCGTACGTTGGCGCTTTAGCGCTTGCGTACGCCCCATGCTTTGCGGTCGGCCCGCATTAGCGCTTTAGTGCGTGCGTGCCCCCCATGCTTCGCGCTCGACCACGGCCGGCGCGTCACTCGTTTCCCTCAGGCCCCGCCGCGGTCCGCGTCCCTGCACGGCTATGCGCCGCTCAATGCGAATGGCTCGGCACGTCCGCGCCGCGCGTGCCGACCAGGAAGTCGAGGTCGCACCCCTCGTCCGCCTGCAGCACGTGATCGATATACAGCCGCGCATAGCCGCCCTTGCCGAGCTGCCCGGCCACGCCCGGCGCCGCGGTCGGATCGACGTCCGACAGGCGCCGCTGCAGTTCGTCATCCGAAATGTCCAGATGCAGCGTGCCGGCCTCGCAGTCGAGCTCGATCCAGTCGCCGTTGCGCACGGCGGCCAACGGGCCACCCGCGGCCGCTTCCGGCGCGACGTGCAGCACGACCGTGCCGTACGCGGTGCCGCTCATCCGCGCATCCGAGATCCGCACCATGTCCTTCACGCCCTGGCGCAGCAGCTTCGGCGGTAGCCCCATGTTGCCGACCTCGGCCATCCCCGGATAACCGCGCGGCCCGCAGTTCTTCAGCACCAGCACCGAGCTCGCGTCGACGTCGAGCGCTTCGTCGTTGATCGTCGCCTTGTAGTGATCGAGATTCTCGAACACCACCGCGCGGCCGCGATGCTTCAGCAGCTCGGGGCTCGCCGCCGACGGCTTCAGCACCGCGCCGCGCGGCGCGAGATTGCCGCGCAGGATGCAGATCCCGCCGTCGGCGATCAGCGGCCGGTCGAGCGGGCGGATCACCTCGTCGTCGTAGTTCGGCGCTTCGCGCACGTTGTCCCACAGCGACTTGCCGTTGACCGTCAGCGCGTCCGGGTGCGGCAGCAGCCCGCCTTCGCCGAGCCGGCGCAGCACGGCCGGCAGCCCGCCCGCGTAATAGAACTCCTCCATCAGGAAGCGCCCCGACGGCATCAGGTCGACGATCGTCGGCGTGTCGCGGCCGATGCGCATCCAGTCCTCGAGTTCGAGCGGCACGCCGATGCGGCCCGCGATCGCCTTCAGGTGGATCACCGCGTTGGTCGAGCCGCCGATCGCCGCGTTCGCGCGGATCGCGTTCTCGAATGCGGCACGCGTCAGGACCTTCGACAGCACGAGCCCTTCGAGCGCCATCTCGACGATGCGGATGCCCGACATGTGCGCGAGCACATAGCGGCGCGAATCGACCGCCGGAATCGCCGCGTTGTGCGGCAGCGCGACGCCGAGCGCCTCGGCCATGCACGCCATCGTCGACGCGGTGCCCATCGTGTTGCAGGTGCCGGCCGAGCGCGACATGCCGGCCTCGGCCGACAGGAAGTGGTGCAGGTCGATCTCGCCCGCCTTCAGCGCTTCATGCAGCTGCCACACGGCCGTGCCCGAGCCGATGTTCTTGCCTTCGAGCTTGCCGTTCAGCATCGGCCCGCCCGACACGACGATCGCCGGCACGTCGCAGCTCGCCGCACCCATCAGCAGCGCGGGGGTCGTCTTGTCGCAACCGGCGAGCAGCACGACCGCGTCGATCGGGTTGCCGCGGATCGCTTCCTCGACGTCCATCGACGCCAGGTTGCGCGTGAGCATCGCCGACGGCCGCAGGTTCGATTCGCCGTTCGAGAACACCGGGAACTCGACCGGGAACCCGCCCGCCTCGGAGATCCCGCGCTTCACGTGCTCCGCGAGCTTGCGGAAGTGCGCGTTGCACGGCGTCAGTTCGGACCACGTGTTGCAGATGCCGATGATCGGCCGGCCGTCGAACTCGTGATCGGGGATGCCCTGGTTCTTCATCCAGCTCCGGTACATGAAGCCGTTCTTGTCGTTGGTGCCGAACCATTGGGTGGAGCGCAGCCTGGGTTTCGTTGCCGACATCGTCAGTCCTGTGGTGACGGGATACCGGCGCAGTCTAGGCAGAATTTTGATAACTGGCTAATGACGTTTTAGGCGATTACGATATCGATTCCGATATCGATATAAACCCGTACGATGCCCGAAGCCAGCCCGTGGGGAAACCGCAGCCGCCTGAAGACGCGCCAGCTCCTGCTGGTCGTCGCGCTCGCCGACGAAGGCAGCATCCACCGCGCGGCGGCCGCGCTGAGCATGACGCAGCCGGCCGCGTCGAAGCTGCTGCGCGAGCTCGAGGAATCGATCGGCGCGGTGTTGTTCGAGCGGCTGCCGCGCGGGATGCGGCCGACGCTGTACGGCGACGCGCTGATCCGCCACGCGCGCGCGGCGCTCGGCAGCCTCGACCAGGCGCGCGAGGAGCTGGCCGCGCTGAAGGCCGGCCATCTCGGGCACGTGGCGGTGGGCGCGATCACGTCGCCGGGGCTGCGGCTCGTGCCGCCGGCCGTCGCGGCCGTCAAGGGAACGCATGCGAACGTGCGCGTGTCGGTGACGATCGACACGAGCAACGCGCTGCTCGAACACCTCGCGCAGGACAGGCTCGACATCGTGCTCGGCCGGCTGTCCGCCGAACACGACAAGCTGCACCTGCGCTACGAGCCGCTGACCGGCGAGCCGGTCGCCGCGGTCGTGCGGCCCGGCCATCCGCTGCTCGCGCAGGCGCCGCTGTCGCTCGCCGACGTGCAGCGCGCCGCGTGGGTCATGCCGCCGGCCGGCAGCGTGCTGCGTCATCGTTTCGAACTCGTGTTCCAGCGCGCGAGCCTGGCGCCGCCCGCGAACGTGGTCGAGACGGCGGCGCTGCTGTTCATCACGCAGCTGATCGAGCAGAGCGACATGATCGCGGTGCTCGCGGAGGACGTCGCGCTGTACTACGCGCGCCACGGGATCGTCACGGTGCTGCCGCTGGAGATGGATTGCCGGATGGACGATTTCGGGATCATCACACGCACGGACCGGCTGCCTTCGCCGGCTGTCGAGGTGATGGCCGATGCGATTCGGGCGGCGGCGCGGGAGGTGTACGGGGTCGTGTTGTGAGGCGACGCGGCCCGGTTTCGTCGAGCCTGCTCGCCTGTCGAAAGACACGCGTGCGCTCGCGTCCCGCGTTTCGGTTACGCCCGGTACGCAGCGAACCCCGCCCGTTCCACGGCATGCATCACGCTTCCGCGACCTCGATCACCGGCTCGCACCGGATCGGGAAGTTCACGGAGTTCGCCACATAGCACTTCGCATGCGCGTCATGATGCAGCCGCTCGGCGAGCGCACGATCGTCGCCCGCCTGGATCGTCACGCGCGGATGCAGCACGATTTCGGTGAAGCGCCCCGGCCCGGGGCTGTCGAGCATCGTCCCTTCCGCGTCATCCACATACGCCAGCACGCGGATGCCCGCATCGGAACACAGATGCAGATACCAGAGCTTGTGACACGCCGAGGCCGACGCGAGCAGCAAGTCTTCCGGATTCCAGCGCGCCGCGTCGCCGCGGAACGCCGCATCCGACGAGCCCGGAATGTCCGGCTTCGAACCCGCGCGGATCACGTGGTCACGGCCGTATTCGCGATACCCCGAAGTACCGGTTCCCCGGTTGCCGGTCCACTCCACTGCCACGCGGTACTTGTGTTCGCCATGCGCCATCTCGCTCTCCTTCGATATCGGAACGTGAGGCCGTCATTGTGGCACCGGAATGTCATTTGGTATACCATTATTCCAAAATGAGGAGCACGGGAACATGGAAGCCAGACTCGATTCGACGGCGGACGCGGTGGCTGCATCGTTGCGGGAGATGATCATCAACGGCGAGTTGCAGGCAGGCGAGCGGCTCGTCGAGCGCGACCTCGCCGACCGCTTCGGCATCAGCCGGATTCCGATGCGCGAGGCGATCCAGCGCCTCGAACGCGAAGGATTGCTGGATATCTTCAGGAATCGCGGCGCGGTCGTGCGGATGCTGAGCGCATCCGACGTGCAGGAGATCTACGACATGCGCGCGCTGCTCGAAGGCGACGCGATCTACCGCAGCGTGAAGCGGCTCGACGACGAAACACTCGCGCGCGCCGAACTCGTGCACAGGCTGCTCGGCGAATCGAACGTGCCGCGCCGGCAAGGCGAGCTGAACCGCGAATTCCATGCGCTGCTGTACTCGTGCTGCGGCAACGAGCGGCAGTTGAAGGCGATCGCGGAGCTGCGCAGCCAGGTCGAGCGCTACGAGCGACTGCAGGCGACGTTGCTCGCGGATACGCCGTCATTCCAGGTCGAGCATGAGGAAATCCTGCAAGCATGCCGCGAACGCAATGCACGTGGCGCCCGCGCGATGACGGTCGCGCACCTCGATTCGGCCCGACGCATCGTGATGCGGCTCGTCGAGGACGATCTGCGCCTTGGGGCGTGATCGAGCCACTCGTGTGATTCCATCTACCGGCCCGCGGCCGGCCTCTACTCAGGCTTAGCCCGTCGGCTTCGGCTTCGGCTTCGGCTTCGGCTTCGGCTTCGGCTTCGGCTTCGGCTGCCGAACGCGAAGCCAGCGCCCACTCCCCCACCCGAAAGACTGCCCCCCCCCACCGCCACCGACC
>NZ_QTPU01000014.1:0-232876 GCF_003857805.1 Burkholderia sp. Bp9099
GCCGCGATCTTCGCGAGCGAGCCGCCGAATTTGCCGACCGCGGTCCGCGCGGCCGATACGATCACTACGTCCGTCATGTTTTGTTCCTGCATCGAAATCAGTGGGTCGATCCGTGTTGCATGCTGTATCGCGTGCCGGGGCCGGGCGGCACGGCGGCCGACGTCGGCGCTTGAGCGCCATACGACCCGCGATGCGGCTCAGGGCTCGCGCTTTCATGCGCGCCGCCCATTCGCCCGCTCCAGCCGGGCCCGGACACGTTGCGGCGAGCCGGACGCCGCCGGCCACCACGCGGCACACGCGGCGGCCGGCGCCCGCCGGCGCCGTTCGATCAATGGTGTCGCGCCTGCGCGCGACACGCGCTCATGCAGCCGATTCGCGCGAAGCGGCTTCCTTGCGTGCGGCAGCCGCCGTCTGCTTGGCACCGCGCGTCGCCGTTTCGCTGACCGCGTCGAAACCGCTTTGTGCGGCTTCGATTGCCTGCCCCGTCGCTGCGCGCACGGAGTCTGCCGCGGCAGTCGCCGCGGACAGCGCCGAATTCAGCGCGGCGACCACCGCGCCCGAACCGGCCGGCGCATGCTTCGTCAGCTCGCCGACCACCTCCTTCACGCGCTTGTCGGTCTGCTCGTATTGCGCCTGCGCGACCTTCGCCCACTCGGCCTGCGTCGACACCGCGATGTCGAACAGATGGCGACCGTACGCGACGGCCTTGCCGGCAGCTTCCTGCGGTGCGGCGACTTGCTGCGCGAAGCCCGCAGCCGGGTTGCTCGCGTTGAACGCGTTCTTCAGCTTGTCCTCGTATTCGTCGAGCGCCGTCTTGGCCGCTTGCAGGTTGAGTTCGACGACGGCCTCGAAACCATTGATTGCCGGACGCGCAATCGCGAACCAGGCGGCAATTCCGGACTGATAATCGGCGGCGAATTTTTCGGGGGCAAATACGGACATCGGGCACGCTCCTGTTAGCAATGCGAGAGACGAACGAAAAAAATGGAAGCCAGATCGAGGTCCGCTTCCTTATTCACAACCCGCAGGCACGATTGACTGCGGGGAGTTGAAGATTGCCATTCTAGATGGATTAATTGTCAATTAAATGGCATTAATGGTAGGTAAAAACCCTTATCGATCGGGTTGATCTCCTCGCATCTGCGCCCGCACACAATGGGGCCACGTCGCAACGCCTTGTCCCGAAATGATTTTTACTTTTTTACGGCATGGCGCACCGCGACGTCCGTAACATTTACCCCGTCATTATTCCGGTTATTTGAAAAACAGGTGCGCATTGGAAAATAGGGCAGATTCCCCTGTAATCGTTTTTCCAGATTTATTTTGAAATCGTTACCGGGATTATTAATGACGAATTCAATGATCGTATATAAACCGCCGAGCCGGGCCAGCGCCGACACTCTCACCCGACCAGTTCGCGATGCAGCGCGCGAAACTCCTGCGCGAGCTTGTGTGCCGGCTCGAGATGGATCACCGGCGTCGACTGCTGATGCGATTCGCGGATCTTCACCGATGCCGAGAGCCGCGACGCCAGCACCGGCAGCCCTTCCTCGACGAGTTCGTCGACCAGCCGCTGCGGCAGGCTCGCGCGCGGCTGGAACTGGTTGATGACGATCCCTTCGACCTCGAGCGCCGCGTTGTGGTCCTGCTGGATTTCCTTCACGTTCTCGAGCAGCGTGTACAGCGCGCGGCGCGAGAAGTCGTCGCAATCGAACGGAATCAGGCAGCGCTCGACCGCGATCAGCGCCGAGCGCGTGTAGAAGTTCAGTGCGGGCGGCGTGTCGATGTAGACGGCATCGTAGGTGTCGAGCTCGTTGAGCGCGTCGCGCAGCTTGTAGATCTTGTAGCGCGACTCGAGCTTGCCGTGCAGCGTGTCGAGGTCCGGATGCGCGGGCATCACGTCGAGCCCGTCGAACGGCGTCGGATGGATGAACGATGCGACGTCGACCGGCCGGAAGTTGAAGGTCAGCGCGGTCTCGAAGAATTCGGCGACGCCGGGATGCGCGTCGGTGGCCCGGTCGCCGAGCAGGTAGTGCGTGGAATTCGCCTGCGCGTCGAGGTCGATGACGAGCGTGCGCAGCCCTTCGCTCGCGCTGATCGCCGCCAGGTTGCAGACGATCGTCGACTTGCCCACCCCGCCCTTCTGGTTGAATACGACCCGCCGCATTGTGTCTCCTTCGATCGAAACGTCGAAAAATCGAGCTTAGCCGGTCAATCGTGGCGGCCGCGTGACATCGATCAGATACACGAACCGCCCGGGAGATTTGCTGAGCGGCGCGACGAACGACTGGAAATCACGACGGAAGACGCGCGCACGAGGAACGGGCACAAGGGCTAATGTTGCGACGCAACATCCGAACTGTTAAACTAGGGAAAACCCGTAGTTCAAGCTTGCGAAGGAGCAGTCGTGTACCCCGTATTTTCGTTCCTGATGGATCTGCTGCCGGGCCGCAGCGCGGCTTCGTTTTCGCCGTCGGCAAAAGTAAACCGTGTCACGTTCACGGGTGCCGTGGACCGCAGCGATGGCGTGATCCTGTCGATCAACGGTAGCGACGCGCTGGTCCGCTGGCCGAAGGGTGGAAAATCCGTCGAGCGCGTCAGCAATCTGGTCGCGATCGTCACGGAAGCGTAAGCGGTTCTGTTCTGCGGCGGCCACGGCGCCGCTCTTGTCATGGTCCGCACCGTCCGAAGCAGGCGACTCGGGCGTGAATGCCACGGCCCCCATGTCGGGAATGCGCCGTTGCAGGCTTCAGGAAACCTGCTCACCGGCGCGGTTGCGTCGGTTGAAGTTTGCGGTCGGCATGCTCGCCACGTAAGCACAACAGACGTCAGGGCCATCGCGCCCGCGACGACGAACGTCCGCTGACGGGGGAGTCCATTCTCAAGTCTCGCCCATCCGACGCGGCCGGCGCCAGCGGCTTCTCCCCGCCTTGCACGACGCCACCACGACGCTCCTCACGCCCGATCGGGCACGTTCCGCCCAAAGCCCAAAAAACGCGTAAACGAAAAAAGGACCCGAAGATCCAGGCTGAACCAGTGATTCAGCGTGGAGATTCGGGCCCCTCTTTACATCGGGAACCGGCGTTCCGCTTAGAACGGAATATCGTCGTCCATCTCGTCGAAGCCGCCGCCTGCCGGCGCGCTCGGACGGCTCTGGCCGCCGCCTGCACCGCCGCGCGGCGCGCCGCCGGCACGACCGCCGCCGCCGCGTTCCATCTGTTCGCCGCCGCGGCCGCCGCCACCACCACCGTAGCCGCCGCCGTAACCGCCTTCGTCACCGCCGCCACCGCCGCCGCCCGAACCGCCGCGGCCGCCGAGCATCTGCATCTGGTCGGCGACGATTTCGGTCGAGTAGCGATCCTGGCCGTCCTGGCCCTGCCACTTGCGCGTGCGGATGCGGCCTTCGATATAGACCGACGAACCCTTCTTCAGGTACTCGCTGACGATTTCGGCGAGACGGCCGAAGAACGCGACGCGGTGCCACTCGGTCATTTCCTTGAAATCGCCGCTTGCCTTGTCCTTGTAGCGATCGGTCGTCGCGAGACGGATGTTCGCAACCGCGTCGCCGCTCGGCAGGTAACGGACTTCAGGATCGGCGCCGAGATTGCCGACGAGGATGACCTTGTTGACGGATGCCATGTGTTTCTCCAGTAAATTCGATGCCGGGCCGCCCGCGAATGTCGTCGGAGCGGCCCGCCGGGCAAGCCGGCGAGCGCCGCCGGTGCCTGCCCGAAAAGAAGGTTCAGGCCTTGCGCGGCGGCGCTTTCATGCTGGCCGCGATTATAAGCCACGCCGCCACGAGCCCCGAGCACGCGTAGAAGACGGTGTTCGCGCCGCCGTGCTTCAGCAGCCAGCCGCCCACGATGCCGCCGAGCGCGAGCCCGATCGATTGCGTGGTGTTGTAGACGCCCGTGGCCGCGCCCTTGCGCGAACCGGGCGCGAGCTTCGACACGAGCGACGGCTGCGACGCTTCCAGGATGTTGAAACCCAGGAAGTACACGAACAGGATCGCCGCCACAATCAGGATGGTATGCGGAGCGCTGCCGAGCAACAATTGGCCGATCAGGATAGCCAGAATGCCGCCGAGCAGCACCGGCTTCATCTTGCCCCGTTTTTCCGCGACGATGATCGCCGGGACCATCATCACGAACGCGAGCCCCATCACCGGCAGGTAGACCTTCCAGTGCGCGGCGACCGGCAGCCCGCCGTCGACCAAGAGGCGCGGCACGACGAGGAACAGCGCCGTCTGCGTCGCGTGCAGCACGAGCACGCCGAAGTTCAGGCGCAGCAGCTCGCCGTTGTGCAGCACCTCGCCGAACGGCGCCGGCACGTGCACGGGCTTCGCCGCGTCGGGCACGATCCACACGACGACCCCGATCGCGAGGATCGACAGCACGCCGACGATCGCGAACAGCCCGCTCATCCCGACCCAGTGGAACACGATCGGCGCGCCGACGATCGCGACCGCGAACGACACGCCGATCGAGCCGCCGACCATCGCCATCGCCTTCGTGCGGTTCTGCTCGGAGGTCAGGTCGGCGATGAACGCGAGCACCGCGGACGACACGGCGCCCATCCCCTGGATCACGCGGCCGACGATGATCCACGTGATGTCGTGCGCGAACGCGGCGACGAAGCTGCCGAGCGCGAAGATCAGCAGGCCGGTGGCGATCACGGGCTTGCGGCCGAACTTGTCCGACGCCCACCCGTAGAAGATGTACAGCAGCGACTGCGTGACGCCGTACGCCCCGAGCGCGATGCCGACGAGCAGCACGTTGTCGCCGCCCGGGATGGTTTTCGCGTAGACCGAGAACACCGGCATGATCATGAACAGGCCGAGCATGCGCAGCGCGAAGATCGCCGCGAGCGACGTGGTCGCGCGCAGTTCGGGCGCACTCATGCGGGAAGACGTGGCGGACGGATTGGACATCGGGAATGAATTTCGAATGATCGGAATGTCCGCCCGGCGGCGGGCGGCGGAAGATCAGGGCCACCGGCCCGGCAGGCCTGGCAGGCGCGCTTTCCGGGGCCGCTTTCCGGGACGTCGGGCAGGCAGCCTGCGGGCCGCCTCGCGCCGTGCGGCGCGGCCGCCTTCCCGGCGTGGACACCGCCTTGCTGCCAGCTGCTGCAAAGGCTGGGGGCCCCCAACGACGGCCTCGAAAAGCCGTTATAGTAGCAGGTTTGGTTCCCTCCATTTTCGCCAGGTTCATGGAACAGATCCGTATCCGTGGGGCACGCACCCACAACCTGAAAAACGTCAATCTCGACCTGCCGCGCCACAAGCTGATCGTGATTACCGGGTTGTCCGGGTCGGGCAAGTCGTCGCTCGCGTTCGACACCCTTTATGCCGAAGGCCAGCGCCGCTACGTCGAGAGCCTGTCCGCGTACGCCCGCCAGTTCCTGCAGCTGATGGAGAAACCCGACGTCGACCTGATCGAGGGCCTGTCGCCCGCGATCTCGATCGAGCAGAAGGCGACGTCCCACAACCCGCGTTCGACCGTCGGCACGGTCACCGAAATCCACGACTACCTGCGACTTTTGTTCGCACGGGTCGGCACGCCGTACTGCCCCGACCACGACATCCCGCTCGAGGCGCAGAGCGTGTCGCAGATGGTCGACGCGGCGCTCGCGCTGCCCGAGGAAACCAAGCTGATGATCCTCGCGCCGGTCGTCGCGAACCGCAAGGGCGAGCACGCCGAGCTGTTCGAGGACATGCAGGCGCAGGGCTTCGTGCGCTTTCGCGTGCGCTCGGGCGGCGGCACCGCGAACGAAGGCGTCGCGAAGATCTACGAGGTCGAGTCGCTGCCGAAGCTCAAGAAGAACGACAAGCACACGATCGACGTCGTCGTCGATCGTCTCAAGGTGCGGCCGGACATGAAGCAGCGCCTCGCGGAATCGTTCGAGACCGCGCTGCGCCTCGCCGACGGCCGCGCGATCGCGCTGGAGATGGATACCGACCACGAACACCTGTTCAGCTCGAAGTTCGCGTGCCCGATCTGCTCGTACTCGCTGCAGGAGCTCGAGCCGCGCCTGTTCTCGTTCAACAACCCGATGGGCGCGTGCCCGGAATGCGACGGCCTCGGCCAGATCACGTTCTTCGACCCGAAGCGGGTCGTCGCGCACCCGTCGCTGTCGCTCGCCGCGGGCGCCGTGAAGGGCTGGGATCGCCGCAACCAGTTCTACTTCCAGATGCTGCAGAGCCTCGCGGCGTTCTACGAATTCGACATCGACGCCGCGTTCGAGGACCTGCCGGAAAAGATCCGCAAGGTGCTGCTGTTCGGCTCGGGCAAGCAGACGATCCCGTTCTCGTACATCAACGAGCGTGGCCGCACGACGATCCGCGAGCACGTGTTCGAAGGGATCATCCCGAACCTCGAGCGCCGCTACCGCGAGACCGATTCGGTCGCGGTGCGCGAAGAGCTCGCGAAATACCAGAACAACCAGCCGTGCCCGTCGTGCGACGGCACGCGGCTGCGCCGCGAGGCGCGCCACGTGCGGGTCGGCACCGGCGACTACGCGCGCGGCATCTATGAAATCAGCGGCTGGCCGCTGCGCGACGCGCTCGGCTATTTCGACGGCCTGTCGCTCGACGGCGCGAAGCGCGAGATCGCCGACAAGGTGATCAAGGAAATCGTCGCGCGCCTGACCTTCCTGAACAACGTCGGCCTCGACTACCTGTCGCTCGAGCGCAGCGCTGAAACGCTGTCCGGCGGCGAGGCGCAGCGGATCCGGCTCGCATCGCAGATCGGCTCGGGCCTGACCGGCGTGATGTACGTGCTCGACGAGCCGTCGATCGGCCTGCACCAGCGCGACAACGACCGCCTGATCGCGACGCTCAAGCACCTGCGCGACCTCGGCAACTCGGTGATCGTCGTCGAGCACGACGAGGACATGATCCGCACGGCCGACTACGTCGTCGACATGGGCCCGGGCGCCGGCGAGCACGGCGGCGTGATCGTGGCTGAAGGCACGCCGAAGCAGGTGCAGTCGAACCCGCAGTCGCTGACGGGCCAGTATCTGGTCGGCAAGCGCACGATCGAATACCCGGACGAGCGGCTCGCGCCCGATCCCGAGCGGATGCTGCGCATCGTCGACGCGCACGGCAACAACCTGAAGCACGTCGATCTCGAACTGCCGGTTGGCCTGCTGACCTGCATCACCGGCGTGTCGGGCTCCGGCAAGTCGACGCTGATCAACGACACGCTGTATCACGCGGTCGCGCGCCACCTGTACGGCTCGTCGGCCGAGCCGGCGCCGCACGAGGCGATCGAGGGCCTCGAGCACTTCGACAAGGTGATCAACGTCGACCAGTCGCCGATCGGCCGCACGCCGCGCTCGAACCCGGCCACCTACACGGGCCTGTTCACGCCGATCCGCGAGTTGTTCTCGGGCGTGCCGACCGCGAAGGAGCGCGGCTACGATCCGGGCCGCTTCTCGTTCAACGTGAAGGGCGGCCGCTGCGAGTCGTGCCAGGGCGACGGCGTGCTGAAGGTCGAGATGCACTTCCTGCCGGACGTCTACGTGCCGTGCGACGTGTGCCACGGCAAGCGCTACAACCGCGAAACGCTCGAAGTGCAGTACAAGGGCAAGAACATCAGCGAAGTGCTCGACATGACGGTGGAGCACGCGTACGAGTTCTTCAGCGCGGTGCCGGTGATCGCCCGCAAGCTGAAGACGCTGCTCGACGTCGGCCTCGGCTACATCCGCCTCGGCCAGTCGGCCACGACGCTGTCGGGCGGCGAGGCGCAGCGCGTGAAGCTGTCGCTGGAACTGTCGAAGCGCGACACGGGCCGCACGCTGTACATCCTCGACGAGCCGACCACCGGCCTGCACTTCCACGACATCGCGCTGCTGCTCGAGGTGATCCACCGGCTGCGCGACCAGGGCAATACGGTCGTGATCATCGAGCACAACCTCGATGTGATCAAGACGGCCGACTGGGTGATCGACCTCGGCCCCGAAGGCGGGGCCGGCGGCGGCCAGATCATCGCGCAGGGCACGCCCGAGCAGGTCGCGAAGACCAAGGCGAGCTTCACCGGCAAGTACCTCGCGCCGCTGCTCAAGCGCCCGGCCCGCAAGGCGGCGGCCGGCTGACACTTTCCGTTCCCGCGCGCGGCTGCCCGGCCGCGCGCGCCCGGCAGCGGGGCGGCGCCGGCCTCCTCGTTTTCCCTTCTGCGGTTTTCCCCTCTGCGTTTACACCACGAGCCAAACAGCCCCGTGGCAGACCATAATGGAAGCTATACTTTACGGTCGTAAGGTTCGCCATCCGCACCAATCCGGTGCGGCGCCGGGCGATCGCCGCCGTGTCGCCCACCGCGCGGCACGGCACACGAACGACAGGAATCCATGATGGAGAAGCAACAAGAGTCGCGCGACGCGCAGAACCGCGAGCCGCACCTGCGCAGCGTGCGGCTGACGAGCGACTTCAGCCTGCCGAAGCTGTCGGCGATCGAGATCGGCAGCTACCTGTTCGCCCTCGTCGCGATGGTGCTCGTCATCGAACTCAAGCTGCTGGGCGGGCTGCTGGCCGGCATGCTGGTCTATCAGCTGATCCATACGATCGCCCCGGTGATCGAACGCCACACCACGAGCATGCGCGCGCGCTGGGTCGCCGTCGTGCTGCTGTCGATCGCGATCGTCGGCGGGCTCACGGGCCTGACGATCGGCATCATCGACCACTTCGAGCACACGGTGCCGAACCTGCAGAGTCTCCTTGGCCAGCTGATGCAGATCGTCGAGCAGACGCGCGCCCGCACGCCGGCCTGGATCGCGAACCTGCTGCCGGTCGACGTCGAACAGATGAAGACCAAGGCGGCGCTGCTGATGCACTCGCACATGGACCAGCTCCAGCAAGGCGGCAAGAGCGTCGCGCGCGGCTTCGGCCACGTGGTGTTCGGGATGATCATCGGCGCGATGATCGCGATCGGCGTCGAGCACGGCAAGGTGCGTCGGCCGCTGTCGACCGCGCTCGTCACGCGCGTGTCGCGCTTCGCCGAATCGTTCCGCCGGATCGTGTTCGCGCAGATCAAGATCTCGGCGATCAACGCGACCTTTACCGGCATCTACCTGCTCGTCGCGCTGCCGATCTTCCACCAGCGGCTGCCGCTGTCGAAAACACTGGTGCTCGTCACGTTCATCGTCGGCCTGCTGCCGGTGATCGGCAACCTGATCTCGAACACGCTGATCGTCGCGGTGTCGCTGTCGGTCAGCATGGGCACCGCGATCGCGTCGCTCGCGTTCCTCGTCGTGATCCACAAGCTCGAGTACTTCCTGAACGCGAAGATCATCGGCGGCCAGATCGAGTCGCGCGCGTGGGAGCTGCTGCTCGCGATGCTGATCATGGAAGCCGCGTTCGGGCTGCCGGGCGTGATCGCCGCGCCGATCTTCTATGCGTACATGAAGCGCGAGCTGTACATGCTGCGGCTGATCTGACGCGCCGTACCCGACGCAACCCGATCCCCGCGCATCACGCGATAAAAAAACGCCGCTCCCCGTCAAGGGCGCGGCGTTCTTGTTTGCGGCAACCGACGGCCTGCGCAGGCCGGCCGGCGCGCATCACCGATCAGCCGAT
Organism: Burkholderia sp. Bp9099; assembly: GCF_003857805.1. NCBI lineage: Bacteria > Pseudomonadati > Pseudomonadota > Betaproteobacteria > Burkholderiales > Burkholderiaceae > Burkholderia > Burkholderia sp. Bp9099. The sequence goes on from NZ_QTPU01000014.1 coordinate 9,572, forward strand.
CAGCGGAACACGACGGTCTTCGTCCCGTTCAGCACGATCCGGTGCTCGACGTGCCACTTCACCGCACGCGCGAGCGTCACGCACTCGACGTCGCGGCCGATCGCGGTGAGCTGGTCGGGCGTCATGCTGTGGTCGACGCGCTCGACTTCCTGCTCGATGATCGGGCCTTCGTCGAGGTCGGTCGTCACGTAGTGCGCGGTCGCGCCGATCAGCTTCACGCCGCGGTCGAACGCCTGGTAGTACGGCTTCGCGCCCTTGAAGCTCGGCAGGAACGAATGGTGGATGTTGATCGCGCGGCCGGCGAGCTGCTGGCACATGTTCGGCGACAGGATCTGCATGTAGCGCGCGAGCACGACGAGATCGGCCTGGTGTTCGTCGATCACTTCCAGCACCCGCGCTTCCTGCGCGGCCTTCGCCGCATCGGACGAACCGCCGACGAGCGGGAAATGATGGAACGGGATGTTGTAGCTCGCGGCGAGCTGGTAGAACTCCTTGTGGTTCGACACGATCGCCGGAATCTCGATCGGCAGCTGGCCGGTGCGGTAGCGGAACAGCAGGTCGTTCAGGCAGTGGCCGATCTTCGACACCATGATCACGACGCGCGGCTTCACGGCCGCGTCGTGCATTTCCCAGCGCATCCCGAACTGCTCGGCGAGCGGCGCGAATTCCTTGCGAAGCGTGTCGAGCGCCGACGCGGCATCCGCGCCCTCGCCGTCCTGCACGAAGTGCACGCGCATGAAGAACTCGCCGGTGCGGCTGTCGCCGAACTGCGCCGAATCGAGGATGTTGTTGGCACGCTCGAACAGGAAGCCCGAGACCGCGTGGACGATGCCATGCCGGTCGGGGCACGACAGTTTCAAGATAAAGCTGTGATCGGTCGACATGACCGCTACTCCCTTCGTTTCGGTATTCGTCAAATAGGCCGTTCGTCCGGCCTTACCCTGGGGCCCAAGCCCGGGCAGGCAGGTGGCGCGTCAGTGGCGCGTCAGGCGGCCGGCGCGAACAGCGCGTCGATGCCCGCCGCGTCGGCCGCCGCGAGCCAGCGGTGGCGCAGCAGCGTGTCGAGCATCGCGAGGCTCGCATCCATCGTCGCGCGGCCTTCGCGCAGCCAGCCGATCACCTCGGGCACGCCGGCCAGCAGGTGCTCGGCCACTTCGCCGTCCTGGTTGTGCGGCGCGAAGTCGCGCGGCAGCGGCAGGTCGTACACGAAGATCAGTTCGGACTGCGTGCCTTCCGGCAGCGAACACAGTACCTGCACCGCGCGGCCCGCGATCGCACGCGCCGCCAGTTCGGCCGGCATGCCGGCCTCTTCCCAGCATTCCTTCGTGAGCGTCTCGTGAACGCCCAGGCCCCAGCCGATGCCGCCCGCGACGACGTTGTCGAGCATGCCGGGGTCGGTGGCCTTGGTCGCGCTGCGGCGGCCGAGCCACATCTGCGGCGCGGCCGCCGAACCCGGCGCAGCCTCATATTCTACGATGCCGTTCAGGTGCACCGCATAAGTCTGCGTGCCGAAGAAGCGCGACGCGGCGCGCTCGATGTACGCGAGCGGCGGATCGTCGAAGCGGTTGCGGATCGCATAGATCTCGTCGCGCCAGCCGGGAATCGCGCCTTCGGCCGCCAGCGCGCCGATCGCGCTCGCGAGCGCCATGCTGCGCGCGTCGACCGTGTCATAGCGCGCCGACAGCACGACGCGCGCGTCCGTCAGCTCGAACACGTCGGGCCAGCGCGCGAGCTTCGCGACGTCCTGGCGGCGCACCCAGCCCACGGCCACGCCGGCGATCTCGAAACGCAGGTGCGCGGCCGGATCGAAGCGGCGCGCGGCCGCAATGCACGGAAACGTCATCGGGCTCAGTCCTTCAGCGCGACGCGGATGCCGATCGCGATGAAGGTCGCGCCGGCGATCCGGTCCAGCCACACACCGGCCTTCGGGCGGCGCTTCAGCCATGTGCCGATCGCCCCCGCGCCGACGCCGAACAGCGAGAAGATCGCGGCCGTCTGCAGCATGAACAGCGCGCCGAGCTCGAACATCTGCAGCGTCACGCCCTGCACGCCGTGCGGATCGACGAACTGCGGCAGGAACACGACGAAGAACAACGTGACCTTCGGGTTCATCAGGTTGCCGATCACGCTCTGCCGGAAGATCGCGCCAAGCGGCTGCGGCGGGCGCTCGTGCGCGTTCGCGAGGCCCTGGCTGCGCAGCGCCTTGATGCCGATCCACACGAGGTACGCGGCGCCTGCGAGCTTCAGCGTCTGGAACGCGACCGGCGACGAGCGCAGCACCGCCGCGACGCCGAGCGCCGCGAGCGTCGTATGGAACAGGATTCCGGCCGTGAAGCCGAGCGCGGCGACGAAGCCGGCCGCGCGGCCCTGCGAGATGCCGCGCGCGAGCACCTGCAGGTTGTCGGGACCCGGCGCGAACGTGATCGCGATCGACGTGGCGAGAAACAGCATGAAGTTGGGCATCGTGACCTCGCGGCGTGGGCCGGCTCCGGTGGTTCAGTGGCCGGCGAATTCGGTGACGGTATAGACGGGCAGCCCCGCGTTGCGCAGCAGCGTCGAGCCGCCGAGATCGGGCAGGTCGATGATCGCCGCGCCTTCGACGACGACCGCACCGAGCCGCTGCAGCAGGTTGCGCCCCGCCATCATCGTGCCGCCGGTCGCGATCAGGTCGTCCATGATGATCACGCGGTCGCCGGGGCGGCACGCGTCTTCGTGGATCTCGACGGTCGCGCTGCCGTATTCGAGGTCGTACGATTCCGAGCGCGTCTTGTACGGCAGCTTGCCGAGCTTGCGGATCGGCACGAAGCCGACGCTCAGCTCGTACGCGACGATCGGCGCGATGATGAAGCCGCGCGCGTCGAGCCCCGCGACGTAGTCGAGCTTCGCATCGACATAGCGTTCGACGAACAGGTCGACGAGGATGCGCAGCGCCTTCGGGCTCTGCAGCAGCGTCGTGATGTCGCGGAACTGCACGCCCGGCTGCGGCCAGTCGGGCACGGTGCGGATCTGGCTGTGGATGAAGGCGACCGGATCGAGCGGTGCGCCCGGCGACGAATGCGGCATGAAACTCTCCGAAAAAAACGGTGCGCGAAGATCGGGCACCGTTTCGAATAAATACGGGTCAGGTTATCGAAGCGCGACTCAGGCGAGCGCGGCCGGCGGCTCGCGCCGATGCCGCGACAGCCGTTCCTCCGCGAGCGCGAGCGCTTCGGGCAGCCCGCGCAGCACGACGATGTCGCTCGCGCGCAGCTTGGTCTGCGGGTCGGGTTCGACGCCGCGGATGCCGTGCCGGCGGATCGCCGTGACTTCCAGCCCGAGCGCATACAGCCCGAGCTCCTCCAGCGAGCGCCCGACCGCATCCGCGCGCGCGTCGACCGGCACCGATTGTAGCCGCACCTGCTCGTGATCGTCGTCGTCCGTGTCGTCGGCGCCGCGGAAATAGCCGCGCAGCAGGCTGTAGCGCTCGTCGCGCATCTCCTCGACGCGCCGCACGACCTTGCGCATCGGCACGCCGACCAGCACCAGCGTGTGCGACGCGAGCATCAGGCTGCCCTCGACGATCTCCGGAATCACCTCGGTCGCGCCGGCCGCGAGCAGCTTCTCGAGATCGGCATCGTCGACCGTGCGCACGATCGCCGGCAGCGTCGGCTCGAGCTCGTGCACGTGGTGCAGCACGCGCAGCGCCGACGGCGTGTTCGCATACGTGATCGCGACGGCCGCCGCGCGATGGATACCGGCCGCGAGCAGCGACTCGCGGCGCGCCGCGTCGCCGAACACGACCGATTCGCCGGCCGTCGCGGCCGCGCTCACGCGATCGGGGTCGAGGTCGAGCGCGACATACGAAATGCCTTCCTGCTCGAGCATGCGCGCCAGGTTCTGCCCCGCGCGGCCGTAGCCGCAGATGATCACGTGGCCGCGCTGCTTGAGGCTTTGCGTCGCGATCCGCGTCATCTGCAGCGACTGCTGCATCCATTCCGTCGACGACAGCCGCATCACGATCCGGTCGGCGTTCTGGATCAGGAACGGCGCGGCGAGCATCGACAGCAGCATCGACGCGAGGATCGCCTGCAGCAGCGTCGAATCGACGAGATGCCGGTCGAGGATCAGGTTCAGCAGCACGAAGCCGAATTCGCCGGCCTGCGCGAGGCCGATGCCGGTGCGCATCGCGACGCCCGGCGTCGCGCCGAACAGCCGCGCGAGCCCCGCGATCATCGTCGCCTTGAACAGGATCTGTCCGACGAAGAAGCCGAGCACCAGCAACGGATGCTCCCAGATCACGCGCGGATCGAGCAGCATCCCGGTCGTCACGAAGAACAGGCCGAGCAGCACGTCGCGGAACGGCTTGATGTCCTCTTCCACCTGATGCCGGAACGGCGTCTCGGAGATCAGCATCCCCGCGATGAACGCGCCGAGCGCGAGCGACAGGCCGAAGCGGTCGGTGATGAACGCGGCGCCGAGCGTGACGAGCAGCAGGTTCAGCACGAACAGTTCCTGCGAGCGGCGCCGCGCGACGACGTTGAGCCAGCGCGTCATGAAACGCTGGCCGACGATCAGCAGCAGCGCGAGCGCGATCACGATCTTGACGGCCGCGAACCCGAGCGTGAGCGCGAGATCCTTCGACGACTCGGCGCCGAACGCGGCGATCACGATCAGCAGCGGCACCACCGCGAGATCCTGGAACAGCAGCACGCCGAAGATGTTGCGGCCGTGCGCGGTCTCGATCTCGAGCCGCTCGGCGAGCATCTTCGACACGATCGCCGTCGACGACATCGCGAGCGCGCCGCCGAGCGCGACGCTGCCCTGCCACGTGATGTGCACCCAGCGCTCGAACAGCGCGCCGAGCACAACCGCGAGCGCGAGGGTCGCGACCACCTGCAGCAGCCCGAGCCCGAACACGAGCCGCTGCATCGCCCGCAGCTTCGCGAGCGAGAATTCGAGGCCGATCGAGAACATCAGGAACACTACGCCGAATTCCGCGAGATGCTCGGCCCGTTCGAGGTCCGCGGCAATGCCGAACGCGTGCGGGCCGACCAGGATGCCGACGGTCAGGTAGCCGAGCATCGGCGGCAGGTTCAGCGAGCGAAATACGACGACGCCCACTACCGAGGCCAGCAGCAGCAGCAGGGTCATTTCGAGCGGGGAAATCACGGGCGAAGCGTCCTCGTTCGTCGGGGCCACGGCAAGGCGGGCGCAGGTGGTGGCGGTAGGCAAGCGGCATCGGACGAGTCCGAAGGCGCGGCGCGGCGAACAAACGCCTTTGCTATACTCCGCGCATGATAGCGAAAATCAATGATGATCGGGCGCTCGCGCTCGCCCGCGACGTGCTTGACATCGAGGCGGACGCCGTGCGCGCGCTGCGCGACCAGCTCGACGGCGACTTCGTTCAGGCCGTCGCGCTGCTGCTCGGCTGCCGCGGCCGCGTCGTGGTATCCGGCATCGGCAAATCGGGGCATATCGCCCGCAAGATCGCGGCCACGCTCGCCAGCACCGGCACGCCGGCCTTCTTCGTCCACCCGGCCGAGGCCAGCCACGGCGACCTCGGCATGGTCACGTCGGACGACGTCTTCATCGGCATCTCCTATTCCGGCGAATCGGAAGAACTCGTCGCGATCTTGCCGCTCGTGAAGCGGATCGGCGCGAAGCTGATCGCGATCACGGGCCGCGCGGAATCGAGCCTCGGCACGCTCGCCGACGTGAACCTGAACGCCGCGGTGTCGAAGGAAGCCTGCCCGCTGAACCTCGCCCCCACCGCGAGCACGACCGCCGCGCTCGCGCTCGGCGACGCGCTCGCCGTCGCGGTGCTCGACGCGCGCGGCTTCGGTTCCGAGGATTTCGCGCGCTCGCATCCGGGCGGCGCGCTCGGCCGGCGCCTGCTCACCCACGTGCGCGACGTGATGCGCTCGGGCGACGACGTGCCGCGCGTCGGGCTCGACGCGACGCTGTCGGACGCCCTGTTCCGGATCACCGCGAAGCGGCTGGGCATGACCGCCGTGGTCGAGCCCGACGGCCGCGTGGCCGGCATCTTCACCGACGGCGACCTGCGCCGTGTGCTCGCGCGCGACGGCGATTTCCGCACGCTGCCGATCGTCGACGTGATGACGCGCGAGCCGCGCACGATCGGCCCCGACCATCTCGCGGTCGAGGCCGTGGAACTGATGGAGCGCCACCGGATCAACCAGATGCTGGTGGTCGATGCCGACGGCGCGCTGATCGGCGCGCTGAACATGCACGACCTGTTTTCGAAGAAGGTGATCTGATGAGCGCAGCGCTGACTGCGGCCGAACGCGCGAGCCGCGTGAAGCTGATGATTTTCGACGTCGACGGCGTGCTGACCGACGGCGGGCTGCTATTTACCGCGGCCGGCGACGCGATGAAGTCATTCAATTCGCTCGATGGCCACGGCGTGAAGCTGCTCGGCGAAGCCGGCATCGCAACCGCGATCATCACCGGCCGCCGCTCGGAAATCGTCGCGGCACGCGCGAAGGAAATGAAGATCGCGCACCTGTTCCAGGGCGTCGAGAACAAGCTCGCCGTGTTCGCCGACCTGATCGCATCGCTCGGCATCACCGCCGACGCCTGCGGCTACATGGGCGACGACTGGCCCGACCTGCCGGTGATGCTGCGCTGCGGCTTCGCGACGGCACCGGCCAACGCGCACCCCGAGGTGATCGCGCGTGCGCACTGGGTGGCCGAGGCCCGCGGGGGCCACGGCGCGGTGCGCGAGGTCTGCGACGCGATCCTGCGCGCGCAGCGCCGCTACGACGCGCTGCTTGCGGCTGCCTGTGGAGCCTGACGGATGAACACGCATTTCCGCTGGACCCAGCTGCTGCCGCTCGTCGCGGTCGCCGCGCTCGCGGGCATCACGTGGTGGCTGCTGCAGGCGACGCTGCCGCCGCCCGGCGAGGGCGCCGTGCGGCCGAAGCGCCACACGCCCGATTATTTCGCGGACAACTTTTCCGTCACCGAGCTCGACCAGTCCGGCTCGACGCAATACCGGCTGACGGCCGCGAAGCTGATCCATTACGAAGACACCGACAACAGCGACCTGACCGATCCGGCCATGCGCGCGTTCCAGCCCGGCAAGCCGGTCGTGACGACCACCGCGAAGCGCGGCACCGTCAACGGCGACGTGTCGATCGTCGACTTGTACGACGATGCGCGCATCCTGCGCGTGGCCGGCGGCGGCGATCCGCAGATGCAGGCCGATTCCCAGCATTTCCGGATCTTCGTCAATGACGATGTGATCCAGACCGAAAAGCCGGTTAAACTTCAGCGCGGCCTGTCGCTCGTCAACGCGACCGACGGCATGAAGTACAACAACGTCACCCGGGTCATCGAGCTTTACGGCAACGTGCGCGGCACGATCGCCGCGGCGGACACGTCCGGCGGCTCGAAAGGTCAATCCAGGTGACGCATCCCTCACGTGACTGCATGAACGAACCGTTCCCTCGACAGAATTCCGGCGGCGCTGCGCGCGCCGTCCGCGCCGCGCTCGCCGCGACGCTCGTGGCGCTCCCGCTCGTCGGGCTGGCGCCGCTCGCCCATGCCGAGAAGGCCGACCAGAACAAGCCGATCAACGTCGAGGCGGACAACCTGACCTATGACGACCTGAAGCAGGTGACGGTCGCGACCGGCAACGTCGTGATCACGAAGGGCACGATCATCATCAAGGGCGACCGCGTCGAAGTGCGCCAGGATCCGGAAGGCTATCAGTACGCGACGTCGTTCGGCAGCGGCAAGAAGCACGCGACGTTCCGCCAGAAGCGCGAAGGCCTCGACGAATACATCGACGGCGACGCCGAGCGCATCGACTACGACGGCAAGCAGGACCTGACGACGCTGACGACCGCCGCGACCGTGCGCCGCCTGCAGGGCACGTCGACGATCGCCGACACCGTGCACGGCAGCGTGATCACGTACGACGGCCAGCGCGACTTCTACACCGCGAAGGGCGGCAAGGACGTCGCGGCGCCGGGCAACCCGAACGGCCGCGTGCGCGCGATGCTGTCGCCGAAGAACGGCGGCCCCGGGCAGCTGAACGGCGCGCCGGCGAAGCTGTCGCCGTCGACCACGATCCAGGGAGCGCCGGCCCAATGAACGCGCTTCCGAACCGCCAGCCGGCCGGCACGACGAGCTCGCTCGTCGTGCGCAACCTGAAGAAACGCTACGGCTCGCGCACCGTCGTCAAGGACGTGTCGCTCGACGTGAAGAGCGGCGAGGTCGTCGGCCTGCTCGGCCCGAACGGCGCCGGCAAGACGACGTCGTTCTACATGATCGTCGGCCTCGTGCCGACGGATGCGGGCGAAATCTCGCTGAACGGCAGCTCGATCGGCCTGCTGCCGATCCACAAGCGCGCGTCGCTCGGCCTGTCGTACCTGCCGCAGGAAGCGTCGGTGTTCCGCAAGCTGACCGTCGAGGAAAACATCCGCGCGGTGCTCGAGCTGCAGCACGGCGAAGACGGCAAGCGGCTGTCGAAGGACGCGATCGCGTCGCGCACCGAGGCGCTGCTCGACGAACTGCAGATCGGCCACCTGCGCGAGAACCCGGCGCTGTCGCTGTCGGGCGGCGAACGCCGTCGCGTCGAGATCGCGCGCGCGCTCGCGACCAATCCGAACTTCATCCTGCTCGACGAGCCGTTCGCCGGCGTCGACCCGATCGCGGTGCTCGAGATCCAGAAGATCGTCAAGTTCCTGAAGCAGCGCAACATCGGCGTGTTGATTACCGATCACAACGTCCGCGAAACGCTCGGCATCTGCGACCACGCTTACATCATCAGCGACGGTTCGGTGCTCGCCGCCGGCGCGCCGAGCGAAATCATCGAAAACGAAAGCGTGCGCCGCGTGTACCTCGGCGAACACTTCCGCATGTAAATCCCCCGTGGCTGGCCGCCCCCGCCCGGCATCGCCGCGCGGGGCGCGCCCGCGTGTCCTGCGGCCCCGCCGCGGCCGGGCGCCGCGCCGCGCGTAATCGCGGATGGCTCAAGGCGCCTGGGTCGTGGCAAACTGCCGGTATGACTCCCTCTCTGCCATGAAAGCCAGCCTTCAACTCCGCCTGTCGCAACACCTGGCGCTGACACCGCAACTGCAGCAGTCGATCCGGCTCCTGCAGCTGTCGACGCTCGAACTGCAGCAGGAAGTCGCGATGGCCGTCGCGCAGAATCCGCTGCTCGAGAACGACGACGAATGGATCGCGAGCCCGCTGCGCGTCGCGGCGGACGGATCGCTGATCGCGCAGACGCCGCCCGGACAGAACACCGAACCGGGCATCACGAACGGCGGCAGCCAGTCGAGCGAACGCGCCGAGCGCGACGAGCCGGCCGGCGCCGACGAATACGACGGATACGCATCGGGCGACGCCGGCGACGGCCCGCAGTGGAATCTCGACGAGTTCGGCCGCTCGAGCGGCGCCTCGGACGATGACGATCTCCCGCCGCTGCAGGTGCAGGAAGCCGCGACGTCGCTGCGCGACCACCTGTCCGCGCAATTGCGCGTCACGCAGGCCGGGCCGCGCGACCGCGCGCTCGTGATGTTCCTGATCGAATCGCTCGACGACGACGGCTACCTGACCGCCACGCTCGACGAAGTGCTCGCCGACCTGCCGCCCGAACTGGAAATCGACTGCGACGAACTGAATGCGGCGCTCGCGCTGCTGCACAGTTTCGATCCTGCCGGGGTCGGGGCCCGCTCGGCGTCCGAATGCCTGAAGCTGCAGTTGCTGCGCCTCGATCCGTCCCCCACCCGCACGCTCGCGCTGGAGATCGTGTCGCAGCACCTCGAACTGCTCGCCGCGCGCGACTTCACGCGGCTGCGCAAGCAGCTGAAGGCGAGCGACGACGCGCTACGCGACGCGCACGCGCTGATCCGCTCGCTGGAGCCGTTCCCCGGCGCTGCCTACGGCAAGGCCGAGGCCGACTACGTCGTGCCCGACATCATCGTGAAGAAGGCCGGCCAGGGCTGGCTCGCGGAACTCAATCCGGAAGTGATGCCGCGCCTGCGGATCAACAACCTGTACGCGAACATCCTGCGCAACAGCCGCGGCGACCCGTCGGCCGGATCGTTGAAACAACAGCTCCAGGAAGCACGCTGGCTGATCAAGAACATCCAGCAGCGATTCGACACGATCCTGCGTGTCGCGCAGGCTATTGTCGAACGTCAGAAGAACTTCTTTGCGCATGGCGAAATTGCCATGCGCCCCTTGGTTTTGCGGGAAATAGCTGATACGCTGGGCCTACACGAGTCGACTGTCAGCCGTGTGACAACCGGGAAGTACATGCTGACCCCGTTCGGGACGCTGGAATTCAAGTACTTCTTCGGATCACACGTTTCGACCGACACCGGAGGCGCCGCATCGTCGACCGCCATCCGAGCCCTGATCAAGCAACTGATAGGAGCTGAAGACCCCAAATCGCCACTTTCGGACAGCCGCATTGCCGAGCTGCTGGCAGAACAGGGATTCGTGGTTGCGCGCCGCACGGTTGCCAAGTACCGCGAAGCCCTCAAGATCCCGGCAGTGAATCTGCGCAAGTCTCTTTAAGCCTGCTGCCTGCCCGGCGGCAGGCGTGTTCCGGCCACCGCGCACTCGGGGAACAGGCCGGGCGACTTGTCCGCGAATTTGCCGCGCCATGCGGCAGGGGCAAGTCGACCGGAGCGCCGCCTCGATGCGGCCGGGTGGTCACTCGCTTGGAGAAGCACTATGAACCTGAAGATCAGTGGACATCATCTCGAAGTCACGCCTGCAATTCGCGAATACGTGATCACCAAGCTGGACCGGGTGCTACGGCATAGCGATCAGGTGATCGATGGCACTGTGATCCTCTCGGTCGACAATCACAAGGAAAAGGACAAGCAGCAGCGCGCGGAAATCAACCTGCATCTGAAGGGCAAGGACATCTTCGTCGAAAGCGCAAACGGCAACCTGTACGCTGCGATCGATCTGCTGATCGACAAGCTGGATCGCCAGGTCGTCAAGCACATGGAGCGTCTGCAGACCCATGCGCACGACCCGATCAAGCTGCAGCCGTCGATCGACCAGATCGAACTGCCGCCGCAATAACGTTCACCGCAACACACACGCCGCCCGGTTCGCCGGGCGTTTTTTTTGCGTCCACGCGGCAGTGGTGCGACCGGTCCGTCCATGCCGCGCCACGCACGCGGCTGTGCTCTATAATGTTCCGGTTATCGCCGGGGGGCGTTGGGTGCGGTAGCTGTCGTGCAGGTTTCCGATGCCGAACGCCTTGATATCGCCGAACATGGAAAATCAGTCTGCCGCCGCAAGGAGACCCCAGGCCGCCCAATCGCCTGCCAACATGAATCGCCTAGCCAAAATCCTGCCCATAGAGAACGTCGTCATCGACCTCTCCGTCACCAGCAAGAAACGCGTCTTCGAACAAGCCGGGCTGATGTTCGAGAATCAGAACGGCATCGCCCGCAGCACCGTCACGGACAACCTGTTCGCGCGCGAGCGCCTCGGCTCGACCGGGCTCGGCGAAGGCGTCGCGATTCCGCACGGGCGCATCAAGGGGCTCAAGCATCCGCTCGCCGCCTTCGTGCGGCTCGCCGACGCGATCCCGTTCGAAGCGCCCGACGGCCAGCCGGTCGGTCTCCTGATTTTCCTGCTCGTCCCCGAGCAAGCCACCCAGCAGCACCTCGAGATCCTGTCGGAAATCGCGCAACTGCTGTCCGATCGCGACGCGCGAGAGCGTCTGCACAACGAAACGGATCTCGCCGAGTTGCATCGCCTGCTCACTCAGTGGCAACCTTGAGTTGATCCGGGCGGATTATTTTCCCGAACGAGGCGGCACACGCCGCCGACCAGGGCCGCCCGGCGCCGGTCCGGCATGGCGACGCCCGTCGCCGCGCGCATGCACCGGCTCATTGGAGTGACGAGAGTCATGGATACGTCCAGCATCAACGCCCAGAGCATCTTCGACGACAACGCGGCCACGCTGAAACTGAGCTGGCTGACGGGGCATGAAGGCTGGGAGCGCGGTTTTTCGGCCGACACCGTCGGCAACGCGACGTCGAGCGCCGACCTCGTCGGCCACCTGAACCTGATCCACCCGAACCGGATCCAGGTGCTCGGCGAAGCCGAAATCGACTACTACCAGCGGCAGACCGACGAAGACCGTTCGCGCCACATGGCCGAGCTGATCGCGCTCGAACCGCCGTTCCTCGTCGTCGCCGGCGGCGCCGCCGCGCCGCCCGAGCTCGTGCTGCGCTGCACGCGCTCGTCCACGCCGCTGTTCACGACGCCGATGTCGGCGGCCGCCGTGATCGACAGCCTGCGGCTCTACATGTCGCGCATCCTCGCGCCGCGCGCGACACTGCACGGCGTGTTCCTCGACATCCTCGGGATGGGCGTGCTGCTCACCGGCGACTCCGGGCTCGGCAAGAGCGAACTCGGCCTCGAACTCATCAGCCGCGGCCACGGCCTCGTCGCCGACGACGCGGTCGACTTCGTCCGACTTGGCCCCGATTTCGTCGAAGGCCGCTGCCCGCCGCTGCTGCAGAACCTGCTCGAAGTGCGCGGCCTCGGCCTGCTCGACATCAAGACGATCTTCGGCGAAACCGCGGTGCGCCGGAAAATGAAGCTGAAGCTGATCGTCCAGCTCGTGCGCCGCCCGGACGGCGAATTCCAGCGGCTGCCGCTGGAAAGCCAGACGGTCGACGTGCTCGGTCTGCCGATCAGCAAGGTCACGATCCAGGTCGCGGCCGGCCGCAACCTCGCGGTGCTGGTCGAGGCGGCCGTGCGGAACACGATCCTGCAGTTGCGCGGCATCGACACGTTGCGCGATTTCATGGATCGGCAACGACTCGCGATGCAGGATCCCGACAGCCAGTTCCCCGGCAAGCTCGTGTAACCGCCCGGCGCCGGCCTCGCAGCGCCGACGCGTCGAGCCGGTGCTATGATGAAACGTCAGGATTCTCTGCTTCCCATGCGCATCGTCCTCATCACCGGCATCTCCGGCTCAGGCAAGTCCGTCGCGCTGAACGCGCTCGAAGACGCAGGCTACTACTGCGTCGACAACCTGCCGCCGCACGTGCTCCCCGAACTCGCCCGCTACCTGGCCGACGGCGGCCAGCACCGGCTCGCGGTCGCGATCGATGCGCGTTCGAGCGCATCGCTGGACGAAATGCCCGGCCTGATCCGCTCGCTGTCGCTCGAGCACGATGTCCGCGTGCTGTTCCTCAACGCAAGCACGCAGGCGCTGATCCAGCGCTTCTCCGAAACGCGCCGGCGCCACCCGCTGTCCGGCTCGCCGTCGCACGACGCGAACGTCGGACTGCTGTCGTCGCTCGAGGAAGCGATCGAGCGCGAACGCGAGCTGGTCGCGCCGCTCGCAGAATTCGGCCACCAGATCGATACGAGCACGCTGCGCGCGAACGTGCTGCGCACGTGGGTCAAGCGCTTCATCGAGCAGAAGAACAACGACCTGATGGTGATGTTCGAGTCATTCGGCTTCAAGCGCGGCGTGCCGCTCGATGCCGACCTGATGTTCGACGTACGCGCGCTGCCGAACCCGTACTACGACCATGAGCTGCGCCCGCTCACCGGGCTGGACCAGCCGGTCATCGCCTTTCTCGACGCACTGCCGATCGTCCACCAGATGATCGACGACATCCATGCGTTCCTGATGAAATGGCTGCCGCACTTTCGTGAAGACAACCGCAGCTACCTGACCGTCGCCATCGGCTGCACGGGCGGTCAGCATCGCTCGGTGTTCATCGCGGAAACGCTCGCCGCGCGCCTCGCGCACGATGCGAACGTGATCGTGCGGCATCGTGACGCGCCGGTGGATGTCGACGCGTCGTCGCGGCTCGTCACCGAGGTCGAACGACCTTAGCGACACCGCCCTCTCGCCGGCGCGCCATGTCCACCCTATCGACCACCCTGATCGACCTACCGCTGTTTCCGCTGCATACGGTGCTGTTCCCCGGTGGCTTGCTGCCGCTCAAGGTATTCGAGGCGCGCTATCTCGACATGTCGCGCGCGTGCCTGCGCGACGACGCGCCGTTCGGCGTGTGCCTCCTGAAGAGCGGGCCCGAAGTCGCGCAGGACGGCGCCGTGTCGGTGCCCGAGACGATCGGCTGCATGGCGCGCATCACCGAGTGCGACACCGGCGAATTCGGGATGCTGTACCTGCAGGCGATCGGCACGCAGCGATTCGAGTTGCTGTCGTATCGCGTCGAAAGCAACGGGCTGCTGGTCGGGATCGCGGAGCCGCTGCCCGACGACATCCCGCTCGAAGGCGAACAGGCGCTCGCACAATTCGGCTCGTGCGCCGAGGTGCTCGAGCGCATCATCGAAGCGCTGAAGAAGTCCGAACCGGACAAGATGCCGTTCGGCGAACCGTTCCGCCTCGACGACCCGAGCTGGGTGTCGAACCGACTCGCGGAACTGCTGCCGCTCGACCTGCGCGCACGGCAGAAGCTGATGGAGTTTCCGGATGTCGGCGCGCGGATCGACGCCGTGCACCACGTGCTCGACCGGCACGGCTGGCTGTAAGGCGCGGCCGGCCAGCCGCGTCGCACCGGCGTCGCCGGGCGGATCATCCTGACGGGCGAGCCGACCGCGTCGGCGCGGCACTTCCGTAAGCACGGCCCGCGCCGCGCCCTTTCCCCATCGTTACAGCAACGACCCGCTCAGCGCATCGAGCAGCTTGCGCACGGGCGCCGGCACGCCGTACGCATCGAGCCCGGCGAGCGGCACCCACGCCGTCTCGGCATCCCGTGCATGCGCAAGCGGAAGGCCGCCGTTCGTCATGTCGCTCAGCCGCGGCTCGATCTCGAGCCGGAAATGCGTGAACGTGTGCGTGAACGGCGCGAGCGGCACCGGGCCGCCGCCGCCGAAGCCACGCGCGAGTTCCGCGAGCGCCGCGTCGCCGTCCGCCTGCGGCAGGCACCACAGGCCGCCCCAGATGCCGGCCGGCGGACGCCGTTCGAGCAGCACGGCGTCGCCGTCGCGCAGCACGAGCATCCAGGTCTTGCGCGTCGGTACGGCCTTCTTCGGCCGCGCGGCCGGCAGTTCGCGCTGGCGGCCCGTGGATTGCGCGACGCAGTCGCCCGCGAACGGGCAGCGCGCGCAATCCGGCTTGCCGCGCACGCACAGCGTCGCGCCGAGATCCATCAGCCCCTGCGTATAGGCACTCACGTCGGCCGCGTTCGCGGCATCCGGCAGCAGCGATTCGGCCAGCGCCCACATGTCGTTCTCGACGCGCTTCTCGCCCGGAAAGCCCTCGACGCCGAACACGCGCGCCAGCACGCGCTTCACGTTGCCGTCGAGGATCGTCGCGCGTGCACCGTATGCGAACGACGCGATCGCCGCGGCCGTCGAACGGCCGATGCCGGGCAGTTCGGCGAGCGCTTCCGGCGTCGACGGGAATACGCCGCCATGCTCGGCGACGACGACCTGCGCGCAGCGGTGCAGATTGCGCGCGCGCGAGTAGTAGCCGAGCCCGGCCCACAGCGCCATCACGTCGTCGGACGGCGCGGCCGCGAGCGCAGCGACGTCGGGAAAGCGCTCGAGAAAGCGCGTGTAATACGGGACGACGGTCGAGACCTGCGTCTGCTGCAGCATGATTTCCGACAGCCAGATCCAGTAGGGATCGCGGGTGTTCTGCCACGGCAGGTCGTGGCGGCCGTGCTCGCGCTGCCAGGCGATCAGTCGCGTGGCGAACGTGCGATGCAGCGGCGTGACGGGGAACGGAGCGGGGGCGATGCGGGGCGGCTTCAAGTGTTCGAATCTTCGGAAAAAGGTTGCAACGCGGGGCTCAACGCTGGCAGGTCGGGCAGTAATAAGTCGAACGCTGACCCTGCACGATCTGGCGGATCGGCGTGCCGCAGACGCGGCAAGGCAGCCCCGCACGGTCGTAGACGAAGCAGTCGAGCTGGAAATAGCCGCTTTCGCCGTTGCTGCCGACGAAATCGCGCAGCGTACTGCCGCCGCGCTCGATCGCGTCGGCGAGCGTCGCGCGCACCGCGTCGGCCAGCCGCTCATAGCGCGGCAGCGACACCTTGCCGGCCGCGGTCGTCGGCCGGATGCCCGCGCGAAACAGGCTCTCCGACGCATAGATGTTGCCGACGCCGACGACCATGTCGCCCGCGAGCAGCGCCTGTTTGACCGACACCGTGCGGCCGCGCGTGCGTGCGTGCAGCAGCGCGCCGGTGAACGCCGGCGAGAACGGCTCGACGCCGAGGCTCGCGAGCAGCGGATGCGCATGCACGTCGCCGGCTTCGCGCGGGTGCCACAGCACGGCGCCGAAACGGCGCGGATCGCGGAACCGCAGCACGAATTCGTCGAAGATCCAGTCGATGTGGTCGTGTTTCGCAGCCACCGGCACGCCGGCCGCGGGCAGCACGCGCAGCGTGCCCGTCATCCCGAGATGGACGATGAACCAGCCTGCGTCGACCTCGAACAGCAGATACTTGCCGCGACGCTCGACGGCGAGCACCTCGCGCGCGCGCAACTGCTCGGCGAGCCCCGCCGGCACGGGCCAGCGCAGCATCGCGGTACGGACGTCGACACGCTCGACGCGGCGGCCCGCGACAAAGGGCTCGATGCCCCGGCGCGTGACTTCGACTTCTGGCAACTCTGGCATGTTCTACGGGTCTGAAACTCGATTCACGATCGTGCGTGTATTGTAGCGAGCGCGTTACAATCGGTTGAAACATCGAACGGATTTCCATGACCCTGCCCTCGAAGCTGCTTCTGAAGCGCCCCGCCGCCGAGCGCGGCGTGCGTGCCTTCCCGGTCCGCCGTGCGCTCGGCGCCGCGCTGTTCGCCGCCTGGACCCTCACCGCCATCCCGGCTCACGCGCAGGATCCGGCATCGGACGACGCGGAGCCGCAGGGCGCGTTCGAGCACGTGATGCCGGACGAGCAGAAGAATCTCCCGGGCGTGCCGCTGACGAGCCAGATCGTCTACCAGGTACTGGCCGCCGAAGTCGCGCTTCAGCGCAACCAGCCGGCGCCGGCCTACCAGACCTACCTCGCGCTCGCCCGCGACACGCGCGATCCGCGCATGGCGCAGCGTGCGACCGAGATCGCGCTCGGCGCGCAAAGCCCGGCCGACGCGCTGTCCGCGGCCAATCTCTGGCGCCAGTACGCACCGGATTCGAACCGCGCATCGCAAGTCGACGCCGCGCTGCTGGTGCTCGCCGGCAAGCCGGCCGACGCGCAGCCGATGCTCGCGCGCGAACTGGCCCGCGCGACCGGCGAAACGCGCGGCCCCGCGATCCTCGCGCTGCAGGCGCTGCTGGTGCGCGGCGCGGACCGCGTCGGCGGCCTCGCGGTGCTGAAGGACATGCTGAAGAACGACATGAACCGTCCCGAGGCGCAGCTCGCGATCGCGCGGCAGCAGCTCGCGGTCGACGACAAGGAAGGCGCCGCGCAGTCGCTGAAGCAGGCGCTGCAGATCCGCCCCGACTATCTGCCGGCGGCGCTGATGCTGTCGCAGATGGGGCCTGCCGAGCGCGCAGCCGGCATCACGTCGTTCGAGAAATATGTTCAGCAGAATCCGAAGTCGCGCGATGCGCGCCTCGCACTGTCGCAGCTCTACCTCGCCGACGACCGCCTCGACGACGCGCAGAAGCAGTTCGAGACGATGCGCAAGCTCGACGCGAAGGACCCGACGCCGCTGATGGCGCTCGCGCTGATCAAGATCCAGCAGAAGAAACTCGACGACGCGAACGCATACCTGAAGCAGTACGTGCAGCTCGGCAACAAGCAGCCGAACCTCGACGTCGGCCAGGGCTACATCTACCTCGCGCAGATCTCGATCGAACAGGGCAATGACGCGCAGGCGTCGCAATGGCTCGACAAGGTCGACCAGACGAGCCAGCACTACCTGCCCGCGCAGATCACGCGCGCGCAGCTCCTGCAGAAACAGGGCAAGACCGACGAGGCCCGCAAGGTGCTCGACGACCTGCCGATCAGCGATCCGCGCGATGCGGCCGTGGTCGCACGCACCGACGCGTCGATCCTGTTTACCGCGAAGCGCTATCCGGAAGCCGAGGCGCGACTCGCGCAGGCAGTCCAGGACTTCCCGGACGATCCCGACCTGCGCTACGACTACGCGATGGCCGCCGAGAAGACGGGCCACTACGCGGCAATGGAAAAGCAGCTGCGCGAGCTGATGCGCACGCAGCCCGACAACCCGCAGGCGTACAACGCGCTCGGCTATTCGCTGGCCGATCGCAACCAGCGCCTGCCCGAAGCCAGCAAGCTGATCGACAAGGCGCTGTCGCTCGCGCCGAACGACGCGTACATCATGGACAGCCTCGGCTGGGTGAAGTACCGGATGGGCGACGCGGCCGGCGCGGCGAAGGTGCTGCGGCGCGCGTACGAGCTGCAGCCGAACGCCGAGATCGGCGCGCACCTCGGCGAAGTGCTGTGGAAGAGCGGCGCGCAGGACGACGCGCGCACCGCGTGGCGTGCCGCGCAGAAGCTCGAGCCCGACAACGACACGCTCGTGCAGACGCTCAAGCGCCTGCAGATCAACGGCCTCTGATGCGGATGTTCCCGATGCTTTCCCTGTCTTCCCGCGCGCTGCGCACGCTGGCCGCGGCCGGCGCCGCGCTCGCGCTCGCCGGCTGCGCGAGCACGCCGCCGGCGGCGAATGCGCCGGCGGGCGCCGTGCTGCAAACGGCCGCGACGCACGCGTACCACGGCCGTTTCGCGGTGCAGTACAACGATCGCCTCGGCCGACCGCAGAACGTGTACGGCAACTTCGACTGGCAGGAGTACGGCGACGACGTGTCGCTGGAGCTGCGCAGCCCGCTCGGCCAGACGCTCGCGGTCGTGAAATCGACACCGCAGGCCGCGTCGCTCGAACTGCCGAACCGCCAGCCGCAATACGCGACGGACGTCGGCGAGCTGATGCAGAACACGCTCGGCTTCTCGCTGCCGCTGGCGGGCCTGCGCTACTGGCTGCTGCCGACGCCCGCGCCCGCGACGCCCGCGCAGACGGTGCGCGACCCGGCCGACACGACGCACGTCAAGCAGATCCGCCAGGACGGCTGGACGATCGACTATCTCGCCTACGCGGACGCACCGGCCACGGGCGTCAAACGCGTCAACCTCGTGCGCGCGACGCCGCCGCTCGACATCAAGCTCGTGCTCGACCAGTAAGCACGTGAACCTAGCCCCGACATACGCATGACCGATTCGATCCGCTCGCTGCGCAACTGCCTTGCGCCCGCGAAACTCAACCTGTTCCTGCACATCACCGGCCGCCGCCCGAACGGCTATCACGATCTGCAGAGCGTGTTCCAGCTGCTGAACTGGGGCGACACGCTGCATTTCACGCTGCGCGACGACGGTCGCGTCGCACGCGTCACCGACGTGCCGGGCGTGCCCGAGGAAAGCGATCTCGTCGTGCGCGCGGCCAACCTGCTGAAAACGCACACGGGCACCGCGGCCGGCGTCGACATCGAGATCGACAAGCGCCTGCCGATGGGCGCGGGCCTCGGCGGCGGCAGCTCCGATGCGGCAACGACGCTGCTCGCGCTGAACCGTCTGTGGCAACTGAACCTGCCGCGCGCGGAACTCCAGTCGCTCGCGGTGAAACTCGGTGCCGACGTTCCGTTTTTTGTTTTTGGAAAAAATGCGTTCGCAGAGGGTATCGGAGAAGAATTAGCTGAGGTAGAATTGCCGACTCGCTGGTTTTTGGTTGTGACGCCGCGAGTTCATGTCCCCACCGCTGAAATTTTTTCAGACGAGTTGTTGACAAGAGATACAAAGCGAGTCACAATTACAGACTTTCTTGCACAGCAAAACAGCGATGCGGGATGGCCAGATAGCTTCGGCCGGAACGATATGCAGCAAGTTGTGACAAGTAAGTACGCGGAAGTTGCGCAGGTGGTCAAATGGTTGTATAATGTGACCCCCGCGAGGATGACCGGCTCCGGAGCAAGCGTGTTTGCAGCGTTTCATAGCAAGCACGAGGCAGAAGCGGCGCAAGCCAGGCTGCCCACCGGTTGGAACGGTGCAGTTGCCGAGAGCCTGAACGAGCATCCGCTCTTCGCTTTCGCGTCATGAAGTTTTGCTTTGCCGGATGGCCTACAAGTCCGGTGAAGTTATCAGTTGAGTGTAGGGGAGTCGCCAAGTTGGTCAAGGCACCGGATTTTGATTCCGGCATGCGAGGGTTCGAGTCCTTCCTCCCCTGCCAAAAATTTTCCCGCATTTCCCGCCTAAGCCTGAAGCAGGTGCACGATGAGCAGCCACAGCCATGATGGCTTGATGGTCTTTACTGGCAACGCGAATCCCGCGCTCGCCCAGGAAGTCGTCAATATCCTTGGAATCCCCCTCGGCAAAGCAATGGTCAGCCGTTTCTCCGACGGTGAGATCCAGGTCGAGATCCAGGAAAACGTGCGCGGCAAGGACGTCTTCGTCCTGCAATCCACGTGCGCGCCGGCCAACGACAACCTGATGGAACTGATGATCATGGTCGATGCGCTCAAGCGCGCATCCGCCGGCCGGATCACCGCTGCCATCCCCTACTTCGGCTATGCCCGCCAGGACCGCCGCCCGCGTTCGGCGCGCGTCGCGATCTCGGCGAAGATCGTCGCGAACATGCTGGAAATCGCCGGCGTCGAGCGGATCATCACGATGGATCTGCACGCCGACCAAATTCAAGGCTTCTTCGACATCCCGGTCGACAACATCTACGCAACGCCGATCCTGCTGGGTGACCTGCGCAAGCAGAACTACTCGGATCTGCTCGTCGTGTCGCCGGACGTCGGCGGCGTGGTCCGCGCCCGGGCACTCGCGAAGCAACTCAACTGCGATCTCGCGATCATCGACAAGCGTCGCCCGAAGGCGAACGTCGCCGAAGTGATGAACATCATCGGTGAAGTCGAAGGCCGCACCTGCGTGATCATGGACGACATGGTCGATACGGCCGGCACGCTCTGCAAGGCCGCGCAAGTGCTGAAGGATCGCGGTGCGAAGCAGGTGTTCGCGTACGCGACGCACCCCGTTCTGTCGGGTGGTGCCGCCGAGCGTATCGCCGCATCGGCACTCGACGAGCTGGTCGTCACCGATACGATCCCGCTGTCGGCCGAGTCGCTGTCCTGCTCGAAGATCCGCTCGCTGACGAGCGCGAGCCTGCTGGCAGAAACGTTCTCGCGGATTCGCCGCGGCGACTCGGTGATGTCGCTGTTCGCGGAATCCTGATCGCGGAACGACACGATATAGCATGCGCAGAAAGCGAAGCGGCAACGCTTCGCTTTTTGCACAATCGGACGGGATAGACGAAACCCCGTCCGTTTCATCGGGGGCCGCCATTTCGCCGGCCCCGTTTTACTGCCTGGTCGCGGGCAGCAAATGGAGAATCACATGAAAGTCGTCGCTTTCGAGCGCCAACAGCAAGGTACGGGTGCGAGCCGCCGCCTGCGCAACGCCGGTAAGACCACGGGTATCGTCTACGGTGGCGAAGCAGCCCCGCAAAAGATCGAACTGGATCACAACGCGCTGTGGCACGCCCTGAAGAAGGAAGCCTTCCACTCGTCGATCCTCGACCTGGAAGTCGCT
This sequence comes from Burkholderia sp. Bp9099, assembly GCF_003857805.1. Classification (NCBI taxonomy): domain Bacteria; kingdom Pseudomonadati; phylum Pseudomonadota; class Betaproteobacteria; order Burkholderiales; family Burkholderiaceae; genus Burkholderia; species Burkholderia sp. Bp9099. The sequence continues at coordinate 31,102 of NZ_QTPU01000014.1, forward strand.
GGCCAGTCGCAACAGGTTCTGCTGCGCGACGTGCAATACCACCCGTTCAAGCAACTCGTGCTGCACGTGGACTTCCAGCGCGTCGACGCGAAGAAGAAGCTGCACACGAAGGTGCCGCTGCACTTCCTGAACGCTGAAGTCAGCCCGGCAGTGAAGCTGTCGAGCGCAATCGTCTCGCACGTCGCGACGGAAATCGAAGTCGAGTGCCTGCCGTCGGCTCTGCCGGAATTCCTCGAAGTCGATCTGTCGAAGATCGAAGCAGGTCAGTCGCTGCACGCGAAGGACATCGCACTGCCGAAGGGCGTGACGCTGGTCGCGCACGTCGACGCGGAAAACCCGGTTGTCGCATCGGCGACGGTCCCGGCTGGTGCCGTGTCGGACGCAGCAGGCGAAGGCGAAACGCCGGCTGCCTAAGCGGCTGCCCACGCGCCATTCGATCCGTTTCGCGAAACGGTCGATGCAACCCGCCGCGGCTTGCCCGGCGGGTTTTTCTTTTTCTGCGCCCAGGCGGGCGCTGCCGCCTACGAAACGTCATGATCAAACTGATCGTCGGCCTCGGCAATCCCGGGGCGGAATACACCGCGACGCGCCACAACGCCGGCTTCTGGCTGATCGACCAGCTCGCCCGCGAAGCCGGCACGACGCTGCGCGACGAGCGCCGCTTTCACGGCTTCTACGCAAAAGCGCGCCTGCACGGCGAGGAAGTCCACCTGCTGGAGCCGCAAACCTACATGAACCGCTCCGGCCAGTCAGTCGTCGCGCTCGCGAATTTCTTCAAGATCCTGCCCGACCAGATCCTCGTCGCCCACGACGAACTCGATCTGCCGCCCGGCACCGTGAAGCTGAAGCTCGGCGGCGGCAGCGGCGGCCACAACGGCCTGAAGGACATCTCCGCGCATCTGTCGTCGCAACAGTACTGGCGCCTGCGCATCGGCATCGGCCATCCGCGCGACCTGATTCCGGAAGGCGCGCGCGCCGGCGCGAAACCCGACGTCGCGAACTTCGTGCTGAAGCCGCCGCGCCGCGAGGAGCAGGACGTGATCGACGCATCGATCGAACGCGCGCTCGCCGTGATGCCGATGGTCGTCAAGGGCGAACTCGACCGCGCGACGATGCAGCTGCATCGCAACTGAACCCGCGCTGCACCGGTGCGGTGCAATGTGCCGCCCGGTTGCGCCGGGCAGCCCCGTCCTGCCGCGCAATTGCGCACTGCAACGCCCACATGCGGTAATCTGGTCGTTTTTGCCCGTCAGGAGCCAAGCGGTGAGCCGTTACTGGAGCGACGTCGTTCAGCAACTCGTGCCTTACGTGCCGGGCGAACAGCCCGCGCTCGCACACCCCGTCAAGCTGAACACCAACGAGAATCCCTATCCGCCTTCGCCGCGCGTCGTCGCGGCGATCGCACGCGAACTCGGCGATACCGGCGACACACTGCGCCGCTACCCCGATCCGCTCGCGCGCGCACTGCGCGAGACGGTAGCGGCCCATCACCGCATCAAGCCCGAACAGGTCTTCGTCGGCAACGGCTCCGACGAAGTGCTCGCGCACGCATTCCAGGCCCTGCTCAAGCATGACCGGCCGCTGCGCTTTCCCGACATCTCGTACAGCTTCTACCCGACCTACGCGCGCCTGTATGGCGTAGAGACTGCGATCGTGCCGCTCGCGGACGACTTCTCGATCCGGGTCGAAGACTATCTCGACGACGCGGGCGGCGTGCTGTTCCCGAACCCGAACGCGCCGACCGGGCGCGCGCTGCCGCTCGCGGACATCGAGCGGATCGCGGCCGCGAACCCGTCGTCTGTCGTGCTGATAGACGAGGCGTATGTCGATTTCGGCGCGCAATCCGCGATCACGCTGATCGACCGCCATCCGAACCTGCTCGTCGTGCACACGACGTCGAAGGCGCGCTCGCTCGCGGGCATGCGCGTCGGCTTCGCGTTTGGCGATGCCGCGTTGATCGACGCACTGAACCGCGTGAAGGACAGCTTCAATTCCTATCCGCTCGACCGGCTCGCGCAGGCCGCGGCGCAGGCGGCATACGAAGATACCGACTATTTCGGCGCGACCTGCCGGCGCGTGATCGACAGCCGCACGCGGCTCACGCACGCGCTCGAGGCGCTCGGTTTCGACGTCGTGCCGTCGGCCGCGAACTTCGTGTTCGCGCGCCATCCCGCGCACGATGCGGGCACGATCGCGGCACAGCTAAAGGATCGGGAAATTTTCGTGCGGCACTTCCGGGCGCCGCGCATCGACCAGCACTTGCGCATCACCGTCGGTACCGACGCCGAATGCGACGCGCTCGTCGCGGCATTGCGCGAGCTGATCGGCTGAAACGGTAGCGGAAGCTGAAACGGAACCGGCGCCGAACGGCGCCGGCCGAGGAAATCGTGACGTCGAGACGCGCGACGTCAGCAGGGCGTCACCGCACGTCGTCGCCCTTCGCGGCGGTCAACGCGTGATACTTCGCCATCAACTGCGCGTGCGATTCGTCGTGCTGCGGATCGCGCGGAATGCATTCGACCGGACACACCTGCTGGCACTGCGGCTCGTCGAAATGGCCGACGCACTCGGTGCACTTGTTCGGGTCGATCACGTAGATATCCGGGCCCATCGAAATCGCGCCGTTCGGGCACTCGGGCTCGCACACGTCGCAATTGATGCACTCGTCGGTAATCATCAAAGACATACTGATCTCACTTCTTCAGGCCGGCGGCCGGCTTCACGACGAAACCGGCCGGCGCCGCGTCACGCGGCCGGGCCTCCCATCGCAGTGACTTTCTCGGTCAGCCACTTCTCGACGGACGGGAACACGAACTTGCTGACATCGCCGCCCAACTGCGCGATTTCGCGCACGATCGTCCCCGAGATGAACTGGTACTGATCGGACGGCGTCATGAACATCGTCTCGACGTCGGGCAACAGATAGCGGTTCATCCCCGCCATCTGGAACTCGTATTCGAAATCGGACACGGCACGCAGGCCGCGCACGATCACGCGCGCGTTGTTGATGCGGACGAAATCCTTCAGGAGGCCCGTGAAACTCATGACCTTCACGTTCGGATAATGACCGAGCACCTCGTTCGCAATCGTCAGACGTTCTTCCAGCGAGAAGAACGGCTTCTTCGCGCGGCTGTCGGCGACACCCACCACCAGCGTATCAAAAATGCTCGACGCACGCCGCACGAGGTCTTCGTGCCCGCGCGTCAGCGGATCGAACGTACCGGGATACACGGCGACTACCATGTCGCTCCTCCTGTCATCACGCAAACGGGGTGGCAGCCGTGCGACGCGCACGCCACTGCCGAGATGGGCATGCGTCGCCTTTGCCGCGCGCCGCCTCGTATGGAACGCGCATTATTCATCATTTTCGCGCCGCAGCAAATGATAGTGAACCGCACCGGCCTTGCCGTGCTTCACCATCTGCCAGCCGGCCAGTGCGTCGTGCGCGGCCGGGTCGAGCTCCGCCCCCGTTTCGACGTACAGCGCACCATCCGGCGAGACGAGCGGCGCCGCCAGCGCGATCGAGCGGTCGAGCACGGCCGGCTCGCCGAACGGCGGATCGAGGAACACGACGTCGAACGCGCCCGGGGTCAGCCCGGCCGCGAGCCGCAGCGCGTCGGCTTCCGCGACCTCGACCGAGCGTGCGCCGAGCTTGTCCTTGATCGCGCGCAGCTGCTGCGCCGCGCGCGGGTGGCGCTCGACCATCACGACGCTCGTCGCGCCGCGCGACGCGGCCTCGAAGCCGAGCGCGCCGGTGCCCGCGAACAGGTCGAGGCAGCGCCGGCCTTCGAGATCCTGGCCGAGCCAGTTGAACAGGGTCTCGCGCACGCGATCGGGCGTCGGCCGCAGGCCGTCGAGATCGAGCACGGCGAGCGGCGTGCGTTTCCAGTCACCGCCGATGATGCGGATCGTGTGCGGCTTGCCGCGGCCGGCGGGGGCCGCCGGGCGGCCGGAAGAGGAACGGGACATACGGAATATCGACAACGGAGGGAACGGGTGCGCACGCGGGCGCACCGCCAAACAGGCGCACGTTACCACAGCGGCGGCACCGACTGACGCGAGTGCCTCGCCGCACTGATAAAATGCACGGTTTCGGCCGTCGTGCGCACGCGCGCCGGCCTCTCCGGCGCTCCGCCCTGGCGGCGCCCCGCCCTCTTCCCGACGTCAGACCATGTTCAGCTTCTTCAAACGATTCAAGAAAACGCAGGAGCCCGACTCCGCGGAATCGCAATCAGCCGACGCGCCGCAACCGGACGAGCCGTCCGACGCGCCCGCGCCCGCCCCCGAGCCCCGCCGGGCGGTCGAAGCACCGCAAGCGCCCGCGCAACCGCGACAGGCCGCGCCGGCCGTCGTGATGACGGTCACGCCGACCAACGACGGCAGCGACGAAGTCGTCGAGGCGGTCGAGATCGTGCCGCCGCCGACGCAGGACGCGTCCGCGAAGAAGTCGTGGCTCGCGCGCCTGAAGTCGGGGCTCGCGAAGACGGGCTCGAGCATCACCGGCGTGTTCGTCAACACGAAGATCGACGAGGATCTGTACGAGGAGCTCGAAGCCGCGCTGCTGATGTCCGACGCCGGCGTCGACGCGACCGAGTACCTGCTCGGCGCGCTGCGCGAGAAGGTGCGCGCGGGCCGGCTGACCGATCCGCAGCAGGTGAAGGGCGCGCTGCACGACCTGCTCGTCGAACTGCTGACGCCGCTCGAGAAGTCGCTGATGCTCGGTCGCGCGCAACCGCTCGTGATGATGATCACGGGCGTGAACGGCGCGGGCAAGACCACCAGCATCGGCAAGCTCGCGAAGCACCTGCAGAGCTTCGACCAGTCGGTGCTGCTGGCCGCGGGCGACACGTTCCGCGCGGCCGCGCGCGAACAGCTGGCGGTCTGGGGCGAGCGCAACAACGTGACGGTCGTCCAGCAGGAAAGCGGCGATCCGGCCGCGGTGATCTTCGACGCGGTCAGCGCCGCGCGCGCCCGCAAGATCGACGTGATGATGGCCGACACGGCCGGCCGCCTGCCGACGCAGCTGCACCTGATGGAAGAGCTGAAGAAGGTGAAGCGCGTGATCTCGAAGGCGCACGACGGCGCGCCGCACGAGGTGCTGCTCGTGATCGACGCGAACACGGGCCAGAACGCGCTCACGCAGGTGAAGGCCTTCGACGAAGCGCTCGGCCTCACGGGCCTGATCGTCACGAAGCTCGACGGCACCGCCAAGGGCGGGATCCTCGCCGCGATCGCGCGGCAGCGCCCGGTGCCCGTCTACTTCATCGGCGTCGGCGAGAAGGTCGAGGACCTGCAGCCGTTCAACGCAGTGGAATTCGCGGACGCGCTGCTCGGCTGAACGCCGCCGGCCCGCATCGCACGGGGCGCCTTCGGGCGCCCTTTTTACATGCGCGGCCGGAAGCCGTCAGCCGGAAGCCGGCGGCCCCGCGACGTCATTCGATGTCATTCGGCGTCGGGCTGCACGCCAGGCTCGGCGGCCTTGAACGCATCGAGCGTCGACGCATGATCTGCGATCCGCTGGATCGTCGGAAAGCGCGTCGTGTCGATCGAGAAACGGTTCGCGTTGAACACCTGCGGCACGATGCAGATATCGGCGAGCGTCGGCGTGTCGCCGAAGCACAGCTTGCCGGTGCGCGGATCGCTCGCGAGGCGCGTCTCGAGCGACGCGAAACCCGCCTCGATCCAGTGCCGGTACCATTCGTTCTTCGCTTCCTCCGGCACCTTCAGCGTGTGCTTCAGGTATTTCAGCACGCGCAGGTTGTTCAGCGGATGGATCTCGCACGCGACCTGCAGCGCGATCGCCCGCACATACGCGCGGTCGACCGGCGCCTTCGGCAGCAGCGCGGGTTCGGGATGCGTTTCCTCGAGATATTCGATGATCGCGAGCGATTGCTGCAGCGTGGCATCGCCGTCGATCAGCGTCGGCACGACGGCATCCGGATTCACCGCGCGATACGCGTCCTTCAGTTGCTCGCCGCCGTCGCGCAGCATGTGCACGGGGACCGTGTCGAACGGCAGCTGCTTCAGGTTCAGGGCGATCCGCACGCGGTACGACGCGGAACTGCGGAAATAGCTGTAAAGCTTCATGGGTGTCTCTCTGTTGGTCGTATTCGGCCGGTAACGGCGCCTGCAGCGCACGCACGGCACCGCCGGGAACCCGAGTTTAGCGCGCCGCGCGGCGGTGGCGCGCAGCCGCGCTTGGGCGAGCCGCGCCCATGCGATACTCGGGGCATTCCTTACCGCTCACCGCGCGGCCCGATGCCGGCCGCCCGCCCCACGCCCCGATGACCGCTCCCCACGACTCCGCCGCCTCGCCGTTCCCCTGCGCCCGCTTCATCAAGGAAATCGGCCGCGGCCCGAACGGCGCACGCGCGCTGTCCGCCGAAGACACGTTCGAGCTCTATCGCGCGATGCTCGACGCGCGCGTGTCGGACGTCGAACTCGGCGCGATCCTGATCGCGTATCGCCTGAAGGGCGAAAGCGCCGACGAACTGTCCGCGATGCTCGCCGCCGCGCAGGCGTCGTTCGAACCGGTGCACGTGCAGGACGCCGCCTTCCGCCCGGTGTCGATCCCGAGCTACAACGGCGCGCGCAAGCAGCCGAACCTGGTGCCGCTGCTCGCGCTGCTGCTCGCGCGCGAAGGCGTGCCGGTGCTCGTGCACGGCGTCGAACGCGATCCGGGCCGCGTGACGAGCGGGGAGATCTTCTCGGCGCTGTCGATCGCGCCGTCGAAGTCGCACGACGCGATCGAGGACATGCTCGCGGAGCGCCGCGTCGCGTTTGCGCCGATCGACGCGCTGGCGCCGCGCATCGCGCGTCTGCTGGCGCTGCGCGGCGTGCTCGGCGTGCGCAACTCCACGCACACGCTCGTGAAGATCCTGCAGCCGTTCGCGCCGGCCGGGCTGCGGCTCGTCAACTACACGCATCCGCCGTACCGCGACAGCCTCGCGCAACTGTTCCGCGATCATCCGGACGCCGCGCGCGGCGGTGCGCTGCTCGCGCGCGGCACCGAAGGCGAAGCGGTGGCCGACACGCGGCGCCAGGTGCAGGTCGACTGGCTGCACGACGGCATGTGCGACACGCTGATCGAGCCCGAGCGCTCGTCGAGCGACGCACCGCCCGTCGCGCTGCCCGAATCGCGCGACGCGGCGACCACGGCCGCGTGGACGGACGCCGTGCTGCGCGGCGAAGTTCCGGTGCCGGACGCGCTTGCGCGGCAGGTCGACACGATCGTGCGGATCGCCCGGATCGCACCCTGACCGGCATCCCGGGCCGGCGTGCTGTCGCGCCGGCCTTTTCAACCGACCATTTGACACGCACCCGCATCCTGGCATAGAGTTGTCGCCATGCGTTCCTTTCCGAACACCCTCCGAATTACCTCCGGCCGCCTAGCGCGGTCGCTATCGCTACGACTAGCCTAAGGCTGTCTTAGCGCCGTGTGCTGTCCGCACGGTCCCTCCCTGCAGTTCCTCGCAGCACCCTTCTCGCAGTTTTTACAACCCGAAGTCGTCAGCATTCGTCCGTCTATCCGTCGGTCGATTCGCGAAGATCATCCGCATCCGCAGCGCGTTTCCGGCGCCACGGTGCGAGGCAGCGCCTACCGTCGCCCATGCCGCCCGTCTTCGCTCGCGACTTGAGACCCGAGGTCCAGAAGATGAAGCGCAACCCGCAAGACAAGTATCGTCCGTTCGAACCCGTCCGCATCAATGGCCGCCGCTGGCCGACCCGCACCATCGAGCGTGCGCCGGTCTGGATGAGCACCGACCTGCGCGACGGCAACCAGTCGCTGATCGAGCCGATGAGCATCGAACAGAAGCTGGAGTTCTTCGACATGCTGGTCGCGATCGGTTTCAAGGAGATCGAAGTCGGGTTTCCGTCGGCGTCGCAGACCGACTTCGATTTCGTCCGCAAGCTGATCGACGAGAAGCGGATCCCCGACGACGTGACGATCGAAGTGCTCGTGCAGTCGCGCGAAGACCTGATCGCGCGCACCTTCGACGCGCTCGACGGCGTGCCGCGCGCGATCGTGCACCTGTACAACGCGATCTGCCCGTCGTTCCGGCGCATCGTGTTCGGGATGTCGAAGGACGACGTGAAGGCGCTCGCGGTCGAGGGCACGCGACTCATCAAGGAACACGCGGCGGCCCGCCGGGACACGCACTGGACCTATCAGTACTCTCCTGAAACCTTCAGCATGACCGAGCTGACGTTCGCGCGCGAAGTATGCGACGCGGTCGCGCAGGCGTGGCGTCCGACCCGCGATCACAAGATGATCGTCAACCTGCCGGCGACCGTCGAAGCCGCGAGCCCGAACGTGTTCGCCGACCAGATCGAGTGGATGGACCGCAACCTCGCGTATCGCGACAGCATCGTGCTGTCCGTGCATCCGCACAACGATCGCGGCACCGCGGTCGCCGCCGCCGAACTCGCGCTGCTCGCGGGCGCCGACCGCATCGAGGGCTGCCTGTTCGGCAACGGCGAGCGCACCGGCAACGTCGACCTCGTCACGCTCGCGCTGAACCTCTATACGCAGGGTATCGACCCGGGCCTCGATTTCTCCGACATCGACGCGGTGCGCCGCGTGGTCGAGCGCTGCAACCAGATTCCGGTGCATCCGCGCCATCCGTACGCGGGCGACCTCGTGTTCACCGCGTTCTCCGGCTCGCACCAGGACGCGATCCGCAAGGGCTTCGCGCAGCAGCGCCCGGACGCGGTGTGGGAAGTGCCGTACCTGCCGATCGACCCGGCCGACCTCGGCCGCAGCTATGACGCGGTGATCCGCGTGAACAGCCAGTCCGGCAAGGGCGGCGCGACGTTCCTGCTCGAACGCGGGATGGGCTTCACGCCGACGCGCCGCGTGCAGATCGAATTCAGCCACGCGGTGCAGACGCTCGCCGACGCATCCGGCGAGGAAGTGACCGGCGACGCGATCTGTGCGCTGTTCGCGCGCGAATTCTTCGAGACCGACGGCCCGGCCGCGCGCCACGGCAACGGGGCGCGCTGGCAGAACCGCGACATCGCGAGCGCGCCGCCGGCCGATGCGACGCCCGAAGACGCCGTGCAGCGCATGGCCGCGGCCTTCGCGACGGCAGCCGGCGCGACGATCGACGTCGCCTCGTGCGAGCACGCGCGCACGACGGACGGCCGGATCGCGGTATCGGTCGGCTGCCGGGTCGGCGACGCGCCGCTGCGGCATGGTGTCGGGGTGCACGACGACGCGGCGAGCGCCGCGCTCGATGCGGTCGTCAGCGCGATCAACCGCTCGGCCTGGCATTGCGCCGACCGCCGTGCGGCGGCCTGACGGCAGGCTTCGCTTCAGGGTTCGAACGTCAGCGAGCGGTGCGTGACCGCCCGTGCGCCGCGCGATCCGCGCCGCACGGGCCAATGAAAAGCGGCCCAGAAGGCCGCTTCGGTCGGGACATGAAAAGGAGCGCCAGGCGCGCTCATGTCTCGGTCGCGCACCGCGTCGCCTGCCACGCGAGCAGGCGCCAGTGGCCCTGCTCATGCGTGTGGACGGCCGTATAGGCGATCGGAAACACCAGCCCGCCGTTGTTCGTTTCCATCTCGATCAACGCGCGCCCGGTGACGACGCAGGTCGCGTCGCCGACGGGCAGCAGGTCCTGCGACTGGATTTCGATCTGGCGATAGCGGCGGCGGCCGGCGACGATGGCGTCGATGAACTGCTGCTTGGTTTCGCGTTTGCCGTTGGTGTGCACGAAGAACACCTTGTCCGACAATTGCGCGTCGAGCGCCTCGCCGTCTCCGTCGACCATCGCCCGGAACCGATCGCGCTCGAGCGCGCGAACCGCATCGACCACCTTCGCCATCGCCTGACTCCTCGGCAACGCGCCCGCCGTGCGCCGGCGTGCGGATCAGAAGTTGTACTGCACGTAGAACTGGTGGAAATTTATACCAGGATTCGGCTCTTTGATACCCGCGTTAGACACATGTTGAAAACGGTAACCGACCTGATACTGTTGCCGTTCTCCGAACTGGGCGCCAACGCCGGCGACGTCCACGAACTGGAACGACGTCGCCAGCGACAGATTGTTGGAGATCGTCGGGGAAGTCAGGAAGCGGATGCCGGCACCGGCCTCGATGAACGGACGCACCTGGCCCGCGCTCTTGATGAAGCGGAACATCGGCTGCGCGCCGAATTCGCCGATGCTGCCATGAACATTGCCGCCCGTATGCCAGTAGCCGGCGTGCCCTTCCACCACGAACGCGAAGTGCCAGCCGCCGATTTCCCACCAGTTCCAGCCCGGATCCCATACGACGCCGAGATCGCCCTTGTCGATCCCGTGGCGATCGGAAAACCCGCCGCCGGCCTGGATTCCCCATCGATCCGCGAACGCGGCACCCGATCCGCCCAGCAGCGACGCCGCCAGCAACGCGTGCAGCGCAAGCCGACTATGGGGCCGGCGATTCTTCTTATTGTTCATCTGACACTCCAACTTTGTGGGTTGAATGGAGCCTTGCCGCAGCGGCCGGGCCCGAGCGAACTGAATGGTATGGTAAAGGACTTTTCGGATCGGCATCGCGAAGCGAAATTGTTTGCTTCCAAAACTACAAAAATCGAAATCGTCTACTGATTACCATCAGAAACAATGGCTTACGGAACTTCCCTCCGCCAGCCCGGTCGCAAATTAGACTATCGACTCGACAAGTTCGATAGAAAACTGGGAACTCGGATGCCCCCGTGCCCTCTAAGGAATTAGCACTCGGATTACGGGAGTGCTAAGATGGGCCCCGGAATCTCATCCGAGACCAGGGGTTTGTCCCTGATTCCAAAGGAGTTTTTTAGTGAGCCACGCCCTGACCCTTCCGAATACCCTGAGCCCGACGCCGGCCAAGGCCGAATCGGCAGGCTCGCTGGCGCTCGCGACTCAATCGATGTTGCCGGGCCAGCTTGGCAACATCGACGCGTATATCCAGGCCGTCAACCGGATCCCGCTGCTGAGCGCCGAAGAGGAACGCCAGTACGCGACCGAATTCCGCGAAGACAACAACCTCGACTCGGCACGCCGCCTCGTGCTGTCGCACCTGCGGCTCGTCGTGTCGATCGCGCGCAACTATCTCGGCTACGGCCTGCCGCACGGCGACCTGATCCAGGAAGGCAACATCGGCCTGATGAAGGCGGTGAAGCGTTTCGACCCGGCGCAAAACGTGCGTCTGGTGTCGTACGCGATCCACTGGATCAAGGCCGAGATCCACGAGTACATCCTGCGCAACTGGCGGATGGTGAAGGTCGCGACGACGAAGGCGCAGCGCAAGCTGTTCTTCAACCTGCGCAGCCACAAGAAGAGCATGCAGGCGATGACGCCCGAGGAAATCGACGGCCTCGCGCAGGAGCTCAACGTCAAGCGCGAAGACGTGACCGAAATGGAAACGCGCCTGTCGGGCGGCGACATCGCACTCGAGGGCCAAGTGGAAGACGGCGAGGAGTCGTACGCGCCGATCGCCTACCTGGCCGATTCGCACAACGAGCCAACCGCCGTGCTCGCCGCGCGTCAGCGCGACATGCTGCAGACGGACGGCATCGCGCAGGCGCTCGAGGCGCTCGACGCCCGCAGCCGCCGGATCATCGAGGCGCGCTGGCTGAACGTCGACGACGACGGCTCGGGCGGCTCGACGCTGCACGATCTCGCGGCCGAGTTCGGCGTATCGGCGGAACGCATCCGCCAGATCGAAGCGAGCGCCATGAAGAAGATGCGCACCGCACTTGCCGAATACGCCTGAATCCGCAATTTAGAGCGCTTCACCCAAAACCGCTGCCCGCCCGGCAGCGGTTTTTTTTCGTCTGTCGTTTTTAGCCTCGATCGTGTCTGATTAATCGACCTTGTTGATCGGGTATCGGGCGAATTCCGGCCCCTTCCGCATAACCTTGATCTGCCTCAAGTTTCGGCACGCGCTTCGCGACGGTCTGCCGCATCGCCGCACTCGGCATCGGAAAGCCGGCATTTTAAAATTGGCATGTCGGCTCAAAAGGATTAAAACAGCTTAACTGCCGTCATAAATCCGACGTAAAGTCGCCCCAAAACCGATGTAAATCGATTCAGGATAATCACCTTGATCTCGATCAATAAAGCGCCTGCGCCGCGTCCCCCGCAGGCCACAGGCAGCGGCTGGCGCGCACGCATCGCCGCGTGGGCGCGCGGGCCGACCCTCATGCGCGACATCACGCTGGTGCTGATCGTCAAGCTGATCCTCCTGATGTCGCTCAAATACGCATTCTTCAATCATCCGCAGGCCGAGCACATGTCGCTGCCGCCTGCCGTCGTCGCCGAGAAGCTGCTCTCGGTGCCGGCGCCTGCATCTACCGAGGGAGACCACCATGATAAGTAGCGAAGTCGTCGATCTGTCGCGTCTGCAGTTCGGCATCACGGCGCTCTACCACTTCCTGTTCGTGCCGCTGACGCTCGGCCTGTCCTGGCTGCTCGTCATCATGGAAGCCGTCTACGTGATGACCGGCAAACAGGTCTACAAGGACATGACGCAGTTCTGGGGCAAGTTGTTCGGGATCAACTTCGCGATGGGCGTGACGACCGGCATCACGCTCGAATTCCAGTTCGGCACGAACTGGTCGTACTACTCGCACTATGTCGGCGACATCTTCGGCGTGCCGCTCGCGGTCGAGGGCCTGATGGCGTTCTTCCTCGAATCGACGTTCGTCGGCCTGTTCTTCTTCGGCTGGAACCGTCTGTCGAAGGTCAAGCACCTGATGGTCACGTTCCTCGTCGCGCTGGGCTCGAACCTGTCCGCGCTGTGGATCCTCGTCGCGAACGGCTGGATGAACAACCCGGTCGGCGCCGAGTTCAACTATCAGACGATGCGCATGGAGTTGACGAACCTGTTCGACGTGCTGTTCAACCCGGTCGCGCAGGTGAAGTTCGTGCACACCGTGTCGGCCGGCTACGTGACGGCCGCGATGTTCGTGCTCGGTATCTCGTCGTGGTACCTGCTGAAGAAGCGCGACACCGACTTCGCGCTGCGCTCGTTCGCGGTCGCGGCCGGCTTCGGTCTCGCGTCGACGCTTTGCGTGATCGTGCTTGGCGACGAGTCGGGCTATACGACCGGCGAAGTACAGAAGATGAAGCTCGCCGCGATCGAATCGGAATGGGAAACCCAGCCGGCGCCGGCGTCGTTCACGCTGATCGGCATTCCGAACCAGAAGGAAGAGCGCACCGACTACGCGATCAAGATCCCGTACGCGCTCGGCCTGATCGCGACGCGCTCGATCGACGAGCCGGTGATCGGCCTGCGCGAGCTCGCGAAGCGCAGCGAGGAGCACATCCAGAGCGGGATGGTCGCGTACGGCGCATTGCAGAAGATCAAGCAGGGCGACACGAGCGACGCGACCCGCGCATTGTTCGACCAGCACAAGCAGTATCTCGGCTACGGGTTGATGCTCAAGCAGTTCACGCCGAACGTGACCGATGCGACGCCGGATCAGATCAAGGCCGCCGCGAAGAAGACCATTCCGCCGGTCGCGCCCGTGTTCTTCTCGTTCCGGATCATGGTGTTCCTCGGCTTCCTGTTCCTCGCGACCTTCGTCGCCGCGTTCTGGTTCTGCGCGCGCCGCGAGCTGCTGCAGGACAACCGCCGCTGGTTCCTGCGCTATGCGGTGTGGGCGATCCCGCTGCCGTGGCTCGCCGCGGAATTCGGCTGGGTCGTCGCCGAGCTCGGTCGCCAGCCGTGGACGATCGCGGGCATCCTGCCGACGCATCTGTCCGCGTCCAGCCTGACGTCGACGGACCTGTACCTGAGCCTCGCCGGTTTCATCGCGTTCTACACGGCACTGTTCGTCATCGAGATCAAGCTGATGTTCAAGTACGCGCGGCTCGGCCCGTCGTCGCTGCATACCGGCCGCTATCACCACGAACTCGCCGCAGCCGGCGAGCGTGCCGCGGTTTGAGCACGCCCCCGCAACGGAACAAGGAATCGCTATGGACTATGCAACTCTCAAGCTGATCTGGTGGCTGCTCGTCGGCGTGCTGCTGATCGGCTTCGCCGTCACCGACGGCTTCGACATGGGCGCGACCGCGCTGCTGCCGTTCCTCGGCAAGACCGACGAGGAGCGCCGCATCATCGTCAACACGGTCGGTGCGACGTGGGAAGGCAACCAGGTGTGGCTGATCACGGCCGGCGGCGCGATGTTCGCCGCCTGGCCGCTCGTCTATGCCGCGTCGTTCTCCGGCTTCTACTTCGCGATGCTGCTCGTGCTGTTCGCGCTGTTCTTCCGGCCGGTCGGCTTCGACTATCGCAGCAAGCGGCCCGACCCGCGCTGGCGCGCGGGCTGGGACTGGGGCCTGTTCGTCGGCGGTTTCGTGCCCGCGCTGGTGTTCGGCGTCGCGTTCGGCAACCTGCTGCAGGGCGTGCCGTTCAAGTTCGACAGCGACCTGCGCGTCACCTACTACGGCGGCTTCTGGGCGCTGCTGAACCCGTTCGCGCTGCTCTGCGGGCTCGTCAGCCTCACGATGCTGGTCGCGCACGGTGCGGCATTCATCAAGATGAAGACCGACGGCGTGATCGCACGCCGCGCGTCGATCGCGCTGCGGGTGTCGGCGCTCGTCGCGGTCGTGCTGTTCGTGCTGGCCGGCGTGCTGATCGCGTCGACCATCGGCGGCTTCCACATCACGCACGCCGCGCCGACCGACACGGTCGCGAACCCGCTGCTGAAGGACGTGGCGGCCGGCTCGGGCCTGTGGCTCGCGAATTACGGCGAGTATCCGTGGATGATCGCGGCGCCGGTCGTCGGGATCGCGGGCGGCCTGCTCGCACTGCTGCTCGCCGGCTCGAAGCAGGAAAAGACGGCGTTCTTCTGCACCGGCCTGATGATCGCCGGCGTGATCCTGACCGCGGGTTTCTCGATGTTCCCGTTCATCATGCCGTCGTCGCTCGACCCGCGCAGCAGCCTGACCGTGTGGGATTCGACGTCGAGCCACATGACGCTGCAGGTGATGCTGTTCGCGGTGATCGTGTTCCTGCCGATCGTCCTGCTCTATACGAGCTGGGTGTACCGCGTGATGCGCGGCAAGGTCACGCACCAGTCGCTCGAAGAGAACAAGCACTCGATGTATTGAACCCGGCCGGGGCGCGCACGCGCCCTCGCCCACCGTTTCGCAAGGAGTCGGATCATGTGGTACTTCAGCTGGATTCTCGGTATCGGCGTCGCGCTGTCGTTCGGCATCGTCAACGCGATGTGGCTCGAAGCGCGGCAGAAGCCGCAGGAAGCGCCGGTGCGCGCACGCCGCGACTGACCGCTCCGGCGCGGCGGCGGCTGATCGCCCCGCCGCCCGCCGTCGGGAACGAACCTCGCTACGTGCGAGGTTTTTTTTCGTCCGGACATTCGTTCGGCACGCGCGGCACGTCGAAGCCAATTGAGCGCGATGCCGATGCACGCATCGCGCCCGCGCGCCGACAAAGAAAAACGGCTTGCGACACACGCGTCGCAAGCCGTTTTCGTTTTACCGACCGGCGGCCCGCATCCGCGAGGCGGATCGGGCCGGTCTCGTCAGATCATGCCGGTTGCACGGCCGCACCACCGCCCGTCGACGGCAGGCGCGCGCCGAGCTGTTCCGCATAGCGCGCCGCCGCGTTGCCGCAGACGATGTGGAACGTGTCCGGCGCCACCCATGCGACATCGAGCGCGCCGAGCCGATCGCGATCGACCGCCGCTGCGTCGCGCACGACGACGCGCAGGCGCGTGGTCGCGATCGCGTCGAGCGATGCGACGTTGGTCGCGCCGCCGAACACCGCAAGCCAACGCAGCGGATCGGGATCGAGCGGACCGGCCGCAGCGCCCATGACCGGCTGCGCGGGCGCGACCGCCGCCGCCGCCGCGGCACCGGCCGCACCGCTGCCGATCGCCGAACGCATCTCGTCGGCGATGATGTCCGCCTCCGGCCCGATGATCACCTGCACGCTGTTGCCGCCGCGCTTGAGCACGCCGCGCGCGCCGATCGACTTCAGTTCCGGCTCCGACACCTTCTCCGGATCGACGACGCTCAGGCGCAGGCGCGTCGTGCAGGCGTCGACGACCGTCAGGTTGCCCGCGCCGCCGAGCGCGGCGATGTAGCGCTGCGCACGCGGCGCTGCCGCCGCGGCACCGGCCGCCGGTGCGACGAAACCGCCCGACGCGAACGACTCGGTTGCCGAGTCGGCCGAGGCCGGCTCGCGACCGGGCGTCGCCATGTTGAACTTGCGGATGAAGAAACGGAACAGCCCGTAGTACGCGACGCCGTACGCAATGCCGAGCGGCACCGCGATCCAGCCCTTCGTCGACAGCCCGTAGTTCAGCACGTAGT
Source organism: Burkholderia sp. Bp9099 (assembly GCF_003857805.1). Classification (NCBI taxonomy): domain Bacteria; kingdom Pseudomonadati; phylum Pseudomonadota; class Betaproteobacteria; order Burkholderiales; family Burkholderiaceae; genus Burkholderia; species Burkholderia sp. Bp9099. The sequence goes on from NZ_QTPU01000014.1 coordinate 47,409, forward strand.
CGATCGCGCCGGCCGAGAACGTGAAGCCGAGCTTCACGCCGAGGATCTGGCAGATCGCGAGCGACAGCCCGGTGAGTACCGCGTGGATCACGTACAGCACCGGCGCGAGGAACATGAAGCTGAATTCGATCGGCTCGGTCACGCCGGTCAGGAACGACGTGAGCGCCATCGAGAACAGCAGGCCGCCGACCATCGCGCGGCGCTCCTTCGGCGCTTCGTGCAGCATCGCGAGACACGCGGCCGGCAGGCCGAACATCATGATCGGGAAGAAGCCGGCCATGAAGGTGCCCGCGGTCGGATCGCCCGCGAAGAAGCGGTGCAGGTCGCCGTGCACGAGCTCGCCGCCGGCCGGCGGCGTGAAGTTGCCGAACACGAACCATGCGAGCGAGTTGATGATGTGGTGCAGGCCCGTGACGAGCAGCAGGCGGTTCAGGAAGCCGAACACGAACGCACCGATCGCGCCCGCCGTCGTCAGCCACTGGCCGGCCGCGTCGATCAGATGCTGGACCGGCTGCCACACGTATCCGAACACGATGCCGAGTACCACGCACACGAGCCCGGTGATGATCGGCACGAACCGCTTGCCGCCGAAGAACGCGAGGTAGTCGGGCAGCTTGATGTCCTTGTAGCGGTTGTACAGCAGGCCCGCAACGACACCCGCGATGATCCCGGACAGCACGCCCATGTTCAGCTTGGGATCGATGTCCTTCATGATCGCGGTTTCGATCAGGTAGCCGATCGCGCCCGCGAGTGCCGCCACGCCGTTGTTGTCCTTCGCGAAACCGACCGCCACGCCGATCGCGAACAGGAGCGGCAGGTTGTCGAAGATCGCGCCGCCGGCGTCGGCGATCATCTTGATGTTGAACACGTCCGGCTGCCCGAGCCGCAGCAGGATGCCGGCGACCGGCAACACCGCGATCGGCAGCATCAGCGCCCGGCCCAGGCCCTGTATCTTCAGAAACGGATTCCCGTCCATTCAATCCTCCAATCCATGTCTCGTCATTAAGCGTCGTTGACCTAATTGCTTGCGTAGTGAAACGGGTCGCGCGCCCGCCGTCGACGTTCAGTCGAGCGGCCAGACCTCGCGGCTTGCTGCCCTTACCGCCTGTGCCGAGTCGAGTGCGAGCAGATCCTGCGCACGCTGGCGACACAGCTGGTAATCGAGACGGCGCACGCGCGCCTTGATGCCCGGCACCGACACCGGGTCGACCGACAGTTCGGTCACGCCGAGGCCGACGAGAATCGGCACCGCGAGCGGATCGCCGCCCAGCGCGCCGCACACGCCGACCCATTTGCCGTGCTTCGCGGCGCCGCGCACCGCGATGTCGATCAGGCGCAGCACGGCCGGATGCAGGCCGTCGGACTGCGCGGCCAGATCGGCCTGGCAGCGGTCCATCGCGAGCGTGTACTGCGTCAGGTCGTTGGTGCCGATCGACAGGAAATCCGCGTGCTGCGCGAGCTGGTCGGCGAGCAGCGCCGCCGACGGCACCTCGATCATCACGCCGACCTCGATCGGCTCGGTGCGGCCCTGCGCCCGCGCGAATTCGTCGATGCGCTGGCGCAGCCGCACGAGTTCCCCGGCATCCGTCACCATCGGCAGCAGGATGCGCACCGCGCCGAACGGCTTCACCGCGAGCAGGCCCTGCAGCTGATCGTCGAGCAGATCGGGGCGCACCTGCGCGAGGCGGATGCCGCGCAGGCCAAGCGCCGGGTTCGGCTCGGGCGGCAGCGTCAGGTAGTCGACTTCCTTGTCGGCGCCGACGTCGAGCGTGCGGATGATCGCCGTGCGGCCCTGCAGCGCATCGACGATCGACTGGTAGCTCTGCTGGTGCTCGACGACGCTCGGCGCGGCCTGGCGATGGATGAACATCAGCTCGGTGCGCAGCAGGCCGACCGCGTCCGCGCCGTTGTCGACCGCGGTGTTCGCGTCGTCGAGCGTCGCGATGTTCGCGGCGACCTCGATGGCGCGGCCGTCGACCGTCGCGGCGGCGGCGCCGGCCAGCTTCCGGTTCGCCTCGCGCACGCCGTCCAGGCGCTGGCGCTCGTGGCGCGCGCGTTCGACGTCGAGTGCGGTCGGTGCATGTTCGAGACGGCCCGCGCTCGCATCGACGACGACCTGCGTGCCGTCGGGAATCGCATACAGCGCGTCGCCGACCGCGACGAGCGCCGGAATGCCGAGCTGGCGCGCGATGATCGCCGCATGCGACGTCGCGCCGCCGCGCGCCATCACGAGCGCGGTCACGCGCTGGCGATCGAGCGACGACAGGTCCGACGGCGTGAATTCCTCGGCGGCGAGCACGGCCTCGGCGGGCAGCGTGCGGGTCGCGCCGCTCGTGTGGCCGAGCGCGCGCAGCACGCGCTTCTCGATGTCGCGCAGGTCGGCCGCGCGCTCGGCAAGCAGCGCATCGTCGAGCTTCGACAGCGTGTCGATCTGCGCGCGGATCGTCGCGCGCCACGCGAAGCCCGCGCTCTTGCCGAGGCTGATCTGGTCGCGCGCCGCGTCGACCAGCGTCGGGTCTTCGAGCAGCACGCGATGCACCGCGAAGATCCCCGCCTCGCCGACCGCGCCGCGCGCCGATGCGTTGCGCACCGTTTCGTCGAGTTCGGCGTCGACCGCCGTCAGCGCCTGGTCGAGCCGGCGGCTTTCCGATGCGGGCGTGCCGCTCGCCTGTTCGGGCGGCACGATCTCCACATCGTCGAGACGCACCAGCGTGCCGACCGCGATGCCGGGCGCCGCGCACACGCCCGCGAGCGTGTTCGGGTCGAGTGTCGCGCCGGTGTCGTGCACGATCGGCTGCGGTGCGGGCGAACGCAGCCGCGCCGGCTTCTCCTCGACTTCGCCGTGCGCTTCGCGCAGCAGCTCGTGCTCGACCGCGTCGACGGCCTGCTGCGCGTGCGCGCCGCGGCCGATCAGCTCGATCGTCGCGCCTTCGCCGGCACCAAGGGCGAGCAGGCCCACGACGCTCGCGATCGACGCCTTGCGGCCGTCGAACTGCACGTCGACCGTCGCGTCGAAGCCGCGCACGGATTCGCGTGCGCGTGCGGCCGGCCGGGCATGCAGGCCGCCCGGCTGCGTCAGCACGAGTTCGCGACGCACTTCGTTCATCGCCGCGGCGCCGGCCTGCGCCGCCTGCGCGGCCGCTTCGCCCTTGCCGCGCAGCGTCAGGATCGGCGTCTCGCCGGCCGTCGCGAAACCGCTCGCGCGCTCGACGACGTCGAACGCGTCGGAGTTCGCGATCGCGATCACCGAAACCAGCGAATGCGCGCTGCGCGCGACCGCGTCCTGGTCGAACTCGATCAGCAGGTCGCCCGCGTCGACGCGTGCGCCGGCTTCGACGTGGGCGGTGAAGCCCTGCCCGTTCAGCTCGACGGTGTCGATGCCGATATGCAGCAGCACTTCCGCGCCTTGCGGCGTCGTGATCGTCACCGCATGGCCGGTGCGCGCGAGATGCGACACGACGCCGGCGCACGGGGCGACGAGCTGGCCCGCGAGCGGGTCGATGCCGATGCCGTCGCCGAACATCCCGCCGGAGAACACCGGATCGGGCACATCGGCCAGCGCGACGATCGGCCCGGTCAGGGGGCTGAGCAGGACGATCTGATCATGGGTGGAACTCTTCAACTGGGACTCCTCGGCGCGTCTCATCGGCTGTCTCGGCTATCAGTGCGTTTCGGTGACTTTGTTCAGGTGGCGCGGCGTGTCGGGATTGCGGCCGCGCGCGACGGCGAGATCCGCCGCCATCACGTAGAACGAAAGAATGGCGGCGATCGGGTCGAGCGCCGAATGGGCGGACTGCGCGAGCGGCAAGGTCGCGCCGGGCGTGCCGGCGGGCGCCGCGAGCAGCACGGCCGCGCCGCGTGCGCGCATGTCCTGCGCGAGCTGCAGCAGCCCGGCCTGCTCGGGCCCCGGCGGCGCGAACACGAGCAGCGGATAGTCGCGGTCGATCAGCTCCATCGGGCCGTGCCGGACTTCGGCGCTCGAGAATGCCTCGGCCTGGATGCCGGAGGTTTCCTTCAGCTTCAGCGCGGCTTCCTGCGCGATCGCAAGCCCGAGGCCGCGGCCGATCACGATCATCCGCTCGATGCCCGCGAGCGCGGCGACGGCCGGCGACCAGTCGAGGCGGCCGGCCTGCGCGAGCACGTCGGGCAGGCCGCGCAATGCCATCATCAGCGCGGCGTCGCGCTGCCAGTACGCGACGATCTGCGCGGACAGCGACAGCATCGCGATGTAGCTCTTGGTCGCGGCGACCGACAGCTCGGGGCCGGCCAGGAGCGGCAGCTGGTGCTCGCACGCGTCGGCGAGCGGCGACGGCAGCACGTTGACGGCGGCGACGGTGCGCGCGCCGGCTTCGCGCAGCGCGGCCATCGTGTTGACGAGATCGGGGCTCTTGCCCGACTGGGAGAATGCGAGCGCGAGCTGGTCCTGCACCTTCAGCGGCGCCTGCTGCAGCGTCGCGACCGACATCGGCAGCGACGCGACGGGCACGCCGAGGCGGCTCATCGTCAGGCTCGCGAAATAGCTGGCGGCGTGATCCGAGCTGCCGCGCGCGACCGTCAGCGCGACGGCCGGCGGGTGATCGAGCAGTTGCGCGGCGAGCGTTTCGACGCGCGTGGTGTCGGCGAGTTGCGCGGCGACGACCTGGGCGGACTCGCGCGCTTCCTTAAGCATATTCGACAATCGATTCTCCTTCGACGTAGGTCGCGGTGAGGTTCAGGTCGCGATCGAACACGACGAGGTCGGCCCATGCGCCGCGCTCGAGGCGGCCGCGATCGGTGACGCCGAGGTAGTCGGCCGCATAGCGCGACATCCGGTTCGACACGTCGGCGATCGGCAGGCCGAGCGACACGAGGTTGCGCAGCGCCTGGTCCATCGTCAGTGTGGAGCCGGCGAGCGTGCCGTCGGCGAGCCGCACGCCGCCGAGGCACTTGGTCACGTGCTGGCTGCCGAGCCGGTATTCGCCGTCGGGCATGCCGGTGGCGGACGTGCTGTCGGTCACGACGTACAGGCGCGGAATCGCGCGCAGCGCGGCACGAATCGCGCCCGGATGCACGTGCAGCAGGTCGGGGATGATTTCCGCGTACTCGGCATGCGCGAGCGCGGCGCCGACGAGGCCCGGGTTGCGGTGATGCAGCGGCGACATCGCGTTGAACAGGTGCGTGAAACCACACGCGCCGTGCTTGAGCGCGGCGACGGCGTCGTCGTAGGTCGCGAGCGAGTGGCCGAGCTGCACGCGCACGCCGCGCGCGGCCATCTCGCCGATGATCTCGATGTGGCCGGCGATTTCCGGCGCGAGCGTGACGACGCGGATCGGCGCGATCGACAGGTACGTCAGCACTTCGTCGAGCACGGCCGACACGGCCGCGTCCGGCTGCGCGCCGAGCTTGCCGGGGTTGATGTACGGCCCTTCGAGGTGCACGCCGAGCACGCGCGCGCCACCCTGCGTGCGGGTGCGGGCGACGGTGCCGAGGTTCGCGACGACCTGCATCAGTTCGTCGCGCGGCGCGGTCATCGTCGTCGCGAGCAGGCTCGTCGTGCCGAACTGCGCGTGCGTGCGCGCGATCGTCTCGATCGCGTCGCCGCCTTCCATCACGTCGGCGCCGCCGCCGCCGTGCACGTGCAGGTCGATGAAGCCGGGCAGGATGTACGGCGCGTCGTTCTTCGCGGGATCGGCGGGCGTGCCGTCGAGCGTGGTGATGCGGCCGTTCTCGCTGTCGAGCGAGCCGTGAATCCAGCCGTCGGGGGTGAGGATGTTTCCAGTCAGCATGACGTTTCTCTTGATGATCTGGTGACGCGGACATCCGCGTCGCGATTTGCAAATGCGTTGTGCTTCATTGCACGTGGCGCGCGGGCAGTCTCGCGCGTCAGCGTTTCAGTTCGGCGACGAAGTCGTAATAGTCGTCGCGGCAATACGTTTCGGTCACTTCGATCGCGCGCTGGTCGACGCCGTAGCCGATGCGCGTGATCACGAGCAGGGCCGAGCCCGGCTTCACCGCCATCCACTTCGCGATGTCGTGCGTCGCGTTCGACGCGCGAAAGTGCTGCAGCGCGCGCACGACGGTCATCCCGCGGGCGTCGAGGTATTCGTACAGCGACGCGCCGAGCGCCTGCGGATCCGGCACCGCCGCGGCCGGCAGCGTCGAATGCTCGACGGCCATCACGATGCCGTCCGCGCGGCGCAACCGCTCCAGCCGCGCGACCGTCGCGCCCGGCGCGAGGCCGAGACGCGTGATCTCGTCGCGGCGCGCGGCGCGCAGCGTGCGCGACAGCCACACCGAATCGGGCACGAAACCGCGCTGCTGCATCTTCGCGGTGAAGCCGACGAGACGCGACAGCGGATCGGCGACGCGCGGCGTGATGAAGCTGCCCGCCCCGCGCACCCGCTTGATCAGCCCCTGCTCCACCAGCAGCGCGAGCGCGCGGCGGGCCGTGATCCGCGACACGCCGACCGACCCCGACAGCAGCCGCTCCGACGGCAGCGCCTCGCCGGCGCGCCACGCGCCGGCGTGAATCGCGCGCGCCAGGTTGCGGGCGAGCTGCAGATACAGCGGCGTGTCGTCGAGGGGATCGGGCGCCAGTTCGGACCAGCCGGTTTCCATGTGCCTCCGGGTGTCGGACGACGATCTCGGACCGTCGAAAGTGAACGCATTATATAACCACCATAATACCAGTCAACGAACTGGTATTAGAGAGGTGAAAATCGCCGGAAGCCTTGCCAGGCAAGCGGTTTAGTAGCGGGAAATCCTTTGTTTACAACATGATGCAGAATAGGGATTTACCCGGATTGGTATGCAAGGGGACAGTTCCGGTGCCAGATTTGACGGGTTTTGGGCGCTGGAATCGATACCTGAATAGAACCAGTTCGGTCGACTGGTATGCATCCGGCGGCGTGCCGGCGCGCCGCGTCAGTGGAACTCGCGGCTCGACGTGCGCAGGCCGCCGAGCAGCGGCGTCAGGTCCTCGAAATGCTGCGCGACGAGGTGCCGCACGTCGCTGACGACCTGCCACACGCCCGACGCCGCGAGCAGCCGCGAATCGAGCGTTTCGCGGCGCTGCCGCGCGAGCAGTTCGGGCCGCACGATCACGTTCACGCAGCCCGTCTCGTCCTCGAGCGTCATGAACATCACGCCCTTCGCGGTGCCCGGCATCTGCCGCGCGATCACGAGCCCGCACGCGCGCGCGAGCCGGCCGTCGGGACGGTCGCGCAACTCGGCCGCGGACGACAGCCGCTGCGCGCGCAACGCGGGCCGCAGCAGCGCGACCGGGTGGCGGTTCAGCGTGAGGCCGGTGGTGTGATAGTCGGCGAGGATGTCGTCGGCTTCCGACGGCGCGCCGAGCACGGGCTGCTCCGTTTCGTCGATCGGCGCGGCGGCGAGCAGGTCGCGTTCGGGGGCTGCGGCGACGGCTTGCCATAATGCATCGCGGCGATGGCCGGCGAGCGTCGCGAGCGCGTTCGCGGCGGCGAGCGCTTCGAGATCGCGCCGTTCGAGCTGCGCGCGGCCCGCGAGCGCGTCGACGTTCTCGAACGGGCCGGCCGCGCGCGCGGCCTCGATGCGCCGCGCGGCGGCCTCGCCGAGACCGCGCACCAGCGACAGGCCGAGCCGCACCGCGGGCTGGCCGTGCGGCGGCGGCTGGCCGGGCAGCGCTTCGAGCGACGCTTCCCAGCCGCTGCGCGTGACGTCGGCCGGAAACACCTTCACGCCGTGGCGCTTCGCGTCCTGCACGAGCTGCGCGGGCGCGTAGAACCCCATCGGCTGGCTGTTCAGCAACGACGCGACGAAGATCGCGGGTTCGTGGCATTTGAGCCAGCTGCTCGCGTACGCGAGTTTCGCGAAGCTGGCCGCGTGGCTCTCGGGGAAGCCGTATTCGCCGAAGCCCTTGATCTGCTCGAAGATCTGCTCGGCGAATTCGCGCGTGTAGCCGCGTTCGAGCATTCCGTCGACGATCTTGTCGTGATACGGGTCGAGATCGCCCCTGCGCTTCCACGCCGCCATCGCGCGACGCAACTGGTCGGCCTCGCCTGGCGTGAATCCGGCCGCGACCATCGCGATCTGCATCACCTGTTCCTGGAAGATCGGCACGCCGAGCGTGCGAACGAGCACTTCCTTGAGCGCCTCGCTCGGATACGTGACTTCCCCCTCCTCTTCGCCGGCCACGATCCTGCGCCGCTTCAGATACGGATGCACGGCGCCGCCCTGGATCGGCCCCGGCCGCACGATCGACACCTGCACGACGAGGTCGTAGTAGTTGCGCGGCTTCAGCCGCGGCAGCATCGACATCTGCGCACGCGATTCGATCTGGAACACGCCGACCGTATCGGCACGGCAGATCATGTCGTAAGTTGCTTCGTCATCCTGCGGAATATGCTTCAGCGTGAATGGCTCGCCGTCCTCCTCTGGCCCGCGCCATGCGGTGCGCATGTCGAACGCGCGATGCAGCGCCGACAGCATGCCGAGCGCGAGCACGTCGACCTTCATCAGCTTGAGCGATTCGAGATCATCCTTGTCCCACTGAATGACGCGCCGCCCGTCCATCGCCGCGTTTTCTACCGGCACGAGCCGCGTGAGCTTGCCGCGGCTGATCACGAAGCCGCCCGAATGCTGCGACAGGTGGCGCGGAAAGTTGAGCAAGCGCCCCGCGAGTTCGGCCCATGCGCGAATGATCGGCGTGGCCGGATCGAGCCCGGTCGACGCGAATTGCTGCAGCAGGTCGCGGCTGCCGTCGAACCAGCGATGCCCCTTCGCGACGCGATCGACCAGCATCGGATCGACGCCGAGCGCCTTGCCGATTTCCCGCAGCACGCCGCGCGGGCGATACGTCGAAACGGCCGCCGCGAGTGCGGCGCGATGCTTGCCGTATTTTTCGTAGATATGCTGAATGACTTCTTCCCGGCGCTGATGCTCGAAGTCGACGTCGATATCGGGCGGCTCGCCACGTTTCTCGCTGATGAAGCGCTCGAACAGCATCGTGCTCTGGTCGGGATCGACTTCGGTGATGCCGAGGCAATAGCAGACGACCGAGTTCGCCGCAGAGCCGCGCCCCTGGCACAGGATGTTCTGGCTACGTGCGAACTTGACGATGTCGTACACCGTCAGGAAGAACGGTTCGTAGCTCAGCTTCGCGATCAGCGTCAACTCGTAGCCGATCCGCTCCATGACATGAGCCGGCGGCTCCCCGGCATAGCGACGGCGCGCGCCCGCCAGGGTTTCCTGTTCCAGATAGCTCGTCGGCGTATGACCTTCAGGCACGATCTCGTCCGGATACTCGTAGCGCAGCGAGTCGAGTTCGAAATCGCACGCATCGAGAATCGCGCAGGTCTCCGCGATCTCGTCCGGCGCAAACAGTTTCGCAATCCGCCCGCGCGCACGCAGATGCTGCTCCGCATTCGGCGCGAGCGCATAGCCGCATTCCGACACCGGCATCCCGACGCGGATCGCCGTCATCACGTCCTGCAGCGGCTTGCATGAGCGCCGATGCATCGTCACGTCGCCGAGCGCGACGACAGGTACGCCGCGCCGCTCGCCTGCGTCCCGAATCTCGTCGCGCTGCGGGCCGTCCAGCGCGCGCTGCAACTGCACGAGCCCGAGCCGCGCACGCTCGCCGAAGGTCGCGCGAAACCATGCGACCTGCGCATCGAGTACCTCCGCACGCACCGGATACGCGGGCACGAGAATCGCGAAACAGTCGGGCATGCCGCGCAGATGAGCGAAAGCCTCCGGCGGCCTCGACAACATCCTCGACGTCAGCCGGTAGGTTCCCTTCGGCGCCTCCATCCGCCGCCATGAAATCAGCTCGGACAGGTTGCCGTAGCCCTCGCGGTTCTGCGCCAGCAACACGAGTCCGAACGCACCGGGGCCCGGATCGTGACCCGGGGCGACTTCATCCGGCGTGACGTCGAAATACGAACCGATGACGAGCGGCAGCCCTTGCGCTTTTGCCGCGACATGCATGCGCGGCGCGCCGGCGAGCGAGCATTCGTCGGTGATCGCGATCCCTCGATAGCCGAGTTCCACCGCGCGCTCGACCAGTTCCTCCGCATGCGACGCGCCATGCAGAAACGAGAAGTTCGAGCGGCAGAACAACTCCGCGTAATCGGGCAGCAAACCGAATTCCGCAACCATCGCCGCTCACCCGAACAGGCCGTGCAGGAACCAGTGCGGTTCGGCCTCGCTCCCCGTCCGCTCCCTGAACACCCAATAGCACGCGCCCTCTTCGTCCTGCGCGACGCAATAATCGCGCGCCACGTGCTGACCGTCGAACCACCCTGCCTCGATCCGTTCGGGTGACGACATCATTCTCAGCGGCGTATGAAATACCGGCCGTTCCCCGCGCATCAGCAGCGGCAGCGGCTCGGCCAGCAGCCACGCGGGACGCGGCGGCGCAGCCGGCAGTCCGTCAGCCGGCTTGCCCGCCGGTGCATCGAGCGGCAGCCAGCGGTTCGCGGCCTCGGGCCGATAGTCGGCCACCGGCGCCGCGCGCAGCACGTTATCCGCGCCGAGCCGCGCGACCAGCAGTTCGAACAGCCGCGCGCGCGTCTCGCGCGTGCCGCCCGGCTCGGGGAAGAGATCGTCGGCCGGCGGTGCGACCGATTCGACGCGCGTGGCCTTCAGCCGCACCGCGATCACCGCGGCCGGCAACTCGACGCGTGCGAGCCGCTCGCCGAGCAGCCGCATGAAGTGCGTCTCGTCGCGCACGGGCGCGGCGAACGCGAGTTCGAGCGGCGTCGGCGGCACCGCCTGGCGGCCGCGCTCGTGCTCGAGATCGAGCGTCATCGCGGCCAGCGACAGCTGCCGCGCGGCCAGCCACCCGCAGAGCTGCACGACGAGCCGCCGCGCGGCGAACAGCACGGCTTCCGCGTATTCGACGCGCTCCGGCAATTCGAGCCGCACGTCGAACACGGGCGGCACCGCCATCCACGCGAGCGGCTCGACCGCATCGCCGTACGCACGATCGAGCGCGGCCAGCAGCGCGGGACCGCAGCGCCGCTGCAGCCCCGCGCGCGGCAGGCGGCGCAGATCGGCGAGCGTGCGGCAGCCGAGGCCGTCGAACCAGCCCGCATACGGGCGCGCGTCGGGCAGCAGCACGCACGGCAAGCGATCGAGCGTACGAACGAGCGAAGCCGGCCCGGCCACGCGGCGCCGGCTGCGCGCACGCGCCGACGTGCGCGCGAGCAGCCACGCGCCGCGCCCGGTCGGCGCGGCGGACAGGCGCGCCGCATAGCCGAGCGCCGCGAGCGTCGCGCGCACCTGGCGGCACAGCGACGGCAGGCCGCCGAACAGGCGCAGGCTCGGACCGACGTCGACGATCAGCGTCGCTTCGTCGTCGAGCGCGACGCACGGCGAGAAGCGCAGCAACGCGAGCGCGACCGCGCGCAGCGCATCGGCCTCGCGGGCGGGATCGCGTTCGACGAGCCGCGTGTCGGGCGAAAGCGTCAGCACGCCGCCGCGCTTCATGCCCGCGCGCACGCCCTGCCGGCGCGCGGGCGGGTCGGCAATCAGCACGACACCCTGCTCGAGCACCGCGCAGCCTGCGTCGTTTGCGTCGTCCGTCGCGCCGTCAGACGGCGGCGGGGCGCACACGTCGAGCGGCAGGCGCGGCAGATGGATGCCGAGCAAGACGCGCATAGCGGCTCTCCACGATGGGCGACGGCAAATCGAGCGCGAGCGGCTCGCCGCGCGCGGGCCCGCGACGCTTGACGATGTCGAGCGACACGCCGCCCGGCACCGGATGCAGCGCGACGCGCAGCACGGCCGGCGACGGCTGTTTGGCCGCCGACAGCGGGCGCAGCATCACGAACAGCGTGTCGCCGGTGCGCGCGGCAGCGAGATGCAGGCGGCGCAGCGCATCGGGCCGCGCGTCCTGCCAGAGCAGCAGCGCACCGCAGCAGCCGGTCCTGAGCGCCTGCTCGGCGGCCCACAACGCATCGGTACGGCTGCCGGCGCGCAGCCACAGCAGCGCGTCGGCCGGCACGCCGAGCGCGGCCAGCGCGGTCGCATGCGGCGACTGCGGCGGCGCGACGAGCGCGAGCGGCCGCCGCGCGCTGACGGTGCGCGCGAGCGCCGGCGCGAGCAGCCGCATCTCGCCGCAGCCCGGCTGGGCGGCCAGCAGTTCGACGAGCCCGCCGACCGGCCAGCCGCCGCCCGGCAGCTCGGCGGACAGCGACGCGAAACCCGTGTCGATCGTGCGCGCACCGCCGCGCGCGAGTTGCGAGCCGCGCCAGAGCGATGGATGAAGGGATTCGGGAGAAATGGAGGATGCGAGCATGACGCCACCCACAACTGTATGGATATACAGTATATGGCAATGCGTTCATGTCGCACAGTACTAGTACGAAACGGGGGTTTTGTCAGATGAAAAGCGCAGGAAAAGCCGGCGCCCCCGTCATGTGACGGCGAGCCGCCCCGGGCGTGGCGGGCGCGTGTCGCCCGCTTCCACCGCGCGACCCGACGGGGCGGAACGACCGCCCGCCGCAACTCGGCTCCGAAGCGACGCCGGCGCGCCGATCCCGCCGCACCGCGTCAGCCGCCCTTTCCGCTTTACGTTATGCTGTCCGCCGACCCGATCCACACCATCGGAGGGCCTATGAAACGGGGGATCCGTGCGATCGCATGCGCGGCCATCGCGCTGGCGCTGCCGGGTGCGGCATTCGCACTGACCGACGGCTACGCGCAATACGACGACTGCATGCTGGGCGCGCTGCGTGAGAGCCGCAACGGCGTGGCCGCGCAGCTGATCCAGCGCTCGTGCGACGCGCTGTACCGCAACAACGCGATGCTGCTGCCGCGCGAGCGGCGCTTCCACGAGTGCGTCGTGCAGTCGCTGCCGGGCGTGCGCGACAACTACGCGATCCAGCAGATCATGGCGATCTGCTCGCGGCGCGGCGAGATGTGAGGGAGTAGCGCGCGTCAGCCGGCGCTGGGCCTGCAGCGCATCTAAAGGAGTCGGCGCGATGCCGCCGCCCGGACGCAGACAAATGCAAAGCGGTGAGCAGTCAGTTGTAGAGCCAGTGCCCAGCCTTGGCCGATGCAATCAACATTCGGACGTTCAGGTCCGGAACATGATGAACGACTCTTTTCTTGAACGGATTGATCAAGTCAAGAAATGAAGAGTCCTCTTCGGGGTAATATTTTTTAATGTCGAATCTACTCATATCGACACCAAACTCCTCCGAATACTCCTTCATCATTTCTCCGACTTCAGCAACATCAAAGCCCAGGTCAACATCCAGATCGGTATTTTCGGTTATATCCACATTCCTCGACAACATGGAGAAGCCAATCCTCTTCTTCACGAAGTCAACTACTTCATCCTCAATGTCTACCATAACCTGTCACCCTCCCTCGCGACCCTATTGTAATGATTAGCTGCCTTATGAGCGATAATACAAATGTCACTCGCGAGAATTACCCAGCCTGCGACGGGTATCGTTCTCCCCACAAAAGTGCCGATGTTCCTCACCATCCTGACTTTCAGATCCTTCACCGGCCCGCCCACCAGGGTGGGCAACTTAAGACCAAACGGAAACTGCGCCTTCTGAAAAACCCTTCTCGAAAACTGGCTTGCACGCGAGGTCCCTTTTATTGCTCCGCCGGGTTTCACACGGGTCGATAAATTGTTTTTACCAAGCAGAAGCATGCCAACCGACACCGCATCGTCGACACCCAACTGATTCATGGATTCGTCGACCATTATCCAGAAGAACAATTCCCCGGCAGTCAGATTATCCATTCCATAATAATAGTAAACGCCGCCCAACTTTTCGGCCGCCCCCATTCAATATCCTCGCGTGTAATTTCCAGAACTGTTTTTCAGTCTAACGAAGACATATGGCTACCGAGCGGACAAATTCCTGCCGATCTTCCGGCCGCTCTCTATGCAACGACGGTGGAATATCCCGCGAAACTTTTGTCATGCGGCTCGACGTGAGCAATGACGGGGCACAGCGGGATACCGGCTCGAGAAAAGGCATACCGGTTCCGCACTCGAGCAACGACGCACCGGCTCGATGGCAACGTAACAGACCGTTACCAGACGGCGCTTACCAGCGAGTACGCAGCAATTGCGTTGTGTGATCTTCCCTGCGCTGGCGAATCTCGGGCATGTTAAAGCCAGCGAGGCGGCGCCTGCGCAGCGTCAATAGAACATCCCTCACCGCACAAACAAAAAAGGCCTGCGCACATGCAGGCCTTCGTTCGGTCAATCGATCGCGTTCAGAACGACGCGACCATCGAGCCCTTGAACTGCTTCTTGATGAACTCCCGCACTTCCGCCGACTGGTACGCCTTGACCAGCTTCTTCACCCACGGCTGATCCTTGTCCTTCGCGCGCACGGCGATCAGGTTCGCATACGGGCTCGTCAGCGATTCGAGCGCGATCGCGTCCTTGGTCGGCTGCAGGTTCGCGGCGAGCGCGTAGTTCGTGTTGATCACGGCGGCGTCGACGTCCGACAGCACGCGCGGCAGTTGCGCGGCGTCGAGCTCGGAAATCTTCAGCTTCTTCGGGTTCTCGGCGATGTCGAGCACCGTCGCGTTGTTGCCGCCCGTGCCGGCGCCCGTCTTCAGCTTGATCACGCCTTGCGTCTGCAGCAGCAGCAGCGCGCGGTTCTCGTTCGACGGATCGTTCGGCACCGCGAGCTTCGCGCCTTGCGGCAGGTCCTTCAGCGCCTTGAACTTCTTCGAGTACACGCCGATCGGCGAGATGTAGGTCAGGCCCGCGCTGACGATCTTGTAGCCGCGCTGCTTCACCTGGCTGTCGAGGTAGGGCTGGTGCTGGAAGCTGTTCGCGTCGAGGTCGCCCGAGTCGAGCGCCGCGTTCGGCTGCACGTAGTCGTTGAACTCGATGACCTTCACGTTCAGGCCTTCCTTCTCCTTCGCGACCTTCTGCACGACCTGCCAAACTTCCGCATCCGGGCCGGCCACCGTGCCGACCTTGATGACCTTGTCCTCGGCGTGCGCGCCCGCCGACAGCGTCAGCGCGGCACCGGTGGCCAGCACGGAAAATACCTTCAGGAGACTGCGACGCTTCATCTGTTTCTCGCTTTCTTGCTAACTGAAAATGGGGCGCGATACGGGTATCCCCGGACTCGCAGGAAGGGGCAAATGGTGTCACAGGATCGGCCGGAAGTGAAATACATCCCGCTCATATGGGTATGCACCGCGGCGGTGCTGGTGGACGATGCGCGACGACGGCCGGCACGACAGGGAACGGCCGCTGTGCTAAAAAGACCGGCCGACCGGCACACCACGCGCCGGCGACAATTCCAGGGCGATCCATGTACGTCATCGACATCCATTACAACGCATCGCTCGAGCGCATCGACGATGCACTCGAACGCCACCGCGCGTATCTTCAGCCGCTGTTCGAGCGCGGCATCTTCATCGCGGCGGGGCCGAAGGTACCGCGCGAAGGCGGCGTGATCCTCGCTGCCCGCATCGACCGCGACGAACTGGACGCGATCCTCGAGACCGATCCGTTCGTGACCGAAGGGCTCGCGACGTATCGCGTGACGGAATTCCGGATCACGCGTGCCGCGCAAGGCTTCAACGTGCCGGCGCTGCCGTAAC
The DNA here is from genome assembly GCF_003857805.1 of Burkholderia sp. Bp9099. Classification (NCBI taxonomy): domain Bacteria; kingdom Pseudomonadati; phylum Pseudomonadota; class Betaproteobacteria; order Burkholderiales; family Burkholderiaceae; genus Burkholderia; species Burkholderia sp. Bp9099. Next base: position 62,970 of record NZ_QTPU01000014.1, read on the forward strand.
GCGCGCAAGCGCATCAGCGCCCGAATGTTCATACGCAGCCGCCCCGCGAGGCGGCGCATGCAGATCGAGGGGGAGAAGGAGGAATGCGTGACGGCGCGTCGCGGCCGTCACGCGTAGCGCCAGGCGAGCGCCCGGGCGAACCTGCGGCGTACGCCGTTCAGTCGACCAGCAGCTTCAGGTCGTGGACCCACGGGCCGGGGCCCTGGCCGTCGCGCACGAACAGGCGCAGCTTGCCGTCGCGATCGAACACGTAGCTCGCGGCGGTGTGATCCATCGTGTAGCTGCCGGGCGTCTTGCCGGGCACCTTCGCGTAGTACACGCGGAAATCCTTTGTAACCTTCTTGAGCTGCGCCTCGTCGGCCGGCCGCAGGCCGATGAACGACGGATCGAACGCAGGCACGTACTGGCCGAGCAGCGCGGGCGTGTCACGCTCCGGATCGATGGTGACGAACAGCACCTGCACACGCTTCGCGGCATCGGGGCCGAGCTGCTTCAGCGCTTCGGACAGTTCGGCCATCGTCGTCGGACATACGTCCGGGCAGTGCGTATAGCCGAAGAACACCACGACCGCCCGGCCCTTGAAGTCGCCGAGCGTGCGCACCTTGCCCGCCGTATCCGGCAGCGAGAAATCGCTGCCGAACTGCGTGTTGCCGGTGATGTCGAGATTCTGGAATTTCGGCGCGTTGTCGCAGCCGGCGAGCAGCGTGGCTGCCGCGAATGCGCACGCGAGCATCCAGCCTTGGCGCGCGCGGCGCCCGAACCATGAATGGAGCATTGCGTTCAAACCGTGCGGTTACACGCCGAGCAGCGGGCGCGCATAGTGATCGACGAGCAGCGCGGCGAACAGCAGCGACAGGTAGACGATCGAGTAACGGAAAGCCTTGCGGGCGAGTTCGTCCGAATAGTCGCGATGGATCTTCCACGCATACGCGAGGAACACCGCGCCGAGCAGCACCGCGCTCGTCAGGTAGACGGCGCCGCTCATCGCGGAGATGAACGGCATCAGCGTGACCGCGAACAGGATCACCGTGTACAGCAGGATGTGCAGCCGCGTGAACTTCTCGCCGTGCGTGACGGGCAGCATCGGCAGGCCCGCGTTTTCGTAGTCCTTGCGGCGATAGAGCGCCAGCACCCAGAAATGCGGCGGCGTCCACACGAAGATGATCAGCACGAGGATCCACGCGTCGCCGGGCACCGCGCCGGTGACCGCGGCCCAGCCGAGCGCCGGCGGCATCGCGCCCGATGCGCCGCCGATCACGATGTTCTGCGGCGTCATCGGCTTGAGCAGCAGCGTGTAGATCACCGCGTAGCCGACGAACGTCGCGATCGTCAGCCACATCGTCAGCGGGTTCGTGAAGGTATAGAGCGTCCATGCGCCGACGCTGCCCAGCACGGCCGAGAACAGCAGGATCTGCGGAGTCGTGATCTCGCCGCGCGCGGACGGACGCCACGCGGTACGGCGCATCATCGCGTCGATCTTCTGCTCGACGAGGCAGTTGATCGCGAACGCGGCGCCGGCCAGCAGCCAGATGCCGACCGTGCCGCCGATCAGCACATGCCACGGCACCATGCCCGGCGTCGCGAGAAACATGCCGATCACCGCGCAGAACACCGCGAGCTGCGTGACACGCGGCTTCGTCAGCGCCATGTACTGCGAGAACCGGCTACCGGGCGATTGGGAAAGGGTGCTTTGCATGGGGACGGTCACGCCGGGGCGGCGTCGCGCGCGGGCTGCACGACACGGCCGGGGCGGCTTGAAAGGATGCGAAAGTTTAACATGACGACGAGCAGCAGCAGGATCGCGGCACCGCCGTTGTGCGCGACGGCGACCGGCAGCGGCCACTGCAGCACGATGTTGGTCAGGCCCGTCAGGAACTGCAGCAGGACCACCAGCAGCACGCCGTTCGCGGGCCGGCGCAGCGACTCGAAGCGGCGCATCCTCAGCGCGAACGCGACCAGGTATGCGACGACGACGAACGCGAACGTGCGGTGGGTCCAGTGGATCGCGACCAGCGCGTCCTGCGTGATCGCGTCGCCGTCCTTCGTCATGCCGAGCGCGCGCCACAGATGGAAGCCCTGGCCGAAGTTCATCGGCGGAATCCACTGGCCGTTGCAGGTCGGGAAGTCGGTACACGCGAGCACCGCGTAGTTGGTGCTCACCCAGCCGCCGAGCGCGATCTGCACGACCAGCAGCACCAGCGCCGCGAGCGCGGCCGCGCGGTAGCGGCCGGCCTCCGGGTCATGCGACGGCAGCGGCGTCTGCCGCGCCGCGAGCCAGCCGAGCGTGCCGAGTAGCATGAGGCCGAGCAGCAGGTGGGTCGTGACGATCACCGGCTGCAGCTTCATCGTGACCGTCCACGCGCCGAACACGCCCTGCACGACGATCAGCAGCAAGAGGCTCGTCGGCCACCACGGCGACACGTGCAGCGGGCGGCGGCGCAGCCGCGCGGACCAGGCGATCACGACCTGCGCGATGATCAGCACGCCGATCGCCATCGCGAAATAGCGGTGGATCATCTCGATCCATGCCTTCGTCATGCTGACGGGGCCGGTCGGCATTGCCTGGTGCGCGGCCGTGATCGCGGCGTGCGCGATGAACGGCGACGACGTGCCGTAGCAGCCGGGCCAGTCGGGGCAGCCGAGGCCCGAATCGGTCAGCCGCGTGAAGCCGCCGAACATCACCAGGTCGAGGGTCAGGAACGTGGTGATCCACACCAGCTTGCGGAACTTGTCGTCGTCGGCCTTCACCCACACGTACGACAGCGGCAGCAGCGCGATGCAGAGGCCGATCAGGCCGAGTTGCAGTAGATACGACATCGAATGGTTGCCTCGTCGTCTCGCCTTAGCCGATGCTCGACCACTTCAGCAGCTTGGTCACGTCCGACTTGATCTTGCTGGGATTCGGGTCCTTCGGGAAACGCATCATCAGGTTGCCGTTCGGATCGACCATGTAGAGGTGGTCGCTGTCCTTCGTGCCGGCGTCGGCCGGCAGCCATGCAGCCACCGCGGCCGGATCGGCGACCAGCCGGCGCGTGTCCGGATAGGCTTCCAGAACCTTCTGCGGAATCGCGCCCGCATCGCTGCGCAGCCACACCATCGTGATCCGGTGCCGCTCGCCCGCCTGCGTGACGCGGATCTGGCGCATGAAGTAGAGCTTTTGCGCGCATGCATCGTCGCACGCGCTGCGGTCGGTCATCACGAACAGCCACACGCCGCGCAGCGACGACAGCGGCACCGTCTTGCCGGTTTCGTCGGTGACCTGCAGGTCGGCCGGGATCGGCCGCTGCGGCTCGATCAGCGTGCCGTAGTTGGTCGAGCCGCCCTTCGGCTTGATCACGTAATAGGTGAAGTACGACGCGATGATCGGCGCCGCGCACACGAGACCCAGCAGCACGAGCATCCAGCGGCCGCGCTTGCGGGCGGCGGGCGAGATCGGCGCGGCGGCCGGACCCTGACGGGAAGATTGCATGGACAAATCAGACCTCTCGAAACGAACCCGCGGCGCGCGTGCGCCGCGTCCTGCCATGGCGCTCACGCGCCGGCCGACTTCTTCGCCGCACGCCGCGCGGCGTACAGGCCAAAGCCGAGCGCGACCGCCGCCATAGCCCACCACTGAAACATGTAACCGTAATTGCGCTCGACGCCGGTCGTCGCCGCCGGCCAGTCGCGCACGAGCTTGTCGCCGTCGTCGCTCGTCTGCTGGATCACGAACGGCTGCAGCGGCAGCCCCGTTTCCTTCGCATACGCGGCGACGTCCAGGTTCTGCCGGATCTTCTGGTGCGCGGCCGAGCCGCCTTCGCCGAGTTCGAACGCGCGCGACGCGTCGGCGCGCGCGATGCCTTCGATCTCGATCTCGCCGCCGGGCGTCGGGAACGGCTCGATCGCCGTGCGATCGGCGATGTTGCGCGGCAGCCAGCCGCGGTTCACCAGCACGACGCCGCCGCCCGTGAGTTTAAACGGCATCACGACGTAAAAACCCGGCTGGTCGTTATACGGCCGATTGTCGAGGAACACCGCCTGCTCCGGCAGGAAGCGGCCCTTCGCCCGCACGCGGTGGAACTCGATCGACGCGAGCGGAATCGGCTGCGCACCGACGTCGACGGGCACCGCGTGCTCGTAACGCACGACGTTCGCCTGCAGCGCTTCCTTCTGGTGCGCGCGGTCGCGCTGCCAGAACCCGAGGCGAATCGTGACCGCGACGACGACGAGAATCAGCAGCGCAGGCAGCCAGCGGATCTTCATCGGGCCACCCGCGAGGCGCATTCGCGAAAGCGAAGTGCGATAATTATCCTCTTCCTTTCGAATTGCCGTCGTCCGGTTCGTGTCATGCACATCCTCGTTCCCATCGCCTTCGTCCTCATCGTCGCCAGCATGGGCTCGGCGCTCTACTTCATGATGCAAGACCGCGGCCATACGAAACGCATGGTGTGGTCGCTTGCCACCCGTGTCGGGCTGTCGATCTCGCTGTTCCTGTTCATCCTGTTCGCGAACTGGATGGGCTGGATCCATTCGACCGGCCTGCCGATCGGGCGTTGATGCCTTCACCGCGCCGGCCTCTGTAATCGCTGTGACATTTCGCCGCACAGCGGAGCTACCAAGCAAAAGCGCCGCCTGACTGAGTCGCGGCGGCGCCGGATTGGCGTTGAGCGCAAGCAGCCGGCCGCTGCCCCGTCCCCGCCAATGAAAACGGCCCGCGCATCGCTGCGCGGGCCGTTGTTGCATTTACAGCCAGTAGACGACGACGTACAGGCCGAGCCAGACGACGTCGACGAAGTGCCAGTACCACGCGGCGCCTTCGAATGCGAAGTGGTGATCAGGCTTGAAGTGGCCGCGGATCATCCGCACCAGCACCACCGCGAGCATCGTGCCGCCGAGGAACACGTGGAAGCCGTGGAAGCCCGTCAGCAGGAAGAACGTCGAGCCGTACACGCCCGAGTTCAGCGTCAGGTTCAGTTCGTTGTACGCGTGGTAGTACTCGAAGCCCTGCGTGAACAGGAAGCAGACGCCGAGCACGAGCGTCGCGGCCAGCCACGCGATCGCCTTGTTGCGATGATTGTCGCGCAGCGCGTGGTGCGACACCGTCAGCGTCGCGCCCGACGACAGCAGCAGCGCCGTGTTCAGCGTCGGGATCGGCCACGGGCCCATCGTCTTGAAGTGACCGGCGAGCGCGGCCGGGCCTTCGTTCGGCCACACGGCGGAGAAATCCGGCCAGATCAGCTTGTAGTCGAGGCTGCCGAGCTGGTGCAGCGCGATTTCACGCGCGTAGAACAGCGCGCCGAAGAATGCGCCGAAGAACATGACTTCGGAGAAGATGAACCAGCTCATGCTCCAGCGGTACGACTTGTCGACGTTCTTGCCGTAATGACCGCCTTCCGACTCGGCGATCGAATCGCCGAACCAGTGGTACAGCGTGAAGAGCAACCACAGCAGGCCAAGCAGCGCCGTGTACGGAGCCCAGTCGTGACCGTTGATCCACAGCGCCACCGACGCGAGCATGACCAGCAGGCCGCAGGCCGCGCTGATCGGATGCTGCGACGGATGCGGCACGAAATAGTACGGGGTCTGGTTTTGACCGCTCATGCTTGATTCTCCACTTCAGTCCAATTTGTGTACCGGAAACCGCTCCGGCTTTATTTCTTGCACGGCACGACCGCCGCCGCTCTTTCCCGCACGCAGCGCCCGGGCGCTACGCACTGCATTCTTTCGTGGCCGCGAGCCTCAGCCCACGACCGCACGCACGATCAGGATCAGCACGCCGATGAACACACCGGCCGCGATCAACGCGACGATCAGCACGTGCAGCGGATTGAGCTGCGTCGCGTCGGCCTCCAGGTCGCGCCGCTTGCGCACCCCGAAGAACGACCACAACACCGCTCGCAACGCCTGGCCGAACGACCCGCTCCGCTTGGTCTCTGTCACTGCCCCGTCTCCGTCGTCATGCGTCCGGCTTCGCGTCGCCCTGCGCCGCCGTCTTGCGCGGTGCCGGCGCCGGCGCGGCCGGCGTGTTCAGCTCGAAGAACGTGTACGACAGCGTGATCGTCTTCACGTCCTTCGGCAGCTTCGGATCGATCACGAACACCACCTGCATCTTGCGCGACTCGTTCGCAGCCAGCGTCTGCTGCGTGAAGCAAAAACACTCGATCTTCTTGAAGAACTCCGTCGCCTGCTTCGGCGCGTAGCTCGGAATCGCCTGCGCCACCACCGGCCGGCCCTGCCCGTTGGTCACGTCGTATACGATCGTCGTCAGTTCGCCCGGATGCACGTCGAGGCTGTTGCGCTCCGGCTTGAAACCGAGCGGGCCGCGCGCATTCGCATCGAACTCGACCGACACCGTGCGGCTCATGTCGACCTGCGAGTTCTTCACCTCGCGTTCGCTGACATCGCGCTGCACCAGGTTGTTGATGCCGGTGATCTGGCAGATCGCGCGATACATCGGAATCAGCGCGAAGCCGAAGCCGAACATCAGTCCGGCCACGACGAAGAGCTTCACCAGCATCGAACGATTGAATGCGCGATCGACGGCGCCCTCTTCCGGCTTCGACATACGACGACTTCCTCGCTACTGCGTCAGTTACTGCATATCAGTGAGTGGACAGCCACCACTGCTTGATCACGACACCCACAAAAAAAACGGCGGCGATGACGAGCAGGATGAGGCCGAGCCGCTTGTTGCCCGCGCGAATCTGCTCGGGCGTTCGTCTTTGTTGTGGATTCCGGTTCATCTGAAACTTCGCTGAAACTTCGCTGAAACATCGATTCGGCGCCCGCCGCGCCTGCCTGCGCGGCAGGCAGCGGCGGAACGCCGGGTGAAACTTATTCGACGTGCGGCGGTTGCTCGAACGTGTGGAAGGGAGCCGGGCTCGGCACCGTCCACTCGAGGCCCGTCGCGCCATCCCACGGCTTGTCCGACGCCTTTTCCAGGTCGCCGCCGCCACGGTAGGCCGGCAGCGCGACCGCGAACAGGAAGTACACCTGCGCGAGGCCGAAGCCGAATGCGCCGATCGTCGCCACCTGGTTGAAGTCCGTGAACTGCGCCGGGTAGTCCGCATAACGACGCGGCATGCCCGCGAGACCGACGAAGTGCATCGGGAAGAACGTCAGGTTGAAGAAGATCATCGACGACCAGAAGTGGATCTTGCCGCGCGTCTCGTTGTACATCCAGCCCGTCCACTTCGGCGCCCAGTAGTACCAGCCCGAGAACAGCGCGAACAGGGAGCCTGCCACCAGCACGTAGTGGAAGTGCGCCACCACGAAGTAGGTGCCGTGGTACTGGATGTCGAGCGGCGCCATCGCCAGCATCAGGCCCGTCAGGCCGCCGAACGTGAACACGAACAGGAAGCCGATCGCGAACAGCATCGGGGTCTCGAACGTCATCGAGCCGCGCCACATCGTCGCGAGCCAGTTGAACACCTTCACGCCCGTCGGCACCGCGATCAGCATCGTCGCGTACATGAAGAACAGCTGACCGGTGACCGGCATGCCCGTCGCGAACATGTGGTGCGCCCAGACCATGAACGACAGGATCGCGATCGACGCCGTCGCGTACACCATCGAGCTATAGCCGAACAGCGTCTTGCGTGCGAACGCCGGGATCACCTGCGACACGATCCCGAACGCCGGCAGAATCATGATGTACACCTCGGGGTGGCCGAAGAACCAGAAGATGTGCTGGTACATCACCGGGTCGCCGCCGCCTGCCGCGTTGAAGAACGACGTGCCGAAGTGGCGGTCGAACAGCACCATCGTGATCGCGCCTGCCAGAACCGGCATCACGGCGATCAGCAGGTACGCGGTGATCAGCCAGGTCCATGCGAACATCGGCATCTTCATCAGCGTCATGCCCGGTGCGCGCATGTTCAGGATCGTCACGACGATGTTGATCCCGCCCATGATCGACGACGCGCCCATGATGTGGACCGCGAAGATCGCGAAGTCCATGCCCGGGCCCATCTGCGTCGACAGCGGTGCGTACAGCGTCCAGCCGGCGGCCGTCGCGCCGCCCGGCGCGAAGAACGAACCGACCAGCAGCACGGCCGCGACCGGCAGCAGCCAGAAGCTGAAGTTGTTCATCCGCGCGAACGCCATGTCGGACGCGCCGATCTGCAGCGGAATCATCCAGTTCGCGAAGCCGACGAACGCCGGCATGATCGCGCCGAACACCATGATCAGGCCGTGCATCGTCGTGAGTTCGTTGAAGAACTCCGGACGCATGATCTGCAGGCCCGGCTCGAACAGCTCGGCACGGATGCCGAGTGCCATCACGCCGCCCGACAGGAACATGATGAACGAGAACAGCAGGTACAGCGTACCGATGTCCTTGTGGTTGGTGGCGAACAGCCAGCGCCGCCAGCCGTGCGGCATTTCGTGCGCGTGGTCGTCGTGCGCGTGGTCCGCGGCTACGTCGTGCCCGATGCTAGACATGAGAATCTCCTAATGCGAATACGTCGACTAACTCAGCGACACGTCAAGCCGCCGGCCCGATCTCGACCCGCCGGGCTTCCTTCGCGTCAGCCCCGCCCGTGATCGTTTCCGGCTTTTTGAGAATAATGTGGTCTTCCGCCACGCCTGCTGCCTTCAGCGCGTCGCGCACGGCCTGTGCACGATGCTTGGCCAGTTCGGCGTTCGCGTCGGCCGAGCCCGTCTTGTCGGTGAAACCCGACAGCGCGAGCTTCGCGTCCGGATGTGCCTTCGCATAGTCGGCCGCTGCGGCGATCGCCGCCTTCGCGTCGGCCGGCAGCACGCTCTTGCCCGTTTCGAAGTAGATCGTCGACACAGCCGCCGATGCCGACGCTGCCGCCGGTTGCTCGGCCGCACCCGACGCGGCTTGCGCCGGTGCCGAGGCCGCTTCGGCCGGCGCCGCGGCGCCCGCCACGTCTTCCGGCATCTTGCCGTTGCGCGCGTCGGTCACTTGCTTCGGCTGCAGCAGGTCGTTCTTGTGGTTGCCCCACGAGTTGCGCTCGTACGTGATGACCGATGCGATGTCGAGGTCCGACAGCGACGCCCACGACGGCATCGCACCCTTGCCGTGCAGCACGCGCTCGACGTGGCCGGCGATCGGGCCGTTCACGATCGGGCTGCCGTCCATCGCCGGGAAGGCGCCGAGGCCCTTGCCGTTCACCTGGTGGCAGGCCGCGCAGTTCGCCTTGTAGACTTCCTCGCCGTGCGCGACGAGTTCGGCCATCGTGTAAACCTTGTTCGGATCGACCGATGCGCCGGCCAGCTTGGCCTTCTGCGCGCTCACCCACTTCGCGTAGTCGTCGTCCGACAGCACCACGACCACGACCGGCATGAACGCGTGTTCCTTGCCGCACAGTTCGGTACAGAAGCCGCGGAACGTGCCGACCTTGTCGGCCTTGAACCACGTATCGCGCACGAAGCCGGGGATCGCATCCTGCTTCACGCCGAACGCCGGCACGTACCACGAGTGAACGACGTCGTTCGCGGTCGTGATGATGCGGATCTTCTTGTTGACCGGCACGACGAGCGGGTTGTCGACTTCCTGCAGGTAGGTCTCGGTGATCGGCTTCTTGCCCATCACTTCGTCACGCGGGGTGCTGAGCGTCGACAGGAAGCTGATGCCCTCGCCCGGACCCTTCACGTAGTCGTAGCCCCACTTCCACTGGTAGCCGGTGACCTTGATCGTGAGATCGGCGTTGGTCGTGTCCTTCATCGCGACGACGGCCTTCGTGGCCGGCAGCGCCATCAGCACGACGATGATGAACGGCACGATCGTCCAGATGATTTCGACGGTCGTGCTTTCATGGAAATTGGCGGCCTTGTGGCCTTTGGATTTGCGGTGCGCGAAGATCGAATAGAACATCACGCCGAACACGCCGACGAAGATCACCGTACACAGGATCAGCATCATCGTGTGGAGATCGTAGAGCTCCTCGGCGATCTTCGTGACAGGCGGCTGAAAGTTGATCTCGTTGACGCGGGGGCCGCCCGGGCTATCACCGACCGCCAGAGCCGCGCCGGCAAAGAGCAATCCGCTGCATGCCAGCACGCCCGTGAGGGCTCGCTTGATTGTTTTCATAGCATCCTTACCCAAAATTTCCATTCAAACCCTCCCCCGTCGCAAGGCGCCGGCCTGTTCCGGCCGGTGCCCGCGCCTCGTCAGCCGCAGCGCCTGAGCGACACGCGCAGTTCGTCGGCGAACTGCGCACGCTTGTGCTGCGCGAGATGCTGCCCGATTACGACGGTCTGCCCGCGCGATACCAGTCGAATCGGATCGCGTGGCGTCGCACCCGGCTCGACCCGCACCCAGCGCGGATTGAATTCGATCTGCGTGAGCCGCTCCGCATCCATCCGCTCGATCACGAGCCGGTGCGGAAACAGCCTGATGCGCTCGTAATCGACCGCATGACGGGCATGGATCGCAAACGCGACGCCGACCGCCAGCAATTCGATTCCCGTGAAGGGCATGACGAGCCAGGCCCCCCGCCACATCAGCACTGCCGCGATCACCAGCGAGAAGCCCGCGAGCGACGCGTAAAACAGCACGAACTGGCGCGGCGACACCGAACAGTTGCGTTTCATGAGCCAGTCTTCGAGGACCGGTTCATCGTTCGTCTCCGCCGACACCCTTGCTGCTTCCATCGCCGCCTCACGCGAATGGCATGCGATGCATGCCTGCATCGGACTCGTCGGCCCGTATTGCGGGGACCCCGGGACGACAAGCTGACGCATTATAGGCGGGTTCAATGGCATCCACAAGCAAGCGGCTATCGGCCCGCGAGCCAAGCGCCACAAGCTTCCCGGCCGTTTTTGGCGTCTATTCGACCCCGCTTTGCGCCGCTAATTTCAGACATAACAAAACCCCTCTTTACCGCTTTACCGATTCTTCGGACGCCCCTTGCCGATATCTTCGATGCGCACGATGCCGTGCCCCTCGGGGGTCGTGCGCGGCACGGCCTTCCATGCGTGGCCGTAGATCACCTCGAACGTCAGGGCAATCGTGCCGTCCGCGCGCCGGCGCGCTTCCAGCGCGTCGCCGAGCGCCGCGCGAAAGCGCCGCGCCGCATGCTGCGGCACCGCGCGGTCGAACGGATAGGCGCCCCAGCGGCGCACGTCGGCCAGCAGGGAATCGGGGGTCTTGTACGTGACGGTCAGCACTTCCTGGTCCATCACCGGAATCTCGAAGCCGCTCTCGACGAGCATGTCGCCGAGGTCGTGCATGTCGACGAAATCGACGACGCGCGCGGCCGGCGGCGCGATGCCGAGCGCCGCTTCGGCGTCCGCGCAGGCCGCGCGCAGCTCGCGCAGCGTGTCGGGGCCGAGCGTGCTGAACATCAGCAGGCCGTTCACGCGCAGCACGCGCTGCCATTCAGGGAACACCGTATCGGGACGCGAATGCCAGTGCAGCGCGAGATTCGACCAGATCAGGTCGAACGCGCCGGCCGCGAACGGCAGCACCGAGAAGTCGGCCTGCGCGACGCGCGGGCCGCGCTGGCCCAGCGCCCGGCCGAGCGACGCGGGCAGCCAGCGGCGCCAGCTCGCCTGCTCGACCTCGCGCTGGCCCGCCCGTGCGAGCATCGCGCCGGACAGGTCGACGCCGAACACCGGGGCTTCGGGAAAGCGCGCGCGCAGCGCCGGCAGGTCGTCGCCCGGGCCGCAGCCTGCGTCGAGCACGGCCGCGGGGCTCACCTTGATGTATTCGAGGCGCTCGTTCATCCGCTGCGCGATCTCGCGCGGCAGGAACGCGACCGCGTCGAACGTGGCGGCGCGGCGATCGAAGATCCGCCGCAGACGCCGGGCGTCATTGGCCGGACGGCCGGTTGAAGTCGAAGCTGGGGACATGTCGGGCACACTGGCGAAGAGCCCGAAGTATACTCGCTCGCCTCGCAGCCTTCATCGAGGCGGGGCCGCCAGGAGTGTTCGCGATGGATCGCAGTTCCGCCCCGCGCCCGATGCGCGTCGTTTTGTCGCAGGTTCGCGCGCTGGCCGTGCGCGTCGTCGCACTCGCCTTGCCGAATCGGTGCGCGCTGTGCGGCAATTTGTCACATCCGGTGATTTGCAGCGCCTGCGACGCCGCGTACTGGAACGAAGCGCGGCTGCGCTGCGACGTCTGCGCCGTGCCGCTGGGCGTCGGGCGGCCGCGGCCGCGCGCAGCCCGCGGCGGGCACGGCGGCGCCGGTTCCGCGTCCGCGTACCGGTGCGAAGCATGCCGCGCGACGCCGCCGCCGTTCGATGCGACGCTCGCGCTCGCCGATTACCGCGCCCCGCTCGACGGGCTCGCGCGCGGCCTGAAGTTTCATGCGCGGCTCGCGCTCGGCGCGGAATTCGCGGCCCGGCTCGCACAGCGGATCGACGACACGGACGCGCTGCGCGCCACCGGCGGCTTCGACGTGATCGCACCGGTGCCGGTGTCGCACGGTCGGCTCGTCGCGCGCGGCTACAACCAGGCGTGGGCGATCGCGCGGCCGCTCGCGCGCCGGCTCGGCGTGCGCGCCGACGCGGCGCTGCTGGCACGCGTGGCCGAAACCGCGCCGCAGTCGCGGCTCGACCGGCGCGCGCGGCGCGACAACGTGCGCGCGGCGTTCGCGGTGGCGGGCGACCTCACCGGCCGCCACGTGGCACTCGTCGACGACGTGATGACGTCCGGCGCGACGCTCGCGGCGGCCGCGCAGGCATTGAAGGCGGCGGGCGCCGCACGCGTGACGAATCTGGTTGCGCTGCGCACCGCCAGGGATTAATTAGATAGAGAGGCCGGCCGCCCGCGCGCGGCGCCGGCCGTCACGAACCGGCCGGCCAGGACGAGTGCACGTCGCTCCGTCCCGGCCGGCCCAGCCAGACCCAACCATGTTCAACGTCGTCCTCGTCGCCCCCGAAATTCCGCCGAACACCGGCAACGTGATCCGCCTGTGTGCCAATACCGGCGCGCGCCTGCATTTGATCGAGCCGCTCGGCTTTCCGCTCGACGACGCGAAGATGCGCCGCGCGGGCCTCGACTATCACGAGTACGCGGAAATGCGCGTGCATCGCGACTGGGACGCGTTCGTCGCGACCGAAGCACCCGATCCCGCGCGGATGTTCGCGTTCACGACCCGTGGCTCGGGCCGCTTCCATGACCATGCATTCGTGCCGGGCGACTGGTTCGTGTTCGGCTCGGAAACACGCGGCCTGCCGGCCGAGGTGCTCGAACGCTTCGCGAACGAACAGCGCGTACGCCTGCCGATGCGGCCGGGCAACCGCAGCCTGAACCTGTCGAACACGGTGGCGGTGGTCGTGTTCGAGGCGTGGCGCCAGGCCGGCTTCGAAGGCGGCGCCTGACGCGCGGCCGGATCCGCTCACGCGCTAGATACGCGCGAGCCGCGCGCGATACAGGTCGTAGATGTCGGATGAAAAGCACGCAAACACCACGCGTGCGAGGTTCGGCGCCTGCGGCAGCATTTCGGCGACCGTGCCGACCGCGATGTCGACGGCCTCCTCGGCCGGATAGCGGTACACGCCGCAGCTGATCGCCGGGAATGCGATCGAGGTTGCCGCAACCTCCTCGGCCAGCTCGATCGCACGCCGGTAGCATGCCGCGAGCAACTCGGGCTCGCCGCGCCCGCCGCCGTGCCACACCGGGCCGACCGCATGAATCACGTACCGGGCCGGCAGCCCGTGGCCACGCGTGAGCTTCGCGTCGCCGGTCTCGCAGCCGCCGAGCGTGCGGCACTCGGCGAGCAGGCCCGGGCCGGCCGCGCGATGGATCGCGCCGTCGACCCCGCCGCCGCCGAGCAGCGAACCGTTCGCAGCATTGACGATCACGTCGACGTCGAGCGTCGTGATGTCGACGCGTTGCGCGTCGAGCGTGGTGGAACCGATCTGCAGCATGACACCCTCCCGAAACGCCGGAGACGGTTCAAGCGTAGTGCGCTTTGGCGCCGCCCGCTTTGCGCGAGCGGGCCCGGCCGCAAAAAATCGGTGTGATTCGTCGGCGTTATTCGGCGCGCGCGTCGCGCCGCAGCAGGCCGCTGACCGCATCGCGCGGTGCGACGCCGTCGAACAGCACACCGCACACGGCTTCGGTGATCGGCATTTCGATCGCCTGCGCGCGCGCGAGCGCGAGCACGGCCTGTGCGCAGCGCACGCCTTCGGCCACATGGCCGAGCGCGCCGAGGATGTCGTTCAGCGAGCGGCCGGCCGCCAGCTGCAGGCCGACCGTGCGATTGCGCGACAGGTCGCCCGTCGCGGTGAGGATCAGGTCGCCGAGGCCCGTGAGGCCCGTGAAGGTCTCCGCGCGGCCGCCGAGCGCGACGCCGAGCCGCGACATTTCGGCGAGACCGCGCGTGACCAGCGCGGCGCGCGCGTTCAGCCCGAGGCCGAGGCCGTCGGCGATGCCGGTCGCGATCGCCAGCACGTTCTTCACCGCGCCGCCGACCTCGACGCCGACCACGTCGTCACCCGTATAGATCCGCATCGCGCCGTGATGGAACGCGGCCAGCGTGCGCTCGCGGCATTCGGCGGACGTGCTCGCGACCGTCAGCGCGACGGGCAGCGCGAGCCCGACCTCGCGGGCGAAGCTCGGCCCCGACAGCACGCCGTTGCTGTGCTGCCCCGGCAGCTCGGCCGCGATCACCTGGTGCGGCAGCAGATGCGTGTCGGCCTCGAAGCCCTTGCAGACCCACACGACATGCGCGGGCACGCAGCCCGCGTCGCGCATCGCGCCGAACAGCGTGCGCAGCCCGGCCACGGGTGCTGCGATCACGCACAGTGCGTCGTCCGCGGCGCCGTGCGCGAGCGCCGCGCCGAGATCGGCGTCGTAGCGCAGCGCATCGGGCAGCGCGATGCCGTCCAGATAGCGGGAATTTTCGTGCCGGGCCTGCAGCCCGGCGATCAGCGCGGCGTCGCGCGCCCAGAGAAGCGTATCGTGCCGCGCGGCCAGATGGCCCGCGAGCGCGGTGCCCCAGGCACCGGCGCCGAGAACGGCTACTTTCATACCCAGCACCGGTCCGGAGTGAAACGTCAGTTCAGCGTCGTGCCGTTCGGCGCGCCTGCCGCACCGGCCTGCTGCTGCTGAAGCTGAGCGAGACGCTGCTCGTACAGCGCCTGGAAGTTGATTTCCGCCAGGTGGATCGGCGGGAAGCCCGCACGCGTGATCGCGTCGGCGATGTTCGAGCGCAGGTACGGGAACAGGATCGTCGGGCAGGCGATGCCGACGAGCGGGTCGAGCTGTTCGTCGGGAATGTTGCGAATGTCGAAAATGCCGGCCTGCTTCGCTTCGATCAGGAACGCGACCTTGTCCTTCACCTTCGCGGTGACGGTGCCCGACACGACGACTTCGAAGACGCTTTCCGCGAGACGTTCGGCCTTGACGTCGACTTCGACTTCAACCGACGGCATGTCCTGCTCGAGGAAGATCGCCGGCGAATTCGGCTGCTCGAGCGACATATCCTTCAGGTAGACGCGCTGGATGTTGAAGAACGGTTGGTTTTCGACGTCGGACATGGTGTTTCCCTAAAAGTGGTGACGCGGCGGCCCGGCTTCACGCCGGCCGCCTCGGTTGAATCCTGCGCGCTCATGCCGCGGCGCGGCCGGCGGCCATTCTGCCCTAATCAGGCCGCTTGCAGAAGCGGCACGAGCCCGCCTTCGCGGTCGAGCTTCGACAGATCGTCGTAGCCGCCGACGTGCGTGTCGCCTATGTAGATTTGCGGGACCGTGCGACGGCCGGTGCGCGTCATCATTTCCTCACGGCGGGCCGGATCGCGGTCGATCAGCACCTTTTCGATCTGCTCCACGCCGCGCAGCTTCAGCAGGCGCTCGGCCTGAATGCAATACGGACACACCTGCGTGCTGTACATCAAAACCTTGCTCACTTCGCCACTCCTTGTTTGACGACCGGCATCCCGGCCTGCTGCCAGGCGGCGACGCCGCCCTCGAGCACGTGTACCTCGGCATAGCCTGCCGCCTCGACCTCGCGCGCCGCCTTCTGCGACTGCTGGCCGTTCTGGCAGACGAGCAGCACGGGGGTGCTCTTGTTTTTCGCGACCTGCGCAATTTTCGCGCCGATCTCGCCGGCGGCGACCTGGCGCGCCGACGGCAGGTGGCCGGCGGCGAAGTCGGACGCGGTACGCAGGTCGATCACGACCGCGTTGCGGCGATTGATGAGCTGCGTCGCCTCCGCGGCCGACAGGCCGCCGCGGCCGCGGCGCAGGGCCGGCCATGCGAGCAGGCCGCCGGAAACCAGAAGGATCGCGATAAGGGCCAGGTTCGTGTAATTGGTAAAGAACGTCACGGAATGCCGCCGGAAAAAGAGAAATCGGATGAGGACAATCGCGCCATTATAAAATAACCGCCTTGCGCGATGGCGGACCCGGGCCGGGTACCGCGCGACGCGCCCCGCTTCCCTATCACTACCGACCGCAAGATCCATGTACAAACTCGTTCTCATCCGCCACGGCGAATCGACGTGGAACAAGGAAAACCGCTTCACCGGCTGGGTCGACGTCGACCTGACCGAACAGGGTCGCAACGAGGCCTACCAGGCCGGCGAATTGCTCAAGGAGGCCGGCTACACGTTCGACATCGCCTACACGTCGGTGCTCAAGCGCGCGATCCGCACGCTGTGGCACGTGCAGGACAAGATGGACCTGATGTACCTGCCGGTCGTCCACTCGTGGCGCCTGAACGAGCGCCACTACGGCGCGCTGTCGGGCCTGAACAAGGCGGAAACGGCCGCCAAGTTCGGCGACGAGCAGGTGCTCGTGTGGCGCCGCAGCTACGACACGCCGCCGCCGGCGCTCGAGCCGACCGACGAGCGCGCGCCGTTCGACGACCCGCGCTACGCGAAGGTGCCGCGCGAGCAGCTGCCGCTCACCGAATGCCTGAAGGACACGGTCGCGCGCGTGCTGCCGCTGTGGAACGAGTCGATCGCGCCGGCCGTCCGTGCGGGCAAGCAGGTGCTGATCGCCGCGCACGGCAACTCGCTGCGCGCGCTGATCAAGTACCTCGACGGCATCTCGGACAGCGACATCGTCGGCCTGAACATCCCGAACGGCGTGCCGCTCGTGTATGAGCTCGACGAGAACCTGAAGCCGATCACGCACTACTACCTGGGCGACCAGGACGCGATCGCGAAGGCGCAGGCCGCCGTCGCGAAGCAGGGCAAGGCGGGCTGATACCCGTCGTGCCGGGCGGGCCGCCTCGCGCGCGGCCTGCCCGGCCGCTCCGGCGCGCGGGCGCGAACCTTCGCGGCCCCGGTGCTGTCGAACCCGCTTTCGAATCCGCTGCGCATCCGGCGCCCCCGCCGGGACCGGGCTCCCGGACCATTTCGCACCGGTCCACTGAGCAATCGGGCGAACAGTTATACTTGTCCGCTACATCCCCGCTACCGCCACGCGCTTCCCGACCGCACCAGACTCTCTATGCGAATGAAATTGAAGAACATCGGCCTGATTGCCGCGGGCCTCGCCACGGGCGTATTCGCCACGCTGCAGGTTTCGGCATCGGCCGAGCAGACCGCCACGGCACCGCTTCCCCTCGACCAGCTCCGCCTGTTCGCGGAAGTGTTCGGCCAGATCAAGCGCGAGTACGTCGAGCCGGTCGACGACAAGAAGCTGCTGACGGCGGCGATCAAGGGCATGGTGTCGAGCCTCGACCCGCACTCGTCGTTCCTCGACAAGACCGACTACGACGAGCTGCAGGAGCAGACCAAGGGCCGCTTCGCGGGCCTCGGCATCGAGATCTCGCAGGAAGACGGCCTCGTCAAGGTGATCTCGCCGATCGAAGATACGCCCGCGTTCCGCGCCGGCATCCGTCCGGGCGACCTGATCACGCGCATCAACGACAAGCCGGTGCGCGGCATGACGCTCGACAAGGCCGTCAAGCAGATGCGCGGCGAGCCGGGCACCAAGGTCACGCTGACGATCTTCCGCAAGAGCGACGACCGCACGTTCCCGATCACGGTCACGCGCGCGATCATCAGGGTCCAGAGCGTGAAGATGAAGCTGCTCGACCCGGGCTACGCATATATCCGGATCACGAGCTTCCAGGAGCGCACGACGCCCGATCTCGCCGCGAAGCTGCAGGACATCGCGCGCCAGCAGCCGAACCTGAAGGGCCTGATCGTCGACCTGCGCAACAACGGCGGCGGCCTGCTGCAGAGCGCGGTCGGCGTCGCCGGCGCGTTCCTGCCGCCCGACTCCGTCGTCGTGTCGACCAACGGCCAGATCCCGGATTCGAAGCAGGTCTACCGCGACACCTACGACAACTACCGCCTGCCGTCCTTCGACGGCGATCCGCTGAAGAGCCTGCCGCCGATCTTCAAGACCGTGCCGATGGTCGTGCTGACGAACGCTTACTCGGCGTCCGCGTCGGAGATCGTCGCCGGCGCGCTGCAGGATTCGAAGCGCGCGCAGATCATGGGCAAGACGACGTTCGGCAAGGGCTCGGTGCAGACGGTCCGTCCGATGACGGCCGACACCGCGCTGCGCCTGACGACCGCCTACTACTACACGCCGAGCGGCCGTTCGATCCAGAACAAGGGCATCACGCCCGACGTGCCGGTCGATCAGTATGCGGACGGCGATCCGGACGACGTGCTCGTGACGCGCGAGGTCGACTACACGAACCACCTCGCGAACACGCAGGATCCGAATGAGAAGAAGGAACAGGAAGAGCGCGAGCAGCGCCGGATGGATCAGCTGCGCGTCCTCGAGGAGCAGAACGACAAGAAGACGCCGGAGCAACGCCAGAAGGACCGCGATCGCAAGCCGATCGAGTTCGGCAGCGCCGACGACTTCATGATGCAGCAGGCGCTCAACAAGCTCGAGGGCAAGGCGGTGCAGGAATCGAAGTCGCTGCTCGCCGAGAGCACGACGAAGAGCCCTGCGACCAAGGCCGCGTCCCCCGCGAAGGCGTCGGGCACGAAGGCCGCCGCACCGAAGCCCGCGTCGGCGCCGCAGTAAGCGCCGGCCGGCATCCGACGGGCCATCGCGGGAAGACCGCGATGGCCCGTTTTTCATGTGCGCCTAGAATACGCAGATGGACGCAGAGGCGTCCGCGCCGCCGCCGGCGGCATGCCTCACCCGACCTCTCCCATGAACGACGATCAACTCCTCCGCTACTCCCGCCACATCCTCGTCGACGAAATCGGCATCGAGGCGCAGCAGCGCTTCCTCGACGCGCATGCGATCGTCGTCGGTGCCGGCGGTCTCGGCTCGCCGGCCGCGATGTATCTCGCGGCGTCCGGGGTCGGCACGATCACGCTCGTCGACGCCGACACGGTCGACCTCACGAACCTGCAGCGACAGATCCTGCACGTGACGGCCTCGGTCGGCCGCAGCAAGGTCGAATCGGGGCGCGACACGCTCGGGCAGCTGAACCCGGAAGTGACCGTGCATGCGGTCGCGGCGCGCGTCGACGATGCATGGCTCGACGCGCACGTGCCGCAGGCGACCGTCGTGCTCGACTGCACCGACAACTTCGCGACGCGGCATGCGATCAACCGCGCGTGCGTCGCGCACGGCGTGCCGCTCGTGTCGGGCGCCGCGCTGCGCTTCGACGGCCAGATCAGCACCTTCGACTTCCGCGACCCGGCCGCGCCCTGTTACGCGTGCGTGTTTCCGGAGGACCAGCCGTTCGAGGAAGTCGCGTGCGCGACGATGGGCGTGTTCGCGCCGACGGTCGGGATCATCGGCGCGATGCAGGCCGCCGAAGCGCTGCGCGTGATCGGCGCGATCGGCACGACGCTCAACGGGCGGCTGATGATGCTCGATTCGCTGCGGATGGAATGGGCGACGATGAAGATCGCGCGCCAGGCCGACTGCCCCGTGTGCCAGGGCCGGCACTGACGCGCGCGGGATGCATAAACGCATGCGCCGGGCGGCGCATGCGCGACGTTTCGCTACCTTCGCGACGCGCGCGACGGTTTCGCCGCGCAGTCCGCGCCGCCTAGGCGGCCGCGTCCGCGCGCGGTTCCGCGACCGACAGGCGCTTGAGCGCCGCCTGCACTTCCTCCGGCTCGAACGCGGCCAGCACGTCGGCCGTCGGCTTCTCGAGCGCCTTCAGGTGCGCGCGCAGGATCTCCTGCTTCACGACCAGCAACTGGCTCGGGTGCATCGAGAACTCGGTGAGCCCCATCCCGAGCAGCAGGCGCGTGAGCGCCGGATCGCCCGCCATCTCCCCGCACACCGACACCGACACGCCTGCACGCTTCGCTTCGCGCAGCGTATAGGCGATCAGGTGCAGCACCGCCGGATGCAGCGGGTCGTACAGGTGGGCGACCGCGTTGTCCGCGCGGTCGATCGCGAGCGTGTACTGGATCAGGTCGTTCGTGCCGATCGACAGGAAATCGAAGCGCTTCAGGAACAGCGGCAGCGCGATCGCCGCGGCCGGGATCTCGATCATCGCGCCGACGCGCACGTTCGGATCGTATGCGAGCCCCGCGTCGTCGAGCTGGCGCTTCGCCTCGCGGATCAGGTCGAGCGTCTGGTCGATCTCCTGCGCGTGCGCGAGCATCGGGATCAGTATCTTCACCTGCCCGAACGCGGACGCGCGCAGGATCGCGCGCAGCTGCGTGAGGAACATCTGCGGCTCGGACAGGCTCCAGCGGATCGCACGCAGGCCGAGCGCCGGGTTCGGCGCCGTCTCGTAGCCTTCGTCGAGCGCCTCGAGCGGCTTGTCCGCGCCGACGTCGATCGTGCGGATCGTCACCGGCATGCCCTTCATCCACTCGACCGCGCGCTTGTACGCGGCGAACTGCTCCTCCTCCTCGGGCATCTCCTTCTGATGCATGAACAGGAACTCGGAGCGGAACAGCCCGACGCCGACCGCGCCGGCCTCGACCGCCGCCTTCGCGTCGTCGGGCAGCTCGATGTTCGCGTAGAGGTCGATCTTCGTGCCGCACAGGGTTTGCGTCGGCGAGAACTTCAGGCGCTGCAGCTTGCGCTGTTCGAGCAGCTTCTCGGACTGGCGGTACGAATATTCCTCGAGGACGATCGGCGCGGGATCGACGATCACGATCCCCTGGTCGCCGTCGACGATGATCAGGTCGTCCTGGCGGATCAGCGAACTCGCATGCTGGACGCCGACCGCGGCCGGAATGCCGAGGCTGCGCGCGACGATCGCCGTGTGCGACGTGCGGCCGCCGAGGTCGGTGACGAACGCCTGGAACGACTGCGTCTTGAACTGCATCATGTCGGCCGGCGCGATGTCGTGCGCGACGACGATCATCTCGTTCGTACCGTTCTTGGCCGCGCGATCGAGCGCCTGCGACGCCGACGGCGCACCGGCGAGCGCCTTCAGCACGCGCTCGACCACCTGCTCGATGTCGGCCTTGCGCTCGCGCAGGTATTCATCCTCGATATCGTCGAAGTGGCGCGTGAGCAGCTCGAGCTGCTCGGTCAGCGCCCATTCGACGTTGTAGCGTCGCGTGCGGACCAGGTCGATGGTTTCCTGCACGAGCATCGCGTCGCTCAGGATCATCGCGTGGACGTCGATGAACGCGCCCACTTCGGTCGGGGTGTCGTCGGTCAGGTCGGCGCGCAGCGCCTCGAGTTCGCGATGCACGACCTCGCGCGCCGTGCTGAAACGCTCGACCTCGGCGTCGATCTGGTTCGCCTCGACCAGGTAATGGGCGACGTCGAGCGCCGCCGGCGCGATCAGATACGCTCGCCCGATCGCGATACCACGTGAGACGGGAATGCCATGCAGCGTGAAGGACACGCGCACCTCCTCTGTACATGTAAAGCCGCGGCACACTGCTGCGATGCGCTTATGACCCCGGTTAGCGATTATAAATTCCGCACCTCCGTGCTGGCTGCATGCAGCGCAGCATTGCGATTTCCGCATCAATGCTACGGACGAAAAAAATGCCGCGACATACGCGGCATTCTGCTTCGAAACGGCAACGATCGCGGGGCAGGCCCCGGATCACTGACCTTCGCCGAACTTGTCCGCGATCAGCTTGAGCAACGCGTCCATCGCCTCGCGCTCGTCCGGACCTTCGGTCTCGATCGTCACGCTGCTGCCGATGCCCGCCGCGAGCATCATCACGCCCATGATGCTTTTCGCGTTGATCTTGCGTCCGTTGCGCGTCATCCAGACTTCCGACTGGAAGTTGCCGGCCAGTTGCGTAAGCTTGGCCGATGCGCGCGCATGGAGCCCCAATTTGTTGACGATGGTGGTTTCTTGTTGAAGCATGGTTCTCGGTCGGGTCGGTCGAGGCCGCCGGCGACGTGCGTCGGCGGGTCGGTCTAAAACGGAAAACGGGACGGTCAGTGCGATTCGGTGCGCGGTTGCGGCTCGGGCGGAATCGGCGCGCACTGGCCGCAGCCGGTTTCCGAAGGCGGCGGCGGCGTGCCGGCAGACACCTCGTGGACGCCCTTCGCGCCGCCGGACAGCGCCTTGTCGACGAGCTTGTCGAGCGGCACGGTACGGTAGCAGACGGCGCGCACCAGCATCGGCAGGTTCACGCCCGCCAGCACGCGCACGTTGTCGAGCTTCGCGAGCTGGCCCGCGATGTTCGCGGGCGTCGCGCCGTACATGTCGGTCAGCACGACGACGCCGTTCTCTTCCCTGAGCCGCGCGAGCTCCGCGTGCGCGAACGCCATCACCTGGGTCGGGTCGCTGTCCGCCAGCACGTCGATGCAGCCGATGCGCGCGGGCACGCCGCCGTAGATGTGCGCGATGCAGTCCCGCAGCGCGGTGGCGAGCGGCGCGTGCGCGATGATCAGAATCCCGGCCATGTCAGACTGCCCCCGGCCGCCCTTGGCGGGCCGACGCCCCGCAGCGGGGCAACGAGCATAGCGAGTATGGGAAACGTTTCATGTTCAGCCTTGCAACGGTTTCGGCCCGACCGCCGGGCCTTCGGCGCGCTGGTCGCGGCACCGGGCAAGCGGGCATTGTAGCAGGCCGGTCGAACCGCTCCGGCGACGGGGGGCCTGCGCGGCCGCCGCCGGGCTTGCGCGGAAAGCGGGCTACGCGGCCGCCCGCTCCAGCGCGTCGATGAACATCGCGGCGACGTCGAAACCCGTCTGCTCCATGATTTCGCGGAAGCACGTCGGGCTCGTCACGTTCACCTCGGTCAGCCAGTCGCCGATCGCGTCGAGCCCGACCAGCAGCAGCCCGCGCGCGGCGAGCACCGGCCCGAGCGTCGCGGCGATCTCGCGGTCGCGCGGCGTCAGCGGCTGCGCGACGCCGAGCCCGCCCGCGGCGAGATTGCCGCGCACCTCGCTGCCCTGCGGAATCCGCGCGAGCGAATACGGCACCGGCTCGCCGGCGATCAGCAGAATGCGCTTGTCGCCCGCCGTGATCTCGGGAATGAACTTCTGGATCATCAGCGAGCGCGTGCCGTCGTGGCCGAGCATCTCGATGATCGCGCCGAGATTCATCCCGTCGGCCTTCACGCGGAATACGCCCATCCCGCCCATGCCGTCGAGCGGCTTCACGATCACGTCGCCATGCTCGGCATGGAACGCTCGCAGGCGCGCGGCGTCGCGCGTGACGAGCGTCGGCGCGACGAACTGCGGAAACTCGCCGATCGCGAGCTTCTCCGAGTGATCGCGGATCGACTGGGGCTTGTTGAACACGCGCGCGCCCGCCCGTTCGGCAAGCTCGAGCATCCAGGTGGCCGTCACGTATTCCATGTCGAACGGCGGATCCTTGCGCATCAGCACCGCGCCGAACGACGTCAGCTGACGCGATTCGTGCGCGGCCGCCTCGAACCACGGATGGCGATGCAGGTCGGCCGTGTCGCCGACGATCGTCACGCGCTGCACGTCAGCCTCGACGCCCGAGCCCGTCCATGCGAGCTGGTGCGGCTGGCACGCGTACACCGCATGCCCGCGCCGCGCGGCCTCCGCCATCATCGCGTAGGTCGAATCCTTGTAGATCTTGAAGCGCTCGAGCGGGTCGGCGATAAAGAGAATGTCCATGCGGGTCCTGTACGTAGCGAAGCCGTTACACCTGGATGGCTTCGGGATCGGTCTTTTCCAGTTCGATCGACGACGCGATCAGCGACAGGCGCGCGACGACGCCGTACATGTAGAAACGGTTCGGCGGCGCGGCGCCCGGCTTCGCGCCGGCATCCGGCAGCGCGGTGTGCTCGAAGCCGAGCGGCACGTAGTGCATGCCGGGCGCGTTCAGGTTCTGGTCGCGCTCGCGGCCGCCGTGCGTGCGGTAGAAACCGCCGACCACGTAGCGGTCGATCATGTACACGACCGGCTCGGCCACTTCGTCGCCGACGCGCTCGAACGTGTACACGCCTTCCTGGACGATCACGTCGCGCACCGCGAGGCCGGCCTTCGACTCGGCCATCTGCGCGCGCTCGGCCTTCGACATGCGGCCGATCTCGGCCGCGTCGTGCACGGTCATCACGCCGCGCCCGGCGGTGCCCGCGTCGGCCTTCACGACGACGTACGGCTTTTCGCTGATGCCGTATTCGCGATACTTGCGCGCGATCTTCTTCAGCACGCCGTCGATCGCGTCGGCGAGCGCCTGCTCGCCTTCATGCGCCTGCCAGTCGACGCCTTCGACGTGCGCGAAATACGGATTCACCATCCACGGATCGACGCCGACCATCTTCGCGAACTTCTTCGCGACGTCGTCGTAGCACGAGAAGTGCGTCGACTTGCGGCGCACGGCCCAGCCCGCGTGCAGCGGCGGCAGCAGGTACTGCTCGTGCAGGTTCTCCAGCACGGCGGGAATCCCGGCCGACAGGTCGTTGTTCAGCAGGATCGAGCACGGATCGAAATTCTTCAGGCCGAGGCGGCGCTGCGAACGCTCGAGCGGTTCGAGCACGATCTTCTGGCCGTCGGCCAGCGTGATCGGCGTCATGTCGGTGATGCTCGGGTCGAGCGAGCCGAAGCGCACGTTCAGGCCGGCCTGGCGCATGATCGTCGCGAGCCGCGCGACGTTTTCCAGGTAGAACGCGTTGCGGGTCGGCAGCTCGGGAATCACGAGCAGGTTCTTCGCGTCCGGGCAGATCTTCTCGATCGCCGCCATCGCGGCCTGGACGGCGAGCGGCAGCACTTCGGACGGCAGATTATTGAACGCGCCGGGGAACAGGTTCGCGTCGACGGGCGCCAGCTTGAAACCGGCGTTGCGCAGGTCCACCGAACAATAGAACGGCGGGGTGTGTTCCTGCCATTCGAGCCTGAACCAGCGTTCGATCGCAGGCGTCGCGTCGAGGATCTTCTGCTCGAGCTCGAGCAGCGGACCGTTCAACGCGGTAACGAGGTGGGGAACCATGAATCACTCGCGAGCGGGAGAATGAAGATTGTAGAGCAATTGCCTTGCCCATTTGGGGATTGTTCCCGGCTTCACAAGGATATGGAGGAAGTTTTCGGCTATTGACCCGATAGCCTGAAGGGTTATGCGCTACGGCAGCACGCGGCAGGAGAAAAAAAGCCCGCCGGGTGGCGGGCCGAAGTCGCTGCGCTCATTCGTGGCGGGCGCCGTCTGCGCGGCGGCCCGCCGTCATCCTTGTGACTTATTCGACATGTTCGCCGTGCAGGATCACGTCGAGGCCCTCGCGCTCTTCCTCTTCGGACACGCGCAGGCCAATCGTCAGGTCGATCAGCTTCAGCAGCACGAAGCTCAGCACGCCGCTGTAGACCAGCGTGATCAGCACGCCCTTCGCCTGCAGCAGCAGGCTGCCGTCGGCGCCGCCGATGTCCTTGACCGCGAACACGCCCGTCAGCAGCGCGCCGAGAATCCCGCCAATGCCGTGCACGCCGAACGCGTCGAGCGAATCGTCGTAGCCGAGCTTCGACTTGAGCCACGTGGCCGACCAGAAGCAGATCACGCCCGCCGCGATGCCGATCACGAGCGCACCGGCGACGCCGACGAAGCCGGCAGCCGGCGTGATCGCCACGAGACCCGCGACCGCGCCCGACACGATGCCGAGCACCGACGGCTTGCCCTTCGCGACCCATTCCGCAAACATCCAGCCGAGCGCCGCGCAGGCGGTCGCCACTTGCGTGGTCAGCATCGCGAAGCCGGCACGGCCGTCGGCCGCGACCGCGGAGCCCGCGTTGAAGCCGAACCAGCCGACCCACAGCATCGAGCCGCCGATCATCGTCAGCACCAGGTTGTGCGGCGCCATCGATTCGCGGCCGTAGCCGACGCGCTTGCCGAGCACGAGGCACGACACGAGGCCCGCGATACCGGCGTTGATGTGCACCACCGTGCCGCCCGCGAAGTCGAGCACGCCGTCGGCCGACAGCCAGCCGGTCGGCTCCCACACCATGTGCGCGATCGGCACATAGACGATCAGCGACCAGAGCGTCATGAACACGAGCATCGCCGAGAACTTCATGCGATCGGCGAACGCGCCGCAGATCAGCGCCGGCGTGATGATCGCGAACGTCATCTGGTAGACGAAGTAGACCGATTCCGGAATCGTCGTCGCGAGATGGCTGACGGTCAGCGTGGTCGCCTTGTCGCCCTTGATGTAGTTCATGCCGTGCAGGAACACGCGCGACAGGCCGCCGATGAAGCCGTTGCCCGGCGTGAACGCGAGGCTGTAGCCCACCACCGTCCACAGCACCGTGATCGCGGCGGTGATCGCGAAGCTCTGCATCACGGTCGCGAGCACGTTCTTCTTGCGGACCATGCCCGCGTAGAACAGTGCGAGGCCGGGGATCGTCATGAACAGCACGAGCGCGGTGGACGTCAGCATCCACGCGGTGTCGCCGGCACTGATCTTCGACGAATCGACGGAGAACGGCTCGGTCGGCGCGGCGGGTGCGGCCGGCGCGGACGCGGCGGCGGCGGCCGATGCGTCGGAGGCGGCGCCCGAAGCGGGTGCGGCGGCAGCGGCAGGTGCCGATGCGTCGGTGGCGGCCGGCGCCGAAGCGGCGGGAGCCGCGGCTGCCGATGCATCGGACGCCGTGGCGGCGGGCGCGGACGCTGCCGCGGCGGAGGCCGCGTCGTCGGCGAGCGCGGGACCGACGCCAGCCGCGATCAGCGAGCCAGCCATCAGCAGGGACATCAGAAGTTTGCGCATCTCGGGTTTCCTCTTGTCGCTTGTCTTGGTCTGTTACAGCGCGTCTGCGCCGGTCTCCCCGGTCCGGATCCGGATCACTTGCTCGATCGGCGTGACGAAGATCTTTCCGTCGCCGATCTTGCCGGTGCGGGCTGCACGCTCGATCGCCTCGACCGCCTGGTCGACGAGATCGTCGGACACGGCCGCCTCGATCTTCATCTTCGGCAGGAAATCGACCACGTACTCGGCGCCCCGGTACAGCTCGGTGTGCCCCTTCTGGCGCCCGAACCCTTTCACCTCAGTGACCGTGATGCCCGAGACGCCGAGCGCGGAGAGCGCTTCGCGCGTCTCATCGAGCTTGAACGGCTTGATGATTGCGGTAATCAGTTTCATGGAGTCCTCTCGCAGGTTGATCCCGTCGAATTGGTTGGAATGGTGTGACCGTCTCTCCTCAGCAACTCGCATGCCATGTTCGCGCGAGCACCGCCTCGAATGGCTCCGAAACGGGGTTGCATCGGGTGCTGAAAGGTACGGAAAGATGCGGAAGCCCGGCCGAATGGCCAACGTGGCCCAGGTTTGCTGGCGCGCCGAAAGGATCATTGCTAGAGTGCACGCACGTCCCGGATCTCCGGGCCATTCACCCATGCGGGCGCCATGCCCGGAATTCGCGCCACGCGCGCACCATTTCCGGTCATGCGTGCATCATGGGCACGTACGCAACTGAAGATGCACACTTTTTGTGCAAGGAAGGAAATCTCATGAAGCAACCCAGCGATGTTTTCAACGACCTGCAGTCGCGCGTCAGCGACCTGCTGAAAAACTCGCCGGCCAAGGATGTCGAGCGCAACGTGAAGGCCATGCTGTCGCAAGGCTTCTCGAAGCTCGATCTCGTCACGCGCGAGGAGTTCGACACGCAGGCACAGGTGCTCGCCCGCACCCGCGTGCGTCTCGAGGAACTCGAGAAGCGCGTCGCGGAACTCGAGCAGAAGCTCGCAGCGTCCCAGGCCTGACGCCCAACCCGACCGACAGGTCCGGGCGCGGGCCGCCTCGTGCGGCCCGCGCCTGACATCCGAAGTCGGCCGGTCAGTCGTTCCGTCGTTCCTCGCAATTCCCGCTCTTCGCTGTTCTTCGCTCTTCGCTCTTCGCTCTTCGCTCTTCGCTGTTTGTAGCGCTTCGCTGTTCGTCGTTCCTCGTTCTTTTCCGCGCCACGCCGGCAAGCGCGCACCGATTCCTCCGATTCCCGAGGCATGCGGCCCGAATGGCCGCTGCCCGTCCGATTCATTTAAAGGAGCCTCGCCATGTCGCTCGCCGTGGTGCGCAGTCGCGCGCCGGCGGCCGGCCGCGCGCCGGACGTCACCGTCGAAGTCCATCTTGCCAACGGATTGCCGTCGTTCTCGATCGTCGGCCTGCCCGATCTCGAAGTCCGCGAAAGCCGCGAGCGCGTGCGCGCCGCGCTGCAGAACTGCGGATTCGACTTCCCCGTCAGGCGCATCACCGTCAATCTCGCGCCGGCCGACCTGCCGAAGGAGTCCGGCCGCTTCGACCTGCCGATCGCGCTCGGCATCCTCGCCGCGAACGGCCAGCTCCCGGCCGACGCGCTGGCCGGCCGCGAATTCGCGGGCGAACTGTCGCTGACCGGCGCGCTGCGGCCGATGCGGGGCGCGTTCGCGATGGCGTGCGGCGCGGCACGGGACTGGCGCGCCGCGGCGACTGGAGCGGGCTTCGAGTCCTGCGCCACGGAGACCGGATCCGGCTTCGGGCCCGCCGCCGCGGGGACCGGCGCGGGCTTCGGGTCTCGCGCCGCGGCCGTCGCGCCGTGCGGGCCGGCGGCCGCAGCCCGTCCGCCCGAGCTGTACCTGCCGCTCGACAGCGCGGCCGAGGCCGCGCTGGTGCCGGGTGTCACCGTGTTCGGCGCGCCCGACCTGCCCGCGCTGTGCGCGCACCTGGCCGGTGCGCCGGATGCCCGGCTCGCGCCGGTCGAGGCGCCCGGCCTCGACGGCGTGCCGGCGCCTGCCGCCCCCGATCTCGCGGACGTCGTCGGCCAGCGCGGCGCCCGGCGCGCGCTCGAAGTCGCCGCCGCGGGCGGGCACCACATGCTGATGATCGGGCCGCCCGGCGCCGGCAAGTCGATGCTCGCCGCGCGCCTGCCCGGCCTCCTGCCGCCGCTGACCGACGACGAGGCGCTGGCGTCGGCCGCGCTCCTTTCCGCGAGCCGCATCGGCTTCTCGCCCGCGCACTGGCGGCGGCGCCCGTTCCGCGCGCCGCACCACTCGTCGAGCGCCGCCGCGCTGGTTGGCGGCCGCAACCCGCCGCAGCCGGGCGAGATCACGCTCGCGCACCTCGGCGTACTGTTTCTCGACGAGTTGCCCGAATTCGACCGGCACGTGCTGGAGATGCTGCGCGAGCCGCTGGAAGTCGGCCGCATCACGATCTCGCGCGCGGCGCAGCAGGCCGACTTCCCCGCCGCGTGCCAGCTGATCGCCGCGATGAATCCGTGCCCGTGCGGCTGGCACGGCGATCCGTCCGGGCGCTGCCGCTGCACCCCGGAGCTCGCCACGCGCTATCTGCGCAAGCTGTCGGGGCCGTTGCTCGACCGCATCGACATCCAGATCGACCTGCCCGCGCTATCGCCGGCCGAACTCGCGTCGCGCGCGACGGCGCCCGGCGAGCCGAGCACCGCGGTCGCCGCGCGGGTCGCCCGGGCGCGTGCGCTGCAGCTCGACCGGCAGGGCAAGACCAATCACATGCTGAGCGGGCGCGAGACCGACGACCTGTCTCGGCCGACCGACGATGGTGAGCGGCTGCTGCGCGAGGCCGGCGAGCGCTTCGGCTGGTCGGCACGCGCGTATTTCCGCGTGTTGAAGGTCGCACGGACGATCGCCGACCTGGCCGGTGACCCATTGCCGACGGCCGCGCAGATCGCCGAGGCGATCCGCTACCGGCGTGCGCTCACGGCGCTGTGAATGCTCGCGGAGGACAAAATATGACTGTCAAGACTTGACTTATGCACAATTTCACGAATCCGGCCCCTGATCACCCGGCGCGGGCACCTCTTCGTCGCGAGATTCGTATCCCTTTGTTTTTATTGATTTTTCCGAAATGAATGGCCAACCGTCAAATGCGCCGGAAGGCCGTCCGGCGCGGCTTTGCGGGCGATTCGGTCAACTTTTCAACAAAGTTATCCACATGCGCTGTGGATAGCCGAAAAATCCCCGCAAAATCCGGCGATTAGCGTCGAAAGCTGCGAATGAACTTTCAATTGTCATGAAGTGTCTGAGCGCCCTCGCCGGCCGCTGTTCAGTCGAGCTTGAACGAGCCGAAAAACTGGTCCAGTTGCTCCTGCGCGAGCGGCCCGTCGGCGATCGCAACGGCCTGGTACGCGTGCCGGCCGCGCGCCACGAGCCGCGCGACGATCGTCTTGCGCGAGCGGTCGCCGCCGCTCGCCGCACCCGCGATGCGCAGCTCGAGCCCGTTCACCGCGCCGCCGGCCGCGAGCGGCACCGGCACCGAGGCCGTCTGCGGCACGCCTTCGAGATTGCGCGACAGCCCGGAACGCAGGAACTCGAGCGCCGCGCGGCGCGTGTCGTCGCGGTCGTCGGGCAGCGTCAGCGTGCCGACCGCGAACACCGCGCCGTCGACGTGCGCGGCCTGCATCCGCATCGGCATCGACGCGCCGCCGACCGCCACCGGCTGGTTCTCGACGGTCGGCTTCGCCGGCAGGTCGATCGTGTAGCCGGCGTCGTTGTGCAGCGTACGCCAGTAATATGACGGCGAGCACGCGGCCAGCGCCGCGCTCACGCACGCGAGCGCGGCGAAGTGTCGCAGCGGACGAAAAAGGGGGCACAACGAATCGATGACTTCCTTCGGCATGGCAGTGATGGGGACAGGCAAAAGGCCCATTATCCGACGAAGCCGACACCCGGGATGTGTGGCGGCCGCCGGTGCGTGCGCCGCATTCGCGCTAAAATAATCGCCGAATTTCGACGTCCTTTGCATCGATCCGCGTCATCGACCGACTCCGAGAGCACCGCAGATGAACACCACGCCTCCCGCCCAGCGCCGCACCGGCCCCGCCCGCTATATCGTCGCGGCCGTCGTCGTCGCGGCCATCGCCGTTGCCGGCTTCTTCGCGTTCAACGGCAAGTCCACCGTGCCGGACGCCACGTTCACGCTGCTGTCCGGTCAGAAGGTGTCGACGGCCGGCGACCTGAAGGGCAAGGTCTACCTCGTGAACTTCTGGGCGACGAGCTGCGCGACCTGCATGCAGGAAATGCCGCAGATGGTCGATACCTACAATCGCTTCAAGGGTCAGGGGCTGGAGTTCGTCGCGGTCGCGATGAACTACGATCCGCCGATGTACGTCGCGAACTATGCGCAGACGCGCCAGCTGCCGTTCAAGGTCGCACTCGACGACGGCAGCGTCGCGAAGCAGTTCGGCAACGTGCAGCTTACGCCGACAACCTTCGTCGTCGACAAGGACGGCAAGATCCTGAAGCGCTACGTCGGCGCCCCGCAATTCGCGGAACTCGACGCGCTGCTCAAGAAGGCGCTCGACGGCAACGCGGCCTGAGCGCCGCCTCCGCACGACACGACGCGCAGGGCCGCCCGCCGCGCCCTGCTCCACATGACGGATCGCACGACCGGCCAGCCCGGTTCCGCGGTCCGTCTCTTTTTCAGCGCTCGGTTTCGCCTTTCGCCGACAGCCCGTAGCGCTTCATCTTCTCGTACAGCGTCGCCTTGCCGACATGCAGCCGGTCGGCCGTCGCGGCGACCGCACCGCCCGTCTGGTTCAGCGCCTCGGCGATCACCGCGCGCTCGAACTGCTCGATGCGCTCCTTCAGCGTCTGGTCGCTCTCGGCATCGTCGCCGCTCGCACCGGCTTCCTGCGGCATGTCGGCGACGCCGAGCACGAAGCGGTCGGCCGCGTTGCGCAGCTCGCGCACGTTGCCGGGCCAGTCGCGCTGCATCAGGCTCGCGCGCTGCCGGTCGGTCAGCACGGGGGCCGGCCGCCCGTAGCGCACGGCCGCGTCGAGCATGAAGTGCTCGAACAGCGGCACGATGTCCTCGCGGCGCTCGGCGAGCGGCGGCAGCGCGATCGTCACGACGTTGAGCCGGTACAGCAGGTCGCGCCGGAACGTGCCGGCCGCGACGAGTTCGCTCATGTCGCCTTTCGCGGCCGCGACGACGCGGCAGTTCACGCGGATCGGCTGATTCGAGCCGAGCCGCTCGAGCACGCCGTCCTGCAGCACGCGCAGGAGCTTCACCTGCAGCGCGAGCGGCATGCTTTCGATTTCGTCGAGGAACAGCGTGCCGCCGGACGCATATTCGAGCTTGCCGACGCGGCGCTTCGCGGCGCCGGTGAACGCGCCGGGCTCGTAGCCGAACATCTCCGACTCGAACATCGGCTCGGGCAGCGCGCCGCAGTTCACCGCGATGAACGGCTTGTCGCGGCGCGGCGACAGCTCGTGCAGGCTGCGCGCGATCAGTTCCTTGCCGGCGCCCGTGTCGCCGTTGATCAGCACCGATGCGTCGGTGGGCGCGACATTCGCGATCAGCTTGCGCACCTGTTCGATCGCCGGACTGCGGCCGATGATGCGCGGCGCGACGATGTTCTGGCCGGCCAGCTCGCGCCGCAGCGCATGGTTCTCGAGCACGAGCTCGCGCCGCTCGAGCGCGCGGCGGACCGTCTCGATCAGCCGCTCGGCCGCGAACGGCTTTTCGATGAAGTCGTACGCGCCGTCGCGCATCGCCTGCACGGCCATCGAGATGTCGCCGTGGCCGGTGACGAGGATCACGGGCACGTCGGGTACGCGCTCGCGGCACTGCGCGAGCAGGTCGAGCCCGCTTGCGCCGGGCAGCCGGATGTCGCTGACGATCGCGCCCGCGGTTTCCGCGACGATCGCCTTGTCGGCCGCCTCGGCCGATTCGAACCCGACGACGTCGAACCCGGCGAGCTGGAGGCTCTGCACGCTCGCCCGGCGAACGAGCGCATCGTCTTCGATATAGATCACTTGCAGCCGGTTGGCCATCGTAGTCACTTGCTCCTGACAGACCGCGCGGCGGTGGTGCGCGCGGCTCTCGTTGATGCGGTCGTGCGGTGCCTAGCGCGAGCCCGCCGGCTCGGACACGGCGTCCGGATGATGCGTGCGCGCGCGCCGCAGCGTCAAGACGAACAGCGCGCCGCCGGACGGCGCATTGCGCGCGGTCAGCGCGCCGCCCGCGTCGCTCGCGATCGACGACGAGATCGCGAGCCCGAGCCCGAGCCCGCGCCCCATTTCCTTGGTCGTGAAGAACGGTTCGAACAGTCGCGGCAGCAGCTCGGGCGCGATGCCGGAGCCGTTGTCGCGCACCTCGACCG
Organism: Burkholderia sp. Bp9099; assembly: GCF_003857805.1. Lineage (NCBI taxonomy): Bacteria > Pseudomonadati > Pseudomonadota > Betaproteobacteria > Burkholderiales > Burkholderiaceae > Burkholderia > Burkholderia sp. Bp9099. The sequence continues at coordinate 96,242 of NZ_QTPU01000014.1, forward strand.
CGAGCGTCGCGACCGACACCGCGATCGTCACTTCGATCGCCGGCGCGGCGACGCCCGCGACCGCGTCGAGCGCGTTGCCGAGCAGGTTGATCAGCACCTGCTCGAGGCGCAGGTCCTCGCAGCGGGCGACGAGTTCCGGATAGTCGCGCGCCAGGTCGAGCGGCGCATCCTGCGCGGGCGACACCGTCGCATCCTGCAGCGTCAGCGTGAGCGCGACGCCGCGCAGCCGGTCGCCGAGCAGCGACAGCACGCTGCGCAGCGCGCGCACGACGAGCGCCTGTTCGTTGCGCGGCTTCGCGCGGCCGACGAACAGCTTCAGCTGGTTGGTGATCTTGCCCATCCGCTCGGTCAGCGCGGCGATCGCCTCGAGGTTCTCGCGCGCGGCCGCCTGCTCGCCGCGATCGAGCAGCACGCGCGTGTTGTCCGAGAAGCTGCGCAACGCCGCGAGCGGCTGGTTCAGTTCATGCGTGATGCCGGCCGCCATCTGGCCGAGCGCGGCGAGCTTGCTCGCCTGGATCAGTTCGTCGTGCGCGGCGCGCAATTCCTGCTCCGCGCGGATCCGGTCGCCGACTTCCTTCTGCAATTGCTCGTTCGCTTCCGACAGGTCGGCCGTGCGTTCCTCGACGCGCCGGTTCAGCTCCGCATACGCCTGCTGCAGCAGCGCGCGGCCGCGGATCATCTCGCGCACGCGCGCGCGGCGCATGCGCCAGTAGAACGCGAGCAACGCGACCGACACGAAGCCGAAGCCCGTGACGATCGTCGCGTTGCGCGCGTCGGCGTCGATGGGCGCGATCGGCGCGAGCGTGACGAGCAGCCAGTCGGGCTCGCCGATCCGCCGCTTGCTGGCGAGGAAACGCGGCGCGCGCAGGCCGGGGCCTACGCCGGCCGCACCGAGGCGCACGATCTCCGCATCGGCGCCGAGCACCTGCTCGACGCGCAGCGGCAGCGGCGTGACGGGCTGCTGCGCGTACTGGCGCGTCTCGTAGATCGACGCGGCGACGGGCCCCGTCAGCGGATGCAGCGTGTGGTACTTCCAGGCGGGCACGGACGACAGGAACACGACGCCGTGATCGTCCGCGACGACGAGCGGCTCGGACGCGTCGGCGCCCTGGAACCATTCGAGATTGAGCTTCACGACGACGACGCCCGCGATCCTGCCGTCGCGCCACACCGGCTGCGAGATGTAGTAGCCGGGGTCGCGGGAGATCGTGCCGATCGCGAAGAAGCGGCCGACCCGGCCGTTCATCGCGTCGATGAAATATGGACGAAACTGGTAGCCGGTCCCGACGAAGCTGTCCGGCGCGCGCCAGTTGCTGGCGGCGACGCACAGGCCGTCCGCGCCGATCACGTAGGTGACGGTTGCGTGCGCGTGTTCGTTGAGGTCTTCGAGATAGCGGTTCGCGCGCGCGGTGAAATCGGCGCGCTTCGGCTCGGCGAGCAGGTCCAGCACGTACGGATGGCTGCCGAGCAGATAAGGCAGCGATTCGTAGCGGTCGAGCGTGCTCTTGAGCGCGTTGGTGGTGCGGTCGACCCGCACCGCAGCGTTGCGCTGCAGCTCGGCGACGCCGCGCTGCCACGTGATGGTCCACGTCAGCGCGCACGCCGCCGCGAGCGCGGCGGCAAGCACGACGAGGATGAGCAGGCGGCGCTTCACGGACGTGACTTCCTGGCGATGCGGATCGCCTATTGTGTCATAGGGCGCCTCGTCGCTGCCCCGGCCGCCGCGCGGCGCACCGCCCGCGGGCGGTGCCGCCGCCTGCTCCTTCATGACGTCAGACGCCGGCCGTCTCGGTCGGCGTGACCTCGCCGCCGCCCTTCAGCGCCTGGCGCAGCTTGTTGCGGTCGAGTTCCTTCTCCCAGGCCGACACGACGACCGTCGCGACGCCATTGCCGACGATGTTGGTCAGCGCGCGGCATTCGCTCATGAAGCGGTCGATGCCGAGGATCAGCACCATGCCCGACAGCGGGATCGTCGGCACGACGGCGAGCGTCGCGGCGAGCGTGATGAAGCCCGCGCCCGTGACGCCGCTCGCGCCCTTCGACGTCAGCATCGCGACCGCGAGCAGCGTGAGCTGCTGCATCCACGTCAGTTCGATGTTCGTCGCCTGCGCGATGAACAGCACGGCCATCGTCATGTAGATGTTGGTGCCGTCGAGGTTGAACGAATAGCCGGTCGGCACGACGAGGCCGACGACCGAACGCGAGCAGCCGGCCTTCTCGAGCTTTTCCATCAGTTGCGGCAGCGCGGCTTCCGACGAGCTCGTGCCGAGCACGATCAGCAGCTCTTCCTTGATGTACGACACGAAGCGGATGATCGAGAAGCCCGTGAAGCGCGCGATCGCGCCGAGCACGACCAGCACGAACACGACCGACGTCAGGTAGAACGTGCCGATCAGCTTGAGCAGCGGCACCAGCGAGCCGACGCCGTACTTGCCGATCGTGAACGCCATCGCGCCGAACGCGCCGATCGGCGCCAGCTTCGTGACGATGTGCACGATGCCGAACAGCACGCGCGTGAGGCCGTCGATGAAGTCGGTCACGACCTTGCCTCGTTCGCCGAGGTGCGCGAGCACGCTGCCGAACAGCAGCGCGATCAGCAGGATCTGCAGGATTTCACCCTGCGCGAACGCGTCGACCATCGTGTTCGGGATGATGTGCATCAGGAAGTCGACCGTCGACTGCCCGTGCGCCTTCGCCGCGTACGACGCGACTTCCTTGCCGTTCAGCGTCGCCGGATCGATGTTGAAGCCGACGCCGGGACGCAGGATGTGCGTGGCCGCGAGGCCGAGCAGCAGCGCGAAGGTCGACACGATCTCGAAGTACAGCAGCGCCTTGCCGCCGACGCGGCCGACCTTCTTCATGTCCTCCATGCCGGCGATGCCGGTGACGACCGTACAGAAGATGATCGGTCCGATCACCATCTTGATCAGCTTGATGAAGCCGTCGCCGAGCGGTTTCATCTCGGTGGCGAGCGACGGATAGAAGTGGCCGAGGATCACGCCGACGATGATGGCGAAGATCACCTGCACATAGAGCACTTTGTAGAAGGGTTTCTTCTTCACGATGGTTCCTGCTGAAGTAGATGATGAGCCGGTGGAAACGGCGTCACGCGCGCAGGCGAATGTCTCAGGGGAGGAGGCATTCGCCCGCGCGGCTGCCGTGCCGCAACAAGCGATGCCTCAGGACATCCGGAGGGGGAGGAAGGCATTGGTCATCGGTTGTCTCCTTGCTTGCTGTAGTAGTTCGGCCGGGGGATGGCCGTGCGCTTTATATCGCAAGGTCGATGCCAGGTTTCCGGAGCCCCTCAAGCCGTTGTTTTCATTGTATTTCTCATAATGCGGCAGGCAAGGAAATCCGGGATTCCGGATTTCCGGAAAATATCCGTCCGGCGATCCGGACGGAGCGATTGTTTCATATGACGAATCAATGCTGCACGGCTTCACCGGCCAGCACGCCCGTCTGCGCATAGAACTCCTGCTGCGCGAACGCGTCGCGCTCGCGACGCGCGCGCTCGCCGCGGTCCGCGAACGAGCCGACGACGATCCCGACGAACGCGAGCGGCACCGACACGAGCGCCGGGTTGTCGAGAAACACCGGCGCGTGCGCGTGGTGCAGCACGTCGACCCACACCGACTTCGACAGCACCGTCAGCGCCACCGCCGACGCGAGGCCGAGGCCGCCGCCGAGCACCGCGCCGCGCGTCGTCATCCCGCGCCAGAAGATCGACATCGCGAGCACCGGGAAATTGGCGCTGGCGGCCACCGCCGCGACGAGGCCGACCATGAACGCGACGTTGACGTGCTCGAACAGGATCGACAGCGCGATCGCGACCGCGGACAAGCCGATCGTCGCCGCGCGCGAGATGCGCATTTCCAGCCGCTCGTCGGGCTTGCCGCGCGCCCACATCTGCGCATACAGGTCGTGCGAGATCGTGGTCGCGCCGGCGAGCGTCAGCCCGGCGACCACCGCGAGGATCGTCGCGAACGTGACGGCCGCGATGAAGCCGTAGAACCAGTTGCCGCCGACCGCCTGCGCGAGCTTCACCGCGACCATGTTCGAGCCGCCGAGCAGGTCGTGCGTCAGGTTGAACGTGCCGTTCGCGCCGAGCCGGAAGAATTCCGGATGCTGCGCGAGCAGCACGATCGCCGAGAAACCGATCACAAACGTCAGCAGATAGAAATAGCCGATGAAGCCGGTCGCGTAGAGCACCGACTTGCGCGCTTCCTTCGCGTTCGGCACCGTGAAGAAGCGCATCAGGATGTGCGGGAAGCCGGCCGTGCCGAACATCAGCGCGATGCCGAGCGACAGCGCGTTGGCCGGATCGCGGATCAGCTTGCCGGGCCCCATGATCGACAGCGCGCCCGGATGCACGGCCACCGCGCGACGGAACATCTCATCGACGCTGAAGCCGAATTCGGCGAGCGCGAGCAGGACGAGCAGCGTCGCGCCGCACAGCAGCAGCACGGCCTTGATCACCTGCACCCAGGTGGTCGCGGTCATCCCGCCGAAGAACACGTAGACGACCATCAGCACGCCGACGATCAGCTCGGCCGTGCCGTACGATAGCCCGAACAGCAGCTGGATCAGCTTGCCCGCGCCGACCATCTGCACGACCAGGTACAGCACGACGATCGTCAGCGCGTTCGCGGACGTCAGGAGCCGGATCGGCCGCTGTGCGAAGCGGTACGCGACCACGTCGACGAACGTGAACTTGCCGAGATTGCGCAGCGGCTCGGCGATCAGGAACATCACGAACGGCCAGCCGACCAGGAAGCCGATCGAGTAGATCAGCCCGTCGAAGCCGAACATGAACACCATCCCGGAGAGCCCGAGGAACGACGCGGCCGACATGTAGTCGCCCGCGATCGCGAGCCCGTTCTGCAGCCCGGTGATACCGCCGCCGGCCGTGTAGAAGTCGCGCGTCGAACGCGTGCGGCGCGCGGCCCAGCGCGTGAGCGCGAGCGTCGCGAACACGAACGCGAAGAACATCGCGATCGCCACCGGGTTCAGCTCGACCTTGTCGGGCATCGGGCCCGCGACGCCGGTCGCGTGCGCGGTGGAGGAAACGAGAACGGCCAGCGCGCCGAGCGCGCTCGAAGTGCGTCGCATGTCGGCCTCCGTCACGAACGCTGCAGGATCGCGTCGACGCGGCGGTCGAACGCACGGTTCGCGCGCAGCACGTAGCACGCGGTCAGCCCGATCGCGACCAGGATGATCGCGACGCCCGCGGCGATCCCGACCGTGGTCGTCGCGCCGCGGTACAGCGGCGCCGCAAGCACGTGCGGCGCGAGCGCGACGAGCAGGATGAAGCCGTAGTACGTGGCGATCATCAGTGCCGTGAGCGTGAAGCTGAAGCGGCGCCGTGCGCGCACGAGCTGCTGGTAGTCACGGCGCGCCGTGACCGATTCGATGACGGAAAGCTCCATGGTGTCTCCAATGTCTCCTCGTCGTTTCGCGAGAAGTGTCTTGTGGATGGCCGGCGCGCCCATCGATCCGCCCGCGCCGTGGCGGCACGTCAATGCGTTACACGACGCGATCCGCGCGCAGTCGCGCGACCTCGTCCGCCGACATCCCGAGCCAGCCGCCGAGCACGTCTTCCGTATCCGCGCCGAGCACCGGCGGCGCGCCGCGCACCGGCAGCCGCGCACCGTCGAAGCGATACGGCGGCGCCAGCACGTCGACGCCGCCCGCGACCGGGTGCGGCTGCCGCGTGACGAGCCCCGCCCGGGTCGCGCGCTCGGAGGTCAGCGCCTCGTGCAGCCCGAGCACTTCGCCGCACGGAATGCCGCCGGCGGCGAGCGCCGCGAGCAGCGTCGCGCGCGGCCGCCGCGCAAGTTCGCCGCGAATCTCCGGCAGCAGCGCGGCGCGGTTCTCCGAGCGGCCGAGATTGGTCTTGTAGCGTTCGTCCGCGGCGAGGTCGGGCCGCTCGATCGCATCGCAGAAACGCGCGAACTGCGTGTTGTTGCCGACCGTGATCACGAGCGGGCCGTCGGCCGCGTCGAACACGCCATACGGCACGATCGACGGATGCGCATTGCCGTAGCGCGGCGGATCCTCGCCCATCAGCAGCGCATCGAGCCCGTAGTACGCGGTGATCATCAGCCCGCAGTCGAACAGCGCCATCTCGATGCGCCGCCCGCGCCCCGTCGCATGACGCTCGTACAGCGCGGCGAGGACCGCCTGCGCCGAATACATGCCGGTGAACAAGTCGACCGCCGCGACACCGAATTTCAGCGGTGGCTGGCCGGCCTCGCCGTTCAGCGCCATCAGCCCGGCCTCGCCCTGCACGACGAGGTCGTAGCCGGGCCGCGCGGCTTCCGGGCCCGAGCGGTCGTAGCCGGAAATCGCGCAATGCACGAGCCGGGGATTGAGCGCGGCCAGCGCGTCGTAGCCGAGCCCGAGTTTTTCCGCGCCGCCGAACTTGAAGTTGTGCAGCACCACGTCGGCCTGCGCGGCCAGCTCGCGCGCGAGCCGCCGCCCTTCGTCGGTCTGCAGGTCGAGACAGATCGAGCGCTTGCTTCGGTTCACGCTGTTGAAGTAGGTCGTTTCGGTGTCGCCGATCCGCAAGCCCCAGTCGCGCGTGTCGTCGCCGCGCGCCGGATGCTCGACCTTGATCACTTCCGCGCCGAAATCGGCAAGCACCATCGCGCACCACGGGCCTGCCAGCACGCGCGAGAAATCGAGCACCTTCACGCCGGCCAGGGGCAACGCGCGCGATTCGTTCGTCATCCTTGTCTCCTCCATTCGCGTCGTTCGTCTTTATTGTTTCGACAGCGCGATGTAGCGCGCGAGATGGTGATCCTCGTCGCCGAGCTGGTGATCGATCATCACGAGCCGCTTCGCGTAATGCGACAGCGGCAGCTCCCACGTCATCCCGATCCCGCCGTGCAACTGGATGCTCTCCTCGGCGACCAGCGTGCCGATCCGGCCGATGGTGTACTTGGCCGCCGCGAGCGCGCGTTCGCGCACCGCGCGCGGCGCATCGAGCTGCGCGGCCGCGTTGATCACCGCCGAGCGCGCCTGCTCGACTTCGAGCAGCAGGTCGGCCATCCGGTGCTGCAGCGCCTGGAAGCTGCCGATCGGCATGCCGAACTGCTTGCGCGTGCGCAGGTAGTCGAGCGTCGCTTCCTTCGCGACGTCCATCGCGCCGAGCGCCTCCGCCGACAGCGCGAGCAGCCCGTAGCCGAGCACGCGTTCGAGCAATGCGGCGCCTGCTTCGTCGTCTTGCGTTTCCGGCACGCCGAGCGCCGCATCGCCCGGCAGCACGACGCGCTCGAAGCGCATCTCGGCCGCGCGGCCGCCGTCGATCTTCTTGTAGTCCCGCAGCGACACGCCCGGCGCGTCGGCCGGCACGACGAACAGGCCGATGCCGGCCGCGTCGTCGTCCTGACCGGACACGCGCGCGCTGACGACGAAGAACGCCGCCTGCGCGGCCTGGTCGACGACGCCTTTCGCGCCCGTCAGCACCCAGCCGTCGCCGGCACGCTCGGCGCGCGTGCGCACGGTCGTCAGTTCGTAGTGCGAGCCCGGCTCGTCGTGCGCGAACGCGGCGCTCGCGCTGCCGTCGATCAGCGCGGCCAGCCGCGCGCGATGCGCGTCGCCGCCGGCCAGCGCCAGCGCGCGACCCGCGAGCAGCGTGCCGAGGAACGGCTCGACCACGAGCCCGCGGCCGAGGCATTCGAACACCACGGCGATGTCGAAACCCGCGCCGCCGAAGCCGCCGTCGGCTTCGGCAAACAGCGCGCCGACCGCGCCGAGTTCGGCGAAGCGCCGCCACATCGCGCGATCGAAGCCTTCGACCGACTGCGCGATGCGGTCGCGCACCGGGAACGCATACCGTTCGGCGATGAAGCGGTTCAACGTGTCCGCCAGCATCCGGCGGTCTTCTGTGTGCTGGAAATCCATCGTCGCGTCCCTCGTTACAGCCCGAGCATCATCTTCGCGATGATGTTCTTCTGGATCTCGTTCGAGCCGCCGAAGATCGACAGCTTGCGATTGTTGAAGTACTGCTGCGCGGCGCTCGCGGCCTCATCCGGGCCGACCGGCTCGCCGTCGTAATCGGCATCGAGCGCTGCGTCGACGAACGGCTGCGCGTACGGCCCCATCGCGCGGCGCATCAGCGCGGTGATCTCCTGGCGGATCTGCGTGCCGCGGATCTTCAGCATCGAGCTTTCCGCGCCCGGCACGCCGCCGCCCGCGACCGCGGCGAGCACGCGCAGGTTGGTCGTGCGCATGTTCTCGAGTTCGATCTCGACGCGCGCGATGCGCGCCGCGAAGAACGGATCGTCGGCGAGCGGCCGGCCGTTCTTCGTGACCTTCGCGGCCACCGCGCGCAGCCGCTCGAGCGCGGCCGTCGAGAAGCCGATCCCGGCGATGTTGGTGCGCTCGTACGTGAGCAGGTATTTCGCGCAGGTCCAGCCGCGGTTTTCTTCGCCGACGAGGTTCGCCACGGGCACGCGCACGTCGGTGAAGAACACTTCGTTCACTTCGTGCTCGCCGTCGAGCGTGATGATCGGGCGCACCTCGACGCCCGGCGTGTTCATGTCGATCAGCAGGAAGCTGATGCCCTCCTGCTTGCGCACGTCGGTCGCGGTGCGCACGAGGCAGAAGATCATGTTCGCGTAGTGGCCGAGCGTGGTCCAAGTCTTCTGGCCGTTCACGACGTAGTGATCGCCATCGCGCACCGCGCTCGTCTTCACCGATGCGAGGTCGGAACCGGCGCCCGGCTCCGAATAGCCCTGGCACCACCAGTCGGTGCCGTCGAGAATGCGCGGCAGCCAGTGGCGCTGCTGCGCTTCGCTGCCGTACCTGATCAGCACGGGCCCAAGCATGTTGACGCCGAACGGCACGATGCGCGGCGCACCGGCGAGCGCGCATTCGTTGTCGAACAGGAACTTCTGCGCGACGCTCCAGCCGGGGCCGCCGTATTCGCGCGGCCAGTGGCTCGCGAGCCAGCCGCGGGCGTTCAGGATTGCGTGCCATTCGCGCATGTCGTCGCGCGTCAGGTGCAGGCCGCCCTTCACCTTGCGCGCGGTGCGCGCGGGCAGTTCGGCGGCGAGGAAGCGCTGCACTTCGGTGCGGAACGCTTCCTCTTCGGGAGTGAAATTGAGGTCCATCGTGGGTCCGTTGCGAATGCGGTGGGCGTTCAGTCGATACGGTTCAGACTCGCGAAATCCGCGCCGCGCCCGACCAGCTCGACGAGCAGCGGCGACGGTTTCCAGAACAGCGGATCCTCCTGCGCGAACGCGCGGATGTCGGCGAGCACGTTCGCGAGGCCGACCGTGTCCGCGTAGTGCATCGGGCCGCCGCGATGGCGCGGGAAGCCGTAGCCGTACAGGAACACCGCGTCGACGTCGAGCGGGCGCAGCGCGATCTTCTCGTGCACGACGTTCGCGCCTTCGTTGATCATCGCGGCAAGGTAGCGGCGCAGGATCTCGTCGTCGGTGAACGTGCGCGGTGCGATGCCCTTCTTCGCGCGTTCGTCGGCGACGATTGCCTCGACTTCGGGGTCCGGCGTGCCGACGCGCGCGCCGTCCGGATACAGGTAGTAGCCGCGCCCCGTCTTCTGGCCGAACCAGCCGCGCTCGCACAGCCGGTCGGAAATCTCCACGTAGCGCGCGCGCGGGTCGCGCGTGGCCGCGCGGCGCTTGCGGGTCGCCCAGCCGATGTCGCCGCCCGCGAGGTCGACGACCTGGAACGGCCCCATCGGGAAGCCGAATTCGCGCACTACGCGATCGATCTGGTACGGCGATGCGCCGTCCTCCATCAGGTAGTCGGCCGCGGTGCGATAGACGGCGAGGATCCGGTTGCCGATGAAGCCGTCGCACACGCCGGCGCGCACCGGCGTCTTTTTCAGCTGTTTGGCCAGCGCGAACGCGGTCGCGACGACGTCATCGGCGACGCGCGCCGGCACGACGATCTCGAGCAGCTTCATCACGTTCGCCGGCGAGAAGAAATGCAGGCCGATCACGTCGGCCGGCCGGTCGGTGCCGGCGGCCAGCTCGTCGATGTCGAGATACGACGTGTTGGTCGCGAGCATCGCGCCCGGCTTGCACGCGCGCGCGAGCTCGGCGAACACTGCCTTTTTCACGGCCATGTCCTCGAACACCGCCTCGATCACGACGTCGGCCTGCGCGAGCGCGTCGTACGACGTGCTGCCCTTGAAGCGCGCGAGGCGCGCCGCGTGCGCGGCCGGCGTCATCCGCCCCTTCGCGACGAGCCCGTCGTATACCTTCTCGACATGCGCGCGGCCGCGCGCGAGCGACGCTTCGTCGCGTTCGATCATCGTCACCGGCAACCCGGCGTCGAGTGCCGCGACCGCGATGCCCGCGCCCATCGTGCCGCCGCCGACCACGCCGATCCGCTCGACCGGGCGCGCGCTCGCGCGGCGCGCCTCGGGCGCCTTCGCGGCCTCGCGTTCCGCGAAGAACGCGTGCACGAGGCCCGCGCGCTGCGGGCTGTCGAGGCACTGCAGGAACAGGCTGCGTTCGAGCTTCATCCCCGCGTCGAACGACAGCGTGAGCGCGGCCTCGACCGCGTCGACGATCTTCGCCGGCGAGAACAGGCCGCGCGACTTCTTCGGCAACTCGGCGCGCGCCGCGTCGATCGCGGCCTGCGCGGCCGCGCGGTCGGCGAGGCCCTGCGCATCGCGCGTGCGCCGAGCCGGCGCGCCGAGCGACACGAGTTCCTGCGCATAGGCGAGGCCTTCGGCGAGCGTGTCGTCGCTGTGCGCGACGCGATCGACGAGGCCGAGCGCGAGCGCTTCGTCGGCGCTCGCGTGACGCCCCGTCAGCATCAGGTCGAGCGCGGCCTGGGCGCCGATCAGGCGCGGCGCGCGCTGCGTGCCGCCCGCGCCGGGCAGCAGGCCGAGCGTGACTTCGGGCAACCCGAGCTTCGCGCCGGGCACCGCGAGCCGGTAATGCGCGGCGAGCGCGACTTCGAGGCCGCCGCCGAGCGTCGCGCCGTGCAGCGCCACCACGACCGGCTTCGCACTCGACTCGATCCGCTCGCAGACGTCGGGCAGCGACGGCGGCACGGGCGGCTTGCCGAATTCGCGGATGTCGGCGCCCGCGATGAAGTTGCGGCCGGCGCCGACGATCAGCACCGCGCGGATCGCGGCGTCGGCCTGCGCGGCGTCGAGCGCGTCGGCAAGGCCGCGCCGCACATCGGCGGACAGCGCGTTGACGGGCGGATGGTCGATCGTGACGACGAGCACCTTGTCGCGCCGTTCGCGCGTGACGGCGCCGGTCTGGGCGGGTTCGGGGGAAGCGGTTGAATTCATCGTGTCTCCATTGCGGTGCGCCATGCGGGCGGGACCGGTCGCCAGGCCGGCGAGCGGCGCCGCTTCCCGATCCCGCGCGGCGGGAAACGATCCGGCGCATGTGCCGGGCATGACTCGATTCTCGATTGATCGAGATTCATTGACAATTCCCGCCCGGCTTTACAAGCTGTCAAGTCTGGCTTGACATTGAATGCTTTCGGACCGCTTCGGGTCCTTAAGCGGGACGGATCAGGAGACACCGGGCATGGACCTGAACGCGCTGACGCTGCTCGTCGAGATCCTCGACGCGGGCAACCTGAGCAAGGCCGCGCAGCGGCTCAAGATGAGCCGCGCGAACGTCAGCTATCGGCTGAACCAGCTCGAGCGCTCGATCGGCCAGCAGCTCGTGCGCCGCACGACGCGCCGCATCGAGCCGACCGAAATCGGGCTGAAGCTGTACGAGCACGGCCGGCGCATCCGCAACGAGCTGCTCGCCGCGCAGGAATCGGTGACGACGCTCGGCCAGGACCTGCAGGGCCGCGTGCGGCTGTCGGTGCCGAGCGGCTACGGGCAGATGGTGATGTCCGACTGGCTGCTCGCGTTCAAGCGGCTGCATCCGGGCATCGTGCTCGACGTGGTGTTCGAGAATCGCGTGGAGGACCTGATGCGCGACGAAGTCGACATCGCGATTCGCGTGATGTCCGAGCCGCCGCAGAACCTCGTCGCGCGCGACATGGGCGCGGTGCGCTACGTCGCGTGCGCGTCGCCCGCGTTCGCGGCCGCGCACGGCATGCCCGCGAGCCTCGGCGCGCTGGCCGCCGCGCCGGTCGTCACCGCGACGGTGCTGGGGCGGCAGCTGCGGATCGCCGCGTACCTCGGCGACGAGCGCCACGAGGTGCTGCTCGAGCCCACGCTGATTTCGGAGAACTTCCTGTTCCTGCGCCAGGCGATCCTCGCCGGAATCGGCGTCGGCATCGTGCCCGACTACGTGATGCAGGACGACATGCGGCGCGGCACGGTCGTCACGTCGCTCGACGCGTATCGTCTCAGCATCTTCGGCACGCACATGTACATGCTCTACATGCCGAACCGGCACCACACGCGTGCGACCGCGACGTTCATAGAGTTCATCCTCGAACAGGCCGGAAAGGCCGGCCGGGGCGGGCCCGGCGGGATGCGTCAGGGTTTCCTGTCGGATGACAATCCGCCGGCCGCACGGCGACAATAGCGCGCCGTCCGTGCGGAGCGCGTGCCGCGCACACGCCGCCTCCTTCGAATTCACTGTCGCCGAGGGTTTCAATGTTCGACCGGATCCGTCCGCATTCGCGTCCCCGGACGCTCGTCGCCACGCTCGCGCTCGTCGCGCTCGTCACGTTCGGCGCCGGCTGCACATCGCCGTCCGCGCCGTCCGCGCCGTCGGGCGCCGTCGTCCCGGTCGCTGCCGCGTCCGGCGCCGCGGTGCCGCTGCCCGGCGTTCACGCGCCCGAACTGGCGTCCGGCTGGACCGACAAGCCGGGCTGGACCTCGCAGCGCTTCATGATCGCGGCCGCGAACCCGCTCGCCACGCAGGCCGGCTACGAGATGCTGAAGGCCGGCGGCACCGCGATCGACGCGGCGATCGCCACGCAGATGGTGCTCGCGCTCGTCGAGCCGCAATCGTCGGGGCTCGGTGGCGGCGCGTTCATGCTGTACTTCGACGGCCGTGCGACGCAGGCGTACGACGGCCGCGAGACCGCGCCGGCCGCCGCGACCGACCGGCTGTTCTACGGCCCGACCGGCCAGCCGATGGGCTTCTACGAAGGTGTCGTGGGCGGCCGTTCGGTCGGCACGCCGGGCGTGCTGCGGATGCTCGACGCCGCGCACCGCGCGCACGGCAAGCTGCCGTGGCGCCGGCTGTTCCAGCCCGCGATCCGGCTCGCCGAGCACGGCTTCACGATCAGCCCGCGCCTCGCGATGCTGATCGCGAACGACAAGTACCTGATGAACGACCCGGCCGCGCGTGCGTACTTCTACAACAAGGACGGCACGCCGAAGGGGGCCGGCACGGTGCTGAAAAACCCCGCGCTCGCGACCGTGCTGCGCCAGGTTGCCGATCGCGGCGCGAATGCGTTCTACACCGGCGCGATCGCGCGCGACATCGTCACGAAGGTGCGCAAGCACCCGACCAATCCGGGCCTGCTGTCGCTGCAGGATCTCGCGCGCTACAAGGCGAAGGTGCGGGCGCCGCTGTGCACCGACTACCGGCGCTCGGTGGTGTGCGGGATGCCGCCGCCGTCGTCGGGCGGCCTCGCGATCGCGCAGATGCTCGGCATCCTCGAGGCGATGCCCGACTGGCAGCAAATCGGCGCGCAGAAGCCGGTGCGCAACGAAGTCGGCTACGAGCCGACGCCGTTCGCCGCGCACCTGTTCAGCGAAGCGGGACGCCTCGCGTATGCGGACCGTGCGCGCTACGTCGCCGATCCGGATTTCGCGCCGCTGCCGGGCGGCAGCTGGGCGAGCCTCGTCGACCGGACCTATCTCGCGCAGCGCGCGCGCCTGATCGGCGACACCAGCATGGGCGTCGCGCAGGCCGGCACGCCGCAGGGCGCGACGCTCGCGCTGGCCGACGACCGCAGCCCCGAATTGCCGTCGACGTCCGACATCGCGATCGTCGACCGCTACGGCCAGGCGCTGTCGATGACGACCAGCGTCGAGGACGCGTTCGGTTCGCGGCTGATGGTGCGCGGGTTCATGTTGAACAACCAGTTGACCGATTTCTCGTTCGTGTCGAACGAGAACGGGCGGCCGGTCGCGAACCGCGTGCAGCCAGGCAAGCGGCCGCGCTCGTCGATGTCGCCCGAGCTCGTGTTCGACCAGAAGACGAAGCAGGTGACGATGATCGTCGGCTCGGCCGGCGGCCCCGCGATCATCAACCACGTCGCGAAGACGATGATCGGCGTGATGGACTGGGGGATGACGATGCAGCAGGCGATCGCGCTGCCGAACGTCGGGTCGATGAACGGGCCGACGCAGCTCGAACGCGGCCGCGTGTCGGACGCGCTCGTCGACGGGTTGAAAGGGCGCGGGCACGACGTGCGGGTCGTCGAGATGAATTCGGGACTGCAGGGGATCCAGCGGCTGAACGTGCAGGGGCAGACGGTGTGGTTCGGCGGGGCCGACCCGCGGCGGGAAGGCGTCGCGATGGGCGAATGACGCCGGCAGGCTGGCGCCTCGATCTCGCGTAGACTGGCACCCTCTGCCCTCGAGGAGCCGCGACGTGAATTCGACGACACTCTTGCTGTATGTCATCACCGTATCCGCCGTCACGGTCACGCCCGGCCCGACGATGCTGCTGGCGCTGAACAACGGCGCCACACGCGGCATGCGCATCGCGGCTTACGGCATCGCTGGCGCCGCGCTGTCCGACCTGATTCTGATCGGCGCGGTCGGATGTGGGCTCGGCGCACTCATGCAAGCGTCGGAACACCTGTTCGTCATGCTGAAGTGGGCGGGCGCCGCGTACCTGCTCTACCTCGCCTGGGTGCTCTGGCGTGCCCCTATGTCCCTGCCGTCGGCCGACGCCGTGCAAGCGGACGGCGCACGCGACGGCCGCTCCGCATTCAAGCGCTCGCTGCTTGTTGCACTGTCAAATCCAAAGGGCTTGCTGTTCTTTTCGGCATTCCTGCCGCAGTTCATCCAGCCCCAATCGAACGTCTCGGCCCAGTACGCAACGCTGGCGATCCTGACGGCCATGATCGACGTCCTGTTGATGGGAATTTACGCGGCAAGTGGCTATCACGCGATGAAGGTCATGTCCGGCAAAGCCCTGAAATGGCTCAATCGCGGCTGCGCCGGCATGCTGGCCGGGCTGGCGGTCGCCCTCAGCCTCTATCGACGCGGCACCGCGACCTGATGCGACGACGACCTCGCCGCGTCGCAACACCCCTCCGCTCACCCCCGCCCCTTCCACGGCACCACCCGCCGCTCGACCCATCGCATCGCGAGATCGAACAGCCACGCGATCGCGCCGATGATCAGAATCCCCATCACAACGATGTCCGTGCGCAGGAAGCTCGATGCGTTGAGCACCATCTGCCCGAGCCCGGCCGTCGCGGCGACCATCTCGGCCGCGACCAGCGTCGTCCAGCCGAACCCGATCGCGATCCGCAAGCCGGTGAGGATTTCCGGCAGCGCGGCCGGCAGCACGACATGGCGCACGATCTGCGGGAAGCTGCCGCCGAGCGAATACGCGGCGTTGATCTGCTCGACGGTTGCCGCGCGCACGCCGGCACGGGCGGCCATCGCGATCGGCGCGAAGCATGCGAGGAAGATCACGACGAGCTTCGCCGTCTCGTCGATGCCGAACCAGATCACGACGAGCGGCAGATACGCGAGCGGCGGCAGCGGCCGGTAGAACTCCAGCAGCGGATCGAGCACGCCGCGCGCGATGCGGCTCACGCCCATCAGGATGCCGGCCGGCACGCCGATCGCAGTGGCGAACACGAAGGCGCCGAACACGCGCGCGGCGCTCCACAACAAATGCTCCGACAACGGCAGGCCGCCCTGGATGCGGCCATGCCACGCGTCGACGAACGCGGCCCACACCGCTTCCGGTGCGGGCAGGAACAACGGCGGCAACCACTGCCGGTGCGTCGCGACCCACCACAGCACGGCCAGCGCCGCGACCGTCGCCGCGCTGAGCGCGGCCGTCCGCCCCTGCCCCGGCAACCGGTAGCGATGCGATGCGCGAGCCGGACGCACCGCGTGACGCTGTCGCGTCGCGCGTTGATCCTGCCCGAACTCCGAGGCTGCTCGATCGGCTGCCAACGATTCCTGCGTGCTCATGTCGACCTGCCTGTGCAAAGTACTGATCCGGCCGCGCCCGACGGACGCGCCCCGTCGCGCGAACTCATGCATCACGCGCGCTCCGCCACCGCCTCGTCGCGATGCAGATACGCGATCAGCCGCTCGCGCCACGCGATGAATTCCGGCGACGACTTCACCGCGCGCGCATCGCGCGATTCGACGTAGCGCCGCGCGAACGGCAGCTCGAACGTCTCCGCGATCCGGCCGGGGCCGGGCGTCATCACGACGAGACGCGTCGCGAGGAACAGCGCCTCCTCGACGTCGTGCGTGATGAAGAACACCGTCTTGCCGGTGCGTGCCCACACGTCGAGCACGAGCGCCTGCATCGTGCCGCGCGTCATCGCGTCGAGCGCGCCCATCGGCTCGTCCATCAGCAGCACGCGCGGATCGCTCGCGAGCGCACGCGCGATGCCGACGCGCTGCTGCATCCCGCCCGACAGCTCGTACACGCGCGCGTGCGCATGCTTGTCGAGCCCGACCAGCGCGAGCATCTCCCGCGCCCGCGCTTCGCGTTCGGCCTTCGACACGCGTGCGAAGCGCAGCCCGAGCGCGACGTTCTCGAGCACGTCGAGCCACGGCAGCAACGCGTATTTCTGGAACACGACGCCGCGATCGGCGCCGGGGCCCGTGACCGGCACGCCGTCGACGCGCACGTCGCCGGTCGTCGGCGCGACGAAGCCGGCCATGCAGTTCAGCAGCGTCGTCTTTCCGCACCCGGACGCGCCGAGCGCGACGACGAATTCACCGGCTTCGATGCGCAGGTCGACGCGCGCGAGCGCCTGCGTCGTCGGCCGGCCGCGTTCGCCGGGATAGTCGACCGATACCTGACGGACTTCCAGCGTGCTCATGATCGAAGGGCTCCGCGACGAGAGGGCTGAACGGCCGCGCTCAGCGCGCGGCCTTCTGCACGAACTGCGGATCGACGCCGGCCGAATAGTCGGACAGCACCGTCTGGATCGTGCCTTGCGATTTGAGGAACGTGGCCGTGGCCGCGAGCGACTTCGCGGCGCCCGATTGCGCGCCGCCGCCGAGCCACGTCGGCGAAGCCTGCTCGGCCGCCGTCGGGAACGCGTAGAGCGCGAGGCTGGCCGGCACGTCCTGCGCGTTCGCGCCGGACACCTTCGCGACCGCCGCGACCTGCGGCGAACCGACCTTCCACGCGGCAGCGTGCGCGCGGTAGTCGGCGTCTGCCGCCGCGAGCACCTTCACGAAGCGCGTGACGAACTCGGGGTTCTCGCGCGCGAACTTGCGGCTCACGACGAAGCCGTCGAAGGTCGACTTGCCGCTTTCCTTCGCAACCTGGCCCGACGTCGTGAGCACGGTGCCCGACTGCTTGACCTTCGCGAGCACCGGATCCCAGATGTAGGTCGCGTCGATGTCGCCGCGCGCCCACGCAGCCGCGACTTCGGGCGGACGCAGGTTGACGATCTTCACGTCGTTCGGATTGACGCCCGCGGCCTGCAGCGCGACGAGCGTATGGAAGTGCGACGTCGACACGAACGGCACGCCGATCTTCTTGCCCTTCAGCCCGGCGACGTTCGTGACGCCCGAGCCGTTGCGCGCGACGAGCGCCTCGGCGTCGTTGATGTTGTCGAGCACCCAGAACAGCGAGATGTCGAGCCCCTGCGACAGGCCGGCCGCGATCGGGCTGGAACCGGCCTCGCCGAGCTGCACGGAGCCCGACGCGAGCGCGCGGATCACGTCGGCGCCGCTGTCGAGCTTGCGGAACGTGACCTTGTAGCCGGTCGCCTTTTCGACTTCACCGCTCGCCTGCGCATAGCGCCACGGCACGACCATGTCCTGGTACGCGATCACGACCTCGCGCGATTCGGCGTGCGCCGCGCCCAGCGCGGCAAAGGCGGTCAGCGCGACGACGGCGCGGCGGACGAAGCTGAAACGGGACATGCGACTCTCCTTCGGAATGCGGGCATTGCTGCGGGAGAGCCGACTTTACGAGCTTTGCGCGCGGCGGGAGCGAACTTATCCTGCGAAGCTATCGATGCCGTTTCAGCTTTGCTTTCCATGCTCGACCGGATTGCGTGTCCGGTCGGGTGACGATTGTGGTGCGGGGACGGGCCGTTGCCGCGCGTCGGTCGATTCGAGATCGTAGCCAACTTGCGGGACGTCTCACGCTCCGCGGATCCAGGGATGAAAAATCGGTCAAAACCACGATACTTCAAAAAAATTCGGATTACAGGGTTTTTAGTACCCGTCTAATTGCTGCGCCCAATGCCACGATGATATTTCTTTGTCCGTTGCGAAAAACGGATAATGAGCATGAAACGGTACTTGCTTAAGGTAGGCGACAAGTCAACTACGGGTGGCATCGTCATCGAGGGGGTAGACAGTTGCACGCATCACGGTACAGCCCTGACTTTTGTTGGCGCTCAAGTCGTTTGTAATGCGTGCCAGTCCACGGGTGTCATCGCGGCTCAAGGTCCTCGTTGGCCCGATCATAAGATGGGCAAAGAACAGGCTCTTGATGGCGACTTGTGCCTTTGCAAATGCCATCCTCCTCCCGTGATGATTGCCTCCCAAACCGATAGCTTTCATAGCTTCGAGTCTCACAATCTCACCGAGATGGGGTACGGACCTTCCGGGCAATCTCTGACGGAAGAGTATCGAGGCAACTGCGATGAGCGCGTGCGCGTGCTCGACGGTAACAATCAACCTGTTTGCAGTTCCCCATATCACATTCGCACGTCAGCAGGGGCGGTCTATAAGGGACTGACGGATTCCCAAGGTTACTGTCCTCGTGTCTACACGAAGGATGTGTCAAAGCTGGACATTGCAGTAGGTCTGCAAGCTCTGGAGCGGTGGGAACAATGAGCAACTTCGTCTATCGAACAACGACAAACGCTACCGCTGACTCCAAGTATGACGTGCTCGGGCATCACATGCCTGCTCGCATTTTCTTCTTTGTTACTGTTGAAGAAGTCGGCAAGGATGGCATGCTGGTCCGTCACACGTACAGCACGATCGACAATCCATATCTGAAGCAACTTGAACTCTCGCCACTTGGCGAGATGCGCGAAGTCTATCCAGAAAAATATGGTCTGTGGAGCAAGGGCGGTCCCAAAGCTCCAGGCAGTGTCGTTGACCACGTGCTGGAATACGACAAGCTAACTTCCTATGCATCTACCAGTAGCATCTATCCTACAGGCACGGGGAGAATGGCGGGCAAGACCGTGTATGTCGACATCGCCAAAGCCAAGCGAGCAGGCGCGAAGCTCGTGACAACCGATGAGATCGTTCAAGCCATCGATAAGTATGCGGCCGAGGCTCGCTCAAAAGACAAGCGGTGGGCGGAGCATATCAAGCAAAAAGTCCTGGCCATGGACAAGGAGGTTCTGGTTCAGCCACGGCCCATGGTGCCCGGTGAAGGCGTGTTCTCGCAGCGTGGCTTGGCTATCAGCCTCGGCATCGTCAAATATGCTCGTGTTGTGCGGGTTGTCGGGCTCGCTTTTACAGGCTATGACCTCTCGGTTGCATCCAATGAATCGATTCGTCTAAAGTCCATTCGTCCTCTG
The DNA here is from genome assembly GCF_003857805.1 of Burkholderia sp. Bp9099. Taxonomy (NCBI): domain Bacteria; kingdom Pseudomonadati; phylum Pseudomonadota; class Betaproteobacteria; order Burkholderiales; family Burkholderiaceae; genus Burkholderia; species Burkholderia sp. Bp9099. The sequence continues at coordinate 115,877 of NZ_QTPU01000014.1, forward strand.
GAAAAGGAAGTCATTCGCCAGGCTGGCGGGTGGGCAGGTAGTTGGGCCGGCGCCGTTGCTGGAGCCAGAGTCGGTGCTACAGCGGGCGCGCTGGTCGGTGTTGAACTCGGGCCTGGCGCCGTAATAACCGGTGCCATCGGTGGCATCCTCTTTGGTGCTGTCGGCTATTTCGGCGGCTCGATGATTGCCGATCAGATTCCAGATAAATGATGAGGAGGGGATGTGTCTTTCTTCAGGCGCAAGGTTGAAGAGTTGCAAACGAAGCGGGCAGAGCGTGAAAGTCTGAAGAGTCTGGAAGACGCCTTTGGAAAGCCACTCGGTGAATTGCAAGCCATTTTCGGTTCCGGCTCGCTCGACCCAAAAAAGCAGCAACTTCCTGCCTACCCCAAGCCGATATATCAAGGCGATGCGGGTATCAATGCTTTTGGGCTGGTTCATCACGTTCAGCCCAGTCAGTTTCCGACTTTGCTCAATCTGGTGCGGCAAGGCAGACAAGAGGTTGCGTATTTTCAGTTCATGCGCGAAGTCGACGGGCAGTCGCTGAGTACCATCATCTCCGCCACATGGAGGTTTTCAGGGCGCGACGTGCGCTTGCTCTCCAACGATGTTGAACTGATTGCCAAGCTCTCGGAGCAAGGCTTCCACCCCGCCGCTCCGTGGATCACGTTGTATGAGTTTGGACCGATTCTGCATATCAGTCAGGGTGATCCTCACTACTGGCTGAACCATGTATGGGACTCGTTCTGGGAAAGCCTGAGCCTGGATGAACAGACGAGCTTTCTGGAAGAGGGCAGGAAAGAGACCGGCGCTTATATCTCAGCCGAGGATTGGGAACTGTGGGTCGAGAGTATCAGAATGCGCGATGTCCGGTTTCGCAAGCTTGAGGACTAAAAGCCCGTGGAAGCGCTGACGAAATCGCTCTTGCGCCAGAAGCCGTTGCTTCACTTCGTCAGGATATCGAGACGAAGAACTGCATAAAAAAACCCGCGTAGCGGGTTCTTTTATGCATCGAGCGTCTGGAGCAATCAGACCACCCCGGCCCCATGCGCCTGCAGATCGGCGTGATAGCTCGAACGCACCATCGCGCCGACGGCCGCGTGCGTGAAGCCCATCTTGTACGCCTCTTCCTCGTACATCTTGAACGTATCCGGATGCACGTACGCACGCACCGGCAGGTGGTGCTCGGAAGGTTGCAGGTACTGGCCGATCGTCAGCATGTCGACGTCGTGCGCGCGCAGGTCGCGCATCACCTGCAGGATTTCCTCTTCGGTCTCGCCGAGGCCGACCATCAGGCCCGACTTCGTCGCGACGTCCGGATGCAGCGCCTTGAAGTCCTTCAGCAGCTTCAGCGAGTGCGCGTAGTCCGAACCCGGGCGCGCTTCCTTGTACAGGCGCGGCACCGTTTCGAGGTTGTGGTTCATCACGTCGGGCGGCGCGGCGTTCAGGATCGAGATCGCGCGGTCGAGACGGCCGCGGAAGTCCGGCGTCAGGATCTCGATGCGCGTGTCCGGCGACTGCTCGCGCACTTCACGGATGCACTCGACGAAGTGGGCGGCGCCACCGTCGCGCAGGTCGTCGCGGTCGACGCTCGTGATCACCACGTACTTGAGCTTGAGCGCCGCGATCGTGCGCGCGAGATTCTTCGGTTCGTCCGCGTCGAGCGGATCGGGACGGCCGTGGCCGACGTCGCAGAACGGGCAGCGGCGCGTGCACTTGTCGCCCATGATCATGAACGTCGCGGTGCCCTTGCCGAAGCACTCGCCGATGTTCGGGCAGCTCGCTTCCTCGCACACGGTATGCAGGTTGTGCTCGCGCAGGATCGTCTTGATCTCGTTGAAGCGCGAGCTGCCGGTGGCCGCCTTCACGCGGATCCACTCCGGCTTCTTCAGCTTCTCGATCGGAACGACCTTGATCGGGATGCGCGCCGTCTTCGCCTGCGCCTTCTGCTTGGCGGTGGGATCGTAGGCAGCGGTCGCGGCCGAGTCGGCCGGTGCGGGGGAAGCGGTAACGTCAGTCATTCGAATGTTCCAGTGCCTGCGGCTTGTCGGCGGCCGCGGATGCGCCATCGAGGTTGGCAATCAGACGACCCACCAGCGTGTGGGCGACGTCGTTCCAGTCGGCGGCAACCTCGAGGCTCGCCATGTCGACGGTTTCCAGTCCGGCATAGCCGCACGGGTTGATCGCGAGAAACGGGCGCAGATCCATCTTCACGTTCAGGCTCAGACCGTGATAGCTGCAGCCGTTGCGGATCTTCAGGCCGAGGGCCGCGATCTTCGCGCCTTCGTGCACGCCGGATGCCACGTAGATGCCCGGCGCGCCCGCCTTGCGGACCGAAGCGAGATTATACGCCGCGAGGGTTTCGATCACGGCCTCCTCGATCTTCGTCACGAGCGTGCGCACCATCAGCTTGCGCCGGCGCAGGTCCAGCAGCAGGTAGGCGACGATCTGGCCGGGGCCGTGGTAGGTGATTTGCCCGCCGCGGTCGACCTTCACGAGCGGCACGCCGCTGTCGGCCACCAGCAGGTGGGCCGGGTCGCCGGCCTGGCCGAGCGTGTAGACGGGCGGATGCTCGACGACCCAGATTTCGTCGCCGGTGTCGGCCGTGCGCGTGTCGGTGAACGCGCGCATCGCGTCGAAGCTCGTCTCGTAGGCCTCGCTGCCCCGCCAACGCACGGTGACCGGCACGACGGGCCGGACCGGAGACCCGGCGGGCGATTCGGAAACAGCGACAGGCGTGGACACGATGGCAACCGGCGAGACGGACATGGGCGCTAGTTTACCGAAAACCCATGCGTCTCGCCGGCCCGGGAAGGGGACGGATCGCGAGCATCCGTCGGAGGAAAGGTCGGTCAGACGGTGCGCCAGCCGTCGTGGAACAGCGCGTTCACGCGGTTGCGCAGCCGCGCCAGCGCGCCGCGCGCGACTTCCCCGGCCGGCCGCGACACCGAGAACGCGACCTGCGCGCCCTGCCGGCCTTCCGCACTGAGCCACAGCCGCTCGCCGCGACGCAGCCGGAGCGTCTCGCCGTCGACCAGGAAGTAGTCTTCGACGTCGTTGCTGCGCGTCGCCCACACCGGCCCGCATTGCACCGTCAGACGCGTGCTGCGCTGCACCTTCATCGGCACGGTCTCGCCCGCGGGGATTTCGAACGTGATGCTTGAAGAAATTTCTTGCATGATCGACTCCGCCAATAAATGCTTCGATGGCTACAATCGTAGTCACTTCAAGGCACCCGACAAAACGACCAATTTTCACGTCGATGTGAGGAAAATTAGCAAATGGACCTCCGCCAGCTGCCTGCGCTGAACGCGATTCGCGCGTTCGAAGCCGCCGCCCGTCACGAGAATTTCTCCCGCGCCGCCGACGAGCTGTACGTCACCCACGGCGCGGTCAGCCACCAGGTTCGCGCGCTCGAGGAGGAGCTCGGCGTGCAACTGTTCACGCGCAACGGCAAGCGGCTGTGCCTGACCGACGCCGGCATGCGCTACGCGCAGCAGGTCCGCACCGCGCTGATGCAGATCGCCGATGCGACGCGCGAGGTGCGCGCGAGCGACCGCGGACGGCGGCTGGTGGTGTCGATGCTGTCGTCGTTCGCCGCGCGCTTCATCACGCCGCGCATCGGCACGTTCATCGAGCGGCATCCGGAAATCGACGTCGAGTTGCAGTCCACCAACTCGCTCACCGACTTCGCGCGCGACGACGTCGATCTCGCGATCCGCTTCGGCTCCGGCAGCTATCCGGGGCTGCACGTCGAGCCGCTGTTCGAGGAAGTGTTCTTTCCGGCGTGCTCGCCGACGCTGAACGGCGGCAAGCTGCCGCAGACGCCCGCCGATCTCGTGCACTACAACCTGCTGCGCTCGGACGACGAGCTGTGGCGGCCGTGGTTCGACGCGGCGGGGCTCGATACGCTCACCGAGCCGAAACGCGGGATTCTGTACCAGGATTCGTCGAACCTGCTGCTGGCCGCGATCGACGGCCAGGGCATCGCGCTGGTGCGCCGCTCGCTCGCGGTGCACGACCTGCTGGACGGGCGCCTCGTGCGCCTGTTCGACATCGACGGGCAGAGCCCGTGGCACTATTTTTTCGTGTGTCCGCCGCCGCTCGTGAACACGCCGCGCGTGCAGGCGTTCAGGACCTGGCTGCTTCAGGAAGTCGCGGAGTACCAGCAGCTGTGCGACGAGCTGGACGCGCGGCGCGCGGCGGGGAAAACCCCCGCCGAGTGCGCGCAGGAAGGAGGATGGAAAGCGGCGCTCAGAGCACGACCTTGACCATCGGATGGCCGGTCAGTGCGCGGTAGATGTCGTCGAGCTGTTGCTGGCTCGTGGCGCGCACGGTGATCGTGAGGCCGGTGTAGTTGCCGCCGCTCGAGGCACGCTCCTCGATCTTCTCGACGTCGATCTCGTTGTCGTGGACGGCCACGACCTTGAAGATCGTATCCTTGAACTCCGGGTGCGCCTTGCCCATGATCTTGATCGGGAAGTCGCACGGAAACTCCAGCAGCGACTCCTTCCGGGCATCGATCGCGCCGGTGACCTCGATGGTTTTGGTCGGTTCGCTCATCACTTTCTCCGGGTTAGGTCAAACTGTTCAAACTCGCGTGCCTTCGCACGCTGGTACGCGTCGTACAACGCCGCGAACACGGGGCCCGGCTTGCCGCCCTGCACAGGCAGGTCGTCGAGCGACGTGACGGGCAAAATCTCCTTCGTGGCCGACGTGATCATGATCTCGTCCGCCGAGCGCAGCTCGGCTTCGCTGATCTCGCGCGCGACGAACGGAATGCCGCATTCGTCGGCCAGCTGCTCGACCAGCGCGTAGCGGATCCCTTCGAGGATCCTGTTGCTGCGCGGCGGCGCGTACAGCTCGCCGTTCTTCACGACCCACACGTTCGACGACGAACCTTCGGTCACGTTGTCGTCGCGCAGCTGGATCGTCTCGAACGCGTCGCGTTCGGCCGCATGCTGCGCCATCAACACGTTGCCGAGCAGCGAGATCGACTTGATGTCGCAATGCAGCCAGCGGCGATCCTCGGCCGTCACGCAGCGCACGCCCTGCGCGCGCTCCTGGTCCGACGGCAGGCGCAGCGGGCTCGTCATCGCGAACACCGTCGGCACCGTATTCGCCGGGAACGCGTGGCCGCGCTTCGCGACACCGCGCGTCACCTGCAGGTAGACGAGCGCATGGCCGTCGCCGAGGCCTTCCGCATTCGCGGCGACCACGCGCTCGATCAGCGCGCGCCAGCCGGCCGCGTCATGCGGATTGTCGATGCCGATCTTCTTCAGGCTGCGCGCGAGCCGGTCCAGATGCTGTTCGATCCGGAACGGCACGTGCGCGCCGTCATGCGCATAAACGGGGACGACTTCATACACGCCATCGCCGAAGATGAACCCGCGGTCGAGCACCGGCACGCGGGCTTCCGACAGCGGCACCAGTTCCTCGTGCGACGACACGCTGAGGTAGACGATCGGTTCGAATTCGGCTTGGCTCATGGCAATGACAGATGGGGATGAAGTCGTGAAAACAAAGGCCCGTCGCGCTTACTTCTTCTTGCTGAACATCAGCAGGATCGAGTCCCAGATACGGCCGAAGATACCCGCTTCCGGCACGGCCTGCAGCGCGACGACCGGGAACTCCGACAGCGTCTTGCCATCGGCGACGATCTTCACGGTACCGACCTGCTGGCCTTCCGCGAGCGGCGCGATCAGCGGCGCGTTGACCTCGACTTCCGGCTTGACCTTGTCGCCCAGGCCGCGCGGCACGGTCACCCACTGGTCGCCCTTCACGCCGACCTGCACGGTGTTTTCCTTGCCCTTGTAGATGCGCGGCGTCGACATCGCCTGGCCGCCCTTGAACAGGCGCACCGCGTCGAACGCGCTATAGCCGTAGTTCAGCATCTTCATGCTGTCCTGCGTGCGCTCGCCTTCCTTCTGCTCGCCCATCATCACCGACACGAGACGCCGCTGGCTGTCGACACCCGGGATCGCGCGCTTCGCCGACGCGATCAGGCAGTAGCCGGCCGCCTGCGTATGGCCCGTCTTCAGGCCGTCGACCGTCGGATCCAGCCACAGCAGGCGGTTGCGGTTGCCTTGGCGGATGTTGTTGTACTTGAATTCCTTCTCCGAGAAGATGCTGTAGTACTGCGGAAAATCGCGGATCAGGTGCGCGGACAGCTTCGCGAGGTCGCCGGCCGTCGTGTAGTGGTTCGGGTCGGGCATGCCGTTCACGTCGGCGAAGTGGGTGCCCTTCATGCCGAGGCGCGCCGCCTCGTCGTTCATCAGCGTGACGAACTGCCCTTCGCTGCCGCCGACGAGTTCGGCCAGCGCGATCGCGGCGTCGTTGCCCGACTGGATGATCATCCCGTACACGAGGTCGTGCACCGACACCGGCTTGTTCGCCTCGATGAACATGCGCGACTCGTCGGTGCCGACGCGGCGTACCGCTACGCTCGGCGTGACGATCTGCTCCATCGAGATCTTCTTCTTGTCGAGCGCCTCGAACACCAGGTAGGCCGTCATCAGCTTCGTCAGCGATGCGGGCTCGACGCGTTCGTCGGCGTTGCCCGATGCGAGCACCGTGTTGCTCGTCGCATCGACGAGCACCCACGAGCGCGCGTTCACGCCCGGCGGCGGCACCGCGCCCGGCATGAAGGTCGCGGGCGCGCCGGTGAACTGCTCGGCGGCGGCGGCCGGCGCGGCATGCGCGGCCTTGGCCTTGGCGGCCGGCTTCGCCTCGGCGACGACGATCGTCGACGCGAGCGCGACGGGCAGCATCACGCCGAGCGCGACGTTGCGCGCGGCGGTGCCGAAGGCGATGGAAGAAGCGAGGGACTTGAGGCCTTGGGGAGACAGACGCATGATCGATTCAGGCTGATGGCAGAAAGTGCGGCGCGAAACGCGCAAGGGTTGAACGGCAAGGCGGCGGGCGTTCCGGCGTTCGTCCGACTGCGTCGGACGGCGCGAAACGCGCCGGTTGGACTCGTGCGGACGCGTTCGGTTCGCGGCCGTCGCGAGCGGGCGGACAGGCGGCGAAACGAGCGCCGCATGGGCCCAGCCGGGCCGCGGGCGACGCGAATTGCGGCCATTATACGTGGCTGCGAACGGCGTTTTCGGGAACCGTGGCCCGGGCGGCCGCACGCCGACTTCGAGAGGATGGCGAGGCTTCGCTGCGAGAGAGGGTGATCGAAGCCGCGCGAAAGGCGTGCGCAGGCGCCGTGCAAGTCGGATTGCGCCGCGCCGCAGCGGGCATGTGCGACCGTGCCGTGACACGATGCGGCGCGATGTCGCGCGAGCGGCGACATCGCACGCGTGCGGCAGCGGCGCCGCACGCCGGGTTCAGCGCATCAACGCCACGCGTCGACGATGATGCGCTTCAGCACGTGCAGCTTGCGATGGAAGAAATGCTCGGCGCCGGGGATCACGACGACCGGCAGTTCCTGCGGCCGCGCCCAGTCGTACACCGACGCGATCGGCACCGTGTCGTCGGTTTCGCCGTGGATCACCAGCGTGTTCTCCGGCACCTCGGCGACCTGCCAGCGGCTCGCGGCCGTGCCGACGAACACCATCCGCTCGATCGTCTCGCCCGCGTCGCGCAGCCGCTTCGCGACATGCGACAGCACGAAGGTGCCGAACGAGAAGCCCGCGAGCACGAGCGGCAGGTCCGCACACGCGGGCTGCGCGCGCATGTGCGCGAGCACGGCAAGCAGGTCGTCGGCCTCACCGATGCCGTTGTCGTGCACGCCCTCGGTCGCGCCGACGCCGCGGAAGTTGGACCGGTACACCACGTAGCCGAGCTGGACCAGCGTGCGCGCAAGGGTTTGCGCGACCTTGTTGTCCATCGTGCCGCCGAACAGCGGATGCGGGTGCGCGACGAGCGCGATGCCGCGCGGCGCGGCGCTGCCGTCGCGCATGGCGTCCGGCAGGTCGACCGCGATTTCGATCTGCCCGACCGGGCCGGCGATCAGCGACTTCTGCGTATGAACGTTCATTCTGCCGGCCCGCTCAGATCTTCAGGCGCTCGACGACCTTGCCGTCGCGCAGGTGCGATTCGACGATCTCGTCGATGTCGGCCTGGTCGACGTACGTGTACCACGTGCCTTCCGGATACACGACCATCACGGGCCCTTCCTCGCAGCGGTCGAGGCAGCCGGCCTTGTTGATGCGGACCTTGCCGGGCCCCGCGAGGCCGAGTTCCTTCACGCGCTTTTTCGCGTATTCCTGCATGGTCTGCGCATCGCATTGCGCGCAGCTCGGACGCTCGGCGCCCGGGTCGCGCTGGTTCAGGCAGAAGAAGACGTGGTGCTGGTAGTAGGAATCCATGATGGTGACGAGCGGCCCGGCGCGGTGCCGGGCGGAAAGAGGGGCGATCGCCGTTGCGCGCGGCAACGGATGTGCGGACGATTATAACGAGCGGCGCGCGCCGCTGCCCGCGACCGAACCGTGGCCGCCCTGCCCGGCGTGCCGCGTCAGCGCCGCGGCGCGGCCGGCAGCCACGCGTGCTCGACGCGCTGGCCGAGCCAGATCAGCGCCGCGTAGGGCCAGATCCACGCGAGCCAGCGCGCGATGCTGTTGAAGTGCACGTAGCGGCCCTGCCGCCAGCCCGACAGCGTGAAGTCGAAGAACGGGTTGACGGGCAGCAGGTTGACGAGCGCCACGCCGGCCAGCAGCGCGAGCGCCGCGAGCAGCGCGCGCCACGCGGCCGGCACGCGCAATGCGAGCAGGGCCGCCGCGAAGCCGAGCTCGATGCCGAGCCGCGCACCGGGCGTCGCCCACACGACGACGAGGCCGGTGCTCGACTGCATGAAGGTCGCGGCCGCCTTCAGCGCGAGCGTCGCGACGACGAACCCGATCAGGAGCCGCACGCGCGGCGCGCGCTCGCGCATCGCGAGCGACGCGATCGCCAGCGCGGCGAACAGCATCAGGCCACCGAGCGCGGCTTCCCACGCGGAGTCGGACAGCCAGCCGTCGACACGCTCGGGCCATTCGCTCACGCGCCACGCGGCCGGCAGCCACGCGAGCAGCGCGTCCTGCATCGAGCCCTCGGCGCGTTCCCACAGCGCGGCCGGCCAGTCGCCGATGCCGAACAGGAACGGCGACGGAAACAGGATCGCGAACGGCCACAGTCCGGCGAGCAGCAGCGGCGTCGCGCCGTCGGGCTCGAACCACGCGAAGCGCAGCCGGCGCAGCGCGCCGCGCTCGAGCAGCGCGCCGGTGGCCGGTGCCGCGAGCGCCGCGCCGAGCAGCGCGCCGAGCGCGTTGGCCGCGAGGTCGAGATTCGACGCGACACGCGTCGGCAGGTAGGTCTGCAGCGCCTCCATCGACCCCGACAGCAGCACGCCGAGGCCGCCGATGATCAGCGTCGCGGCCACGCCGCGCCAGCGCGGATGCAGCGCGAGCACGCCGAGCGCGCCGAACGGCAGGTAGCCGAGCACGTTGGTGACCACGTCGAACGCGGTCACATAGCGCTGCATCGGCGCGAACAGGTAGTCGAACGGCCCGATGCCGAGCGACACCCAGCCGTCGAACGGATACAGCGATGCATAGACGACGAGCGCCGCATACGCGGCGAACGCCTGCCGCGCCAGCGACGACGCGCGCGACGTGCCCGGCGCGCTCATCGCGGCTGCGCGTGGTGCGTCACGGGTTGCCCGCGTACGCCTGCACGCCGACCCACGCGGCGATCTGCGACACGAGCTCGTCGCTCGCGGCCGCGAGCGCACGCGCGCCGCCTTCCGCATCGGGCGTGCTCGACGGCGCGCGCGCGACGAAGGTGCGCTGGCCGAGCACCTTGCCGTCCTGCATCAGCGTCGCGCGCGCGGTGACCGCGCCGTGGCTCTGCGACTGCCCGTCGAACACCTGCTCGAATTCGTTCAGGTCGACCTTCAGCGTCGGCGCGCGCACGCCGTCGGTACCTTCGAGCACCGCGCCGCGCGACGACAGCGCGCCGCGCAGCCGCTGCGTGAGCAGTTGCGCGGGTGGCGCGGTCCAGCGGCTGTCGCGATAGACGGCCATGCGCTGCGCATCCGCATACGCGAGGCGGTAGACGAACTTGTCCGTGTCGAGCGCGTCGGGCGCGGCGACGTCGAGCACCTTCAGCGCGGGCCCGGTGCCGGCCGTGACGACCGATGCGGCCGGCCCGAGGTCGTAGCGGACGTTCGACAGCGCCGCGGCGTTGCCGGCGCAGCCGGCAGCGAACGCGAGCGTCAGCACCGCGAGCGCGGTCGCTGCCGGACGCAGCGCGCGGTCAAGGATTCGTGGCATGGCATGTTCCTGCATGATGTTTCCGGTTTCGATGGCGTGATGGCCCGGTCTCGCGCCGGGCCGGTCGAGCGGCGGGCTGGCGATGCGCTTCATTTCCCGGCCGCGGCCCCGGCCCCGGCCCCCGGCCAGACGAAGCCCGCCTCGCCGGGCCCGGGCGCGGAGCCGGGCGAGCCGAACAACAGACTGCGCGGGTTGCGGCCGAGTTCACCGGCGACGTCCTTCAATTGCCGCGACGCATCGCCGACGCTGCCGGCCAGCGCGTTGAAACGCGGCAGCGTGTCGTACTGGACCCGCGCGTTCAGGTCGTTCAGCGCGACGCCGACCTGCTCGGCAGCCGAGCCGGCCTTGTTCAGGTTCGACACGAGCGGCCCGTTCGGCTGCAGCAGCGTGTTCGCCGATGCCATCGCGCGATCGACCTGGTGCATCGTCTCCGGCAGCGCGGCCACCGCCGGCGCGAGCTGCTTCGACAGCGTCGCCGCGCCGTCCGCCGCGTGCTGCAGGCTTTCGGCCGTCGCGCGCAGCTGCTCGCGCATCTCCGGCGACATCAGCGCGTTCGCGCTTTTCGCCGCCAGCTCGAGCTGCCGCAGCAGCACGTCGCCGCGCTCCTGGATCTGGTCGAACAGGCTCGGCCGCATCGGGATCTGCGCGATCGCCTTCGGCGACGACGGCAGCGGCGCCAGGTCGCGCCCCGTATCCTCGAGCTGCACGAACGCGATGCCCGTCACGCCCTGGAAGCCGAGGCTGCCGTAGGTCGACTGCGTGATCGGCGCGTCGCGATCGACGAGGATCCGGATCCGGATCTGGCCCGGATGCGCGCGATCGAAGCCGATCGACTGCACCTTGCCGACGTCGAGGCCGCGAAAACGCACGGCCGCATCGGGGAACAGGCCCGTCACGTTGGTGCGCGCGAGCAGGTCGTACGGCACGCGCACGGTACGGTCGACGTTGAACCAGAACACGGTGCCCGCGATCGCGAGCGTCAGCGCGATCGTGAACAGGCCGGCCCAGAACGCATGTGATTTGTTTTCCATTCGCGGGTTCCTTGCTTCTTGCCTTGCTTACAGATCGACGCTCGACGGCGCCGGTTCGAGGGCCGCCTTCGGCAGCTTCGCGCGCCGCTCGGGCGGCAGCGCCTGCAGTGCGCGGCGCCCGCGCAGCCCCAGGAAATATTCGTGGATGAACGGATGGTCGACGTTCGCGGCCTCCTCGACGGGGGCCGCGACCAGCACCTTGCGGTCGGCCAGCACCGCGACGCGCGTCGACAGCGCGACCATCGTGTCGAGATCGTGCGTCACCATCACGACCGTCAGCCCGAGCGTGCGGTGCAGCGTCGCGATCAGCTCGACGAATTCGTCGGACGCCTGCGGGTCGAGGCCGGCGGTCGGCTCGTCGAGGAACAGCAGCTCCGGCTCGAGCGCGATCGCGCGCGCGATGCCGACCCGCTTCACCATCCCGCCCGACAGCGCGGCCGGCATCTTCGACGCGTGCTTGCACGGCAGCCCGACCATCTCGAGCTTCAGCATCACGATGTCGTGCAGCAGGTCGGGCGGCACGCGGCCGAGCTCGCGCAACGGCTGCGCGACGTTGTCGAACACCGTCATCGACGAAAACAGCGCGCCCTGCTGGAACAGCATCCCCGAGCGCGTGCGCATCATCCGCGCGGTCGCGTCGTCGATCTTCGACGTGTCCTCGCCGAACACCTTGATCGTGCCCGACGTCGGCCGCTCGAGGCCGAGGATCTGCCGCACCAGCGTCGTCTTGCCCGAGCCCGAGCCGCCGACGATCGCCACGATCTCGCCGCGCCGCACGTCGAAATCGAGCTTCTGGTGAATGATGTTGCGCCCGTAGCGCTTCGTCAGGTTGCGCACCTCGATCACGAGGTCGTCGCCGGGCACGGCGGCGCCCGGCGGCGTGCCGACCGAGCCTGCGCCGATTGCCGCGGCATGTGCGCTGGCGGCACCGGCCGCCGGTTCGTTCGACGCATTCATCCGAGCCCCACGTTCTGGAACAGGATCGCGAACACCGCGTCGGCCAGGATCACGACCGTGATCGACGAGACGACCGAGGTCGTCGTCCCTTCGCCGAGGCTCTGCGAGTTCGCCTTGATCCGGAAACCGAAATGACAGGCGACCAGCGCGATCAGCATGCCGAACACGACACCCTTGCCGATGCCGATGTACAGGTTCGCGATCGGCACGACGCCCGGCAGCGAGCGCACGAAATAGTTGACGTCGATGCCGAGCACCAGCTTCGCGGCGAGCGCGCCGCCGGTGAGCGCGATGATGTTGGTCCACATCACGAGCAGCGGCATCGCGACGCCGAGCGCGAGCACGCGCGGCAGGATCAGCCGCAACCCGTGCGGGATGCCCATCACGCGCATCGCGTCGAGCTCCTCGGTCACGCGCATCACGCCGATCTGCGCGGTGATCGCCGAGCCCGAGCGGCCCGCGACGAGGATCGCCGACAGCACGGGCCCCAGCTCGCGGATCACCGACAGCCCGAGGATGTTCACGATGTAGCGGTTCGCGCCGAACATCTGCAGCTGCTGCGCGGACAGGTAGCTCAGCACGATGCCGATCAGGAACGCGACCAGCGCGGTGATCGGCAGCGCCTGCGCGCCGGCGCTGTAGATGTTTGCCGAGGTTTCCTTCCACGGCATCGTCTGTGGGCGGCGCAGCACCGACAGCGCATCGAGGATCACGAGGCCGAACATCGCGATGCCGCCCTGCAGGTGTTCGGCGAACGCGAAGATCGCCTGGCCGAGGCGCGTGACGGGATCGAACCGCACGACGCGCTCGGGCGCCTCGCGCTGGCTGTCGAGGCGTTCGATCCGCTCGAAGATCGTGCGCTGCGTGGCGGACAGCTCGACGCCGGCCGGCAGCTTGCGGCCCCACACGCGCCACAGCGCCTGGCCGCCGACGTGGTCGAGTCGCTCGATGCCGGACAGATCCCATTCGTTCACGCGCCCGGACGCGATGCCCGCGATGCGGCGCGCGACCGCGCCGCGGTTGCGCGCAAGCGCGAGTGCGGTCCATTGGCCGTACAGGCGCACCGTCTGACCCTGGCCGCCGGCGTCGACCGACAGGCCGGGAGGAGTCTCGAAGTCCAAGGGCGGATTGTTTGCAAAAGGATGACAGCGGCCATTGTAGCGAACCGCCCGGCGCCGCGACGTGAGGATTGCCGCCGGGGCGCGCGGCCGGGCGCGACCTTTCATTCTTCCGTCACGTTTCCTTTCGATACTCTCACGCGCCGCACATCAGGCCGTCGGCGCCCGCGCCGCCATCTCGCGGCGCGCCTCGCGATTCATAGAACAGAACACCGAACAGGACAATCGATGCGTCTCCCCCCGCTTTCCCGCCGCCGCGCGACCGCCGCCGCCGCACTCGCCAGCCTCGCCTTCGCCCTCGCCGGTTGCGGCGGCGATGACGTCACCGCTCCGCCGTCATCGCAGACGCAGGCCCAGGCGCCCGCCGGCACGACCGCCACGCTCGCGCTGCTCGAAACGACCGACCTGCACACCAACGTGCTGTCGTACGACTATTTCAAGCTCGCCGCCGACAAGTCGCTCGGTTTCGAGCGCGTGTCGACGCTGATCGCGCAGGCGCGCGCGCAGTACCCGAACACGCTGCTGCTCGACAACGGCGACACGATCCAGGGCACCGCGCTGTCGGACTACCAGGCGCTCGTGAACCCGATCGGCTGCGACCAGACGCTCGCGATCTACAAGGTGATGAACGCCGCGAAGTTCGACGGCGGCGGGATCGGCAACCATGAGTTCAACTACGGGCTGCCGTACCTGTCGCAGGTGACCGGCAACACGTTCGACGTCGACGGGCTGCCGGCCCCCGCTCAGCAGAAGAAGTGCGCGGGCCCGAACTTCCCGCAGGTGCTCGCGAACGTGATCAGCGCGAGGACCAACGCGCCGCTGTTCACGCCGTACACGATCCTCACCCGCACGGTGACGGCCGTCACGCCCGACGGCAAGACCGTCAGCGCGCCGGTGAAGATCGGCATCATCGGCTTCACGCCGCCCGCGATCATGAGCTGGGACAAGCGCTGGCTCGACGGCAAGGTCTACACGACCGGCCTGAAGGAAGCGGCCGAGAAGTACGTTCCGGAGATGCGCGCGAAGGGCGCCGACCTCGTCGTCGCGATCTCGCACGGCGGCCTCGACAACACCGCGTACTCGCCGACGATGGAGAACGGCAGCTGGTGGCTGTCGAAGGTGCCCGGCATCGACGCGATGCTGATCGGCCACTCGCACCAGGTGTTCCCGGACGCGAACAGCACCGTGGCGCAGTTCAACCTGCCGGGCGTCGACAAGGCGAAGGGCACCGTCAACGGCGTGCCGACCGTGATGGCCAACTACTGGGGCAAGCATCTCGGCGTGATCAAGCTCGGTCTTGAGTTCGACGGCAAGACTTGGAGCGTCGACAAGTCGCAGACGACCGTCGAGGCGCGGCCGATCCAGAACGCGGACAAGAGCTACGTCGCCGCCGATCCGTCGGTGTCCGCCGCGATCGCCGCCGAGCACCAGGCGACGATCGACTACGTGAAGACGCCGATCGGCTCGACCGACTACCGGATGAACTCGTACTTCGCCGACGTCGGCGATCCGGGCGCGATCCAGATCGTCAACGAGGCGCAGGCCGACTACGTGAAGACCTACGTGCAGGCGAACCTGCCGCAATACGCGTCGCTGCCGGTGCTGTCGGTCAGCGCGCCGTTCAAGAGCGGCTTCGGCGGCGGCAGCGACTACACCGACGTCGCGCCCGGCGCGCTCGCGATCAACAACGCGGCCGACCTGTACCTGTATCCGAACACCGTGTACGCGGTGAAGGTGAGCGGCAGCGACGTGAAGAACTGGCTCGAGACGGCCGCGAAACGCTTCAACACGATCGACCCGACCCAGGCGACCGTGCAGCCGCTCGTCAGCAGCTTCCCCGGCTACAACTTCGACATGTTCACGTCCGCCGATCTCGCGTACGAGATCGACGTCACGCAGCCGGTCGGCAGCCGCATCAGGAACCTGACGTACAAGGGCGCGCCGATCGACCCGAACGCGCAGTTCATCGTCGCGACCAACAACTACCGCGCGAGCGGCGGCGGCAACTTCCCGGGCCTCGACGGCAGCAAGACGATCTTCGCGTCGCCCGACGCGAACCGCGACGTGCTGATCGCATTCATCAAGAAACGCGGCGCGATCACGCGCGCGGCCGACGGCGCGCAGCGCAGCTGGCGCTTCACGAAGCTCGCGAGCTCGGTCGCGCACGTGCGGTTCACGTCCGCGCCGAACCGGCTCGGCGACGCGGCGGCTGCCGGCCTGAGCGGCCTCACGCAGGTTGCGGCCGACGACGGCTCGGGCAAGAACCTCGCCGTCTACGAGATCGACATCACGCAATGACCATGAGACCCGCGATGCAACCGATCCGGACGATGCGGCCGGCCGAGGCCGGCTTCGCCGCCGCCGCGCGGCGCGTGCTGCGCGCGAAACTCCCGCCGGCCGCGTTGCTCGCGGCGGCGGCCGTGACCGTCGCGGCCGTGGTCGCCGCGACCGGCTGGCGCGCCGCCGGCCCCTCGCCGAGCGCCGCGCAGCTCGACGAATGGCAGGCGATGGTCGCGCAGGCCGTCGAGCCGCATGCGCTCGCGCAGTTGCGCGCCCTCGCGCGCCGCGGTTCGGGCGACGCGCAGGCGGCGCTCGGCATCGCGCTCGTCGATGCGCGCGAGCCGGGGCTGCGCGACGAGGGACGCGGCTGGCTGGAAACCGCCGCGCAGGCGGACGGCCGTGCCGACACGCCGGCCGCGCGGCGTGCGCAGCTGGCACTCGGCAAGGCTCTGCTGCTCGGCAGCGGCGACATCCCGAAGGATTACGCACGCGCCCGCGCGCTGCTCGGCGAAGCGGCCGGACAGGGCGATCCGGCCGCCGCGTATTACCTCGGGCTGATCTATCGCAGCGGCTACGGCACCGCCGCGGACGCCGTGCAGGCCGCGCACTGGTTCGAGCTCGCGTCGCGCGCGGACCTCCCGGCCGCGGACTTCATGCTCGCGAACGCGTACCGCGAAGGCAGCGGCGTGCCGCGCGACGAAGCGCGCGCGCTCGCGCTGTATCGCCGGGCGGCGGAACACGAGCTGCCGGAAGCCGTGCAGACGCTCGCGATGGCGTATCGCAACGGCGAGCTGGGGCTCAAGCCCGACGCGGACGAATTCCACGCGCAGTGGATCGAAACCGCGCATGCGCTGAAGCACCCGGTCATCGCGCCGTGATGCGCGCGAGCCGCCTGGCCGGGTGCCGTCGCGGCATCCGGCGTCAGGCGGCGCCGCTCCGCGCGGGTCGTTCCAGGCGCATGTACGAGTCGGACACGATCAGTCCGAAGACGATGTGATCGAGCGCGCTCACCCAGCCTCGCGCGTCGGCGAACCACGGAAACAACTGCGTCATCCCGTAGTAGTTGACGACGTACAGCAGCACGCCGAACACGGCCCCCGCCACGCTGGCCATCCCGATGCTCGAATCCAGGCTGAAACACGCAATGATCACGGCCAGGACCAGCGCAAATACGATCGACAACGCGAAGTGCACGCCCAGCGCGGCCAGCAGCGTCCCCACTTCGACCGTGGCCGACGGCGCGAGCGCGTCATCGCCGAAGTAGATGGCCGCGATCATGCGCAGCGGCGCCCACGCGTCGTGTCCGATGATTGCCGCCGCGACGACCTGGACGACGAGGAAAACCGCACCGGCCACGAACCCGCCGATCACGGCGGCTCGCCACACCGGAATGCGGCGCACGTAATGGTGCGAATGCATGTGGAGTTGCATGGCCACCTCCTTGAAAACGGTCGGCCGCCGCATCAGCGCCGGTGCCTATGCTACGTACCCGCTCGCACCGCCGACCATGCCGACTCGAGCGAGTTCATCAGCCGGCGACAGGCACACGTCGTCGGGAGCCCGGCGGCATCGGCGATCCGGCGCGTCTTGCGGTGAAGGCGCGCGAACAGGCTGGACGGGCTCGAACCCGAATGAAGCGGGTTCATCGCCATTTCCGTCGATGCGGCAACGACGAGGACGCGCCGGCGCGCGCCGATTCGTCTGCGTTACTGCCGGCAACACCGTCGAACGCGCCGCCAGAGCGGATACTTCGAACGTAGTCGTGCCGGTCGCCAAATTCAAGATGCCGGCCGGCGGCGGTACGCGACTGTGCCGGGTTCGGCAGGCGCAAGCGGCAACAGGCCCGCGGTCAAGCAGGACACAGACTGCGAGCATTCGCGCGCGCCCGTGCAAGCCGAGCCTGAAAAACAGATAGCCGAGCCGGATGCGCGGCCGTCACCGTCGATCTCGCTGCCGGTGCATCCAAGCGCCGCTTCCGCCCCTGTCGCTACAATAGCCACCATGAACGCCCCCACCTCCTCCGACACGCCCGATTCCGGCGACGCGCACATCGCGCGCAACCGGCTCGAGGCGCACCTGGATGCCGCGCCGCGCGCGTGGCCGCTCGACATCGTTGCCGCCACCGGCTCGACCAACGCCGACGTCGCGACGCGCCTCAAGGCGCTGCCGCGCGCCGCGAACGCGCTGCCCGCGCCGCTCGTGCGCGTCGCGTTCGAGCAGACGGCCGGCCGCGGCCGGCAAGGCCGCCCGTGGTTCGCGCAGCCCGGCAACGCGCTGCTGTGCTCGGTCGGCTGCATCGTGCCGCGCCCCGTGGACGCGCTCGGCGGCCTCAGCATCGCGATCGGCGTCGCGCTCGCGGAAGGGCTCGCCGCGCTGCCGCTCGACGCCCGCACGCGCGTCGCGCTGAAATGGCCGAACGACCTGCTGCTGACGGTCACCGACGACGGCACGCCGCGCATCGTCGGCAAGCTCGCCGGGATCCTGATCGAAACCGTCTGGACCACCGCCGACGCGACCGCCGTCGTGATCGGCTTCGGCATCAACGTGCGCGGCGCGGAAGCCGTCGCCGCGCAGGTCGACGCGCTGCGCGCGCGCGAAGCGACGCTCGCGAGCGGGCTGCCGCCGGCCGCGCTGTCGGCCGCGTGCGCATCGGCCAACCTCACCGATACGCTCGCCGCGGCGCTGAACGCGCTCACCCCCGCCCTCGCGCAGTTCGGCACCGACGGGCTCGCGCCGTTCCTGCCGCGCTGGCACGCGCTGCACGCGTACGCGGGGCGCGAAGTCGTGCTGCTCGAACAGGGTGTCGAACGCGCGCGCGGCATCGCGACCGGCATCGACGCGACCGGCCAGTTGCTGCTCGACACGCCCGATGGCGTGCGGGCGATCGCGGCCGGCGACGTATCGCTGCGCGAAGCGCAATGAACGAACCGCATCTGCTGATCGACGCCGGCAACAGCCGGATCAAGTGGGCGCTCGCCGACGCGCAGCGCACGCTCGTCGACACCGGCGCGTTCGGCCATACGCGCGACGGCGGCGCCGACCCCGACTGGTCGGCCGTGCCGCGTCCGCGCGGCGCATGGATCTCGAACGTCGCGGGTGCCGACGTGGCCGCCCGGCTCGACGCGCTGCTCGACGCCCGTTGGCCCGGCCTGCCGCGCACGACGATCCGCTCGCGGCCCGCGCAATGCGGCGTGACGAACGGCTATACGACGCCCGAACAGCTCGGCAGCGATCGCTGGGCCGGTTTGATCGGCGCGCATGCGGCGTTTCCGGGCGAGCATCTGCTGATCGCGACGTTCGGCACGGCGACGACGCTCGAAGCGCTGCGGGCGGACGGTCGTTTCACCGGCGGGCTGATCGCGCCGGGCTGGGCGCTGATGATGCGCGCGCTCGGCACGCACACCGCGCAATTGCCGACGCTGACCACCGACATCGCGAGCGGGCTGCTCGCGGGCGCGCAGGCCGAGCCGTTCCAGGTCGATACGCCGCGCTCGCTGTCGGCCGGCTGCCTGTACGCGCAGGCGGGGCTGATCGAACGCGCGTGGCGCGATCTCGCCGATGCGTGGCAGGCCCCCGTGCGGCTCGTGCTGGCAGGCGGTGCGGCCGACGACGTCGCGCGTGCGCTGACGCTGCCGCATACGCGGCACGATGCGCTGATCCTGTCCGGGCTTGCGCTGATCGCCGTGGAAGCGGCGGCGCAGGATTGACGTAAAACCGGCCGGCATCGCGCCGGCCGCATCGACGGATGCCCGGCTGCGGGCTTCGTCGCGGTGACGATGGAAAAACGGGCGCCGGTGCCTGGCGCCCCTGCGGAGAGCCCGGCCGCATGCGGCCCCGGTCGACGCGAACGATCGCCGGCGACGACGACGACGCCCGCCGTGCGACCGTCCCGACTGAACGACTGAACAACGACGAGGAGTGTCGACGATGCTGCGCTGGCTGATCGCTGTTCTCTTTCTCGCGAACCTGCTCGCGTTCGTCGCCGTGCGCGGCGTGTTCGGGCCGCTGCCGGCGGCCGGTCCGCGCGAACCGGGCGTGCTGTCCCGGCAGGTGCGGCCCGAGGCGCTGCATGCGATGCCGCTCGCGCAGGCGGCCGATCAGCCGGTGATCGGCGGCCCGATCGGCGCGCCGGCCGTCCCGGCCGAGCCGTTCGCGGCATCCGCGCCCTGACGGCGCGGCACCCGCATCAGGACTGCTGCGCGCGCACCTTCTTCAGCAGCGCGGTGGTCGAGCGGTCGTGCTCGAACGGAATCGCGAGCGCCCGCCCGCCCCAGCCGCGCACGATCGCCGATTCCGGCAGCGCGTCCATGTCGTAGTCGCCGCCCTTCACGAGAATGTCCGGACGGACGGCCTCGATCAGCGACACCGGCGTCTTCTCCTCGAACTTCACGACCCAGTCGACGCTTTCCAGCGCCGCGAGCAGCGCCATGCGGTCGTCCTCGCGGTTGATCGGCCGGTCGTCGCCCTTGCCGAGCATGCGCACCGACGCATCGCTGTTCACGCCGACGATCAGGCATGCGCCGAGCGCCTTCGCATCGGCGAGATAGGTGACGTGGCCACGGTGCAGGATGTCGAACACGCCGTTCGTGAACACGACGGGCGAAGGCAGCGAAGCGCGCAGCGCAACCAGGGCGTCACGGGTGATCAGCTTGCGTTCGAAGGTAGCGGACATGATGGATTTCGGATGGCGTGAGCGGCGCGCGGTGCACGTCGCGACGGAACACGGCGGCGCCAGATAAAAAGCCCGCCGGATCGCCGGGCGGGCTTCATGCGGGAATACGGGGCGGCGAGCGCGGCCGGCGGCGCTTCACGCCGGCTGCGACGCCGCGCGGCCTCAGGCCGGTTGCGCGGCCGACGACGGGCCGCTTTCGGACTGCAGGCGGCCGGTGACTTCCTTGCGATAGCGGTTCAGTTCCTGCGCGGTCGCGAAGGTGCGCTCGAACAGGATCGACAGGTTGTGCAGGATCCGCTCGACGACCTTCTTTTCCCACTCGCCGTCGAAACGGATCTGCTCGTCGAGCCAGCGCTCGAGCCATTCCGGATCGGGCAGGCGCGACTGCACGGTGTCGCGCGGGAACAGCGCCTGGTTCACGTGCAGGTTGGTCGGGTGCAGCGGCTTCTCGGTGCGGCGCGCCGACGCCATCAGCACGCCGATCTTCGCGAACGCCGCGCGCGCGACGTCGCCGCAGTTGTTCAGCGCCTTCTTCATGTAGCGCAGGTAAGCGCCGCCGTGGCGCGCTTCATCGCGCGAGATCGTTTCGTAGATGTGCTTGATGACCGGCTCGGTGTGCCAGTCGGCCGCGCAGCGATACCAGTGGTTCAGGCGGATCTCGCCGCAGAAGTGCAGCATCAGCGTCTCGAGCGGCGGCGCCGGGTCGAACTCGAAGCGCACCGCGTGCAGTTCCTCTTCGGTCGGCACCATTTCCGGCCGGAAGCGGCGCAGGTATTCCATCAGCACGAGCGAGTGCTTCTGCTCCTCGAAGAACCACACGCTCATGAACGCGGAAAAATCGCTGTCGTGCTGGTTGTCGCGCAGGAACATTTCCGTCGCGGGCAGCGCCGACCATTCGGTGATCGCGTTCATCTTGATCGTCTTCGCCTGCTCGTCGGTGAGCAGCGAAGCGTCGAACTTGTCCCACGGAATGTCCTTCTCCATGTCCCAGCGGACAGCTTCGAGCGACCTGTAAAGTTCCGGATAAAGCATGGTGTTCATGATGGTCCCACCCCTGTTCTGCGCAATGCGACTTCTCTAAACGTGACTGTTGCCGCGCGGGCGCGCGAACGCGCTTTTTGCAGCCAAGACTCTAATTTTACGCGTGAATCCAGCCCCCGGACGCAGATTCCGCGTTCGGCAGCCGGGCGGCCGCGTAGCCGCCTTGAAGCACGCCGCGACCCCGCTCCACTCGAACGGAACCGACCGCGCGTGCCTGATGTGGGGGCCGGCGCAGGCCGGCTCGGTGGCGAGCCCGCCCGGCGCCACGCGGTCCCCGGACGGGTTCCCGTGCGACCGCCGGACCGGCGGGCTGCTCGATATGGTGTATACGGCGGCGGCCATGATAGCACGCACACATGACGGTTCCGAGACGCGGAACCGGTCGCGGGCCGCCAACGGCGGTGCGGCGATCGGTCGCATGCCCCGTCGCGAAAACGCAACCGAAATGTAAGCTGAGTCGCTTTCGGGCCTGCCCGGGCCTGTCGGTCAGACCCGTATTTCGCCTGTCGCGAGACCGCCTTCGGGCGGCGTGCCGGCCGCCGGCGCGCTGCCGCCGTCGGCCCGGGCGATCCAGTCCGCCAGCGTGTCGCGCTGCGCGCGTCCGTCGCGGTAGCCGAGTTCGATCAGCTCGCGCGTGAACGCCTCCTCGAACAACAGGTAGCTCGCGAACGACGCGCCGGCCGGCTGGCTGCCGCCGATTGCGCCGAGCAGCCCGCGCATCGTCGCCGGCATCTGCTTCAGGTGTTTCGCGGCGATCAGCTCGATGCGCTCGGACGGCGCGATCGCGAGCACGTCGACGTGCCGCCAGCCGCTGTCGACTTCGACCTGGTGCGGCAAATGCTCGATCATCCGGTTGATGTGCTCGATCCGCTCGATGTCCGAGCCGATCGAGTCGAGAAACACGCTCGCGAGCACCTGCTGGCCGATCTGCGCGGGCGTCGGGTAACCGCGCACCAGCCCCGAGCCGTTCGCGGCGGGAATTTCGGGCCGCGGATCGGCCGCGCCGACGACGACGATCCGGTCCGCGCCGAAGTGGATCGCCGGCGACAGCGGCGCGACCTGGCGGATCGACCCGTCGCCGAAGTATTCGATCTGGCCGTCGAGCACGAGCGGCACGGCCGGGAACACGAACGGAATGGCCGACGACGCGAGCAGGTGCGACGCCGACAGATCGACGAGCCGTGCGGTGCGCTGCGCGCGCCGCCATGCCTGGATCGGCTCGGCGGCCTGGTAGAAGGTCAGGTGCCGGCCGCTCGAATAGCTGAGCGCCGTCACCGACAGCGCATGCAGCAGGCGGGCCTCGAGCATCTGCTCGATCCGGTGGAAGCTCAGCTCGCGCTGCAGCAGGTGCGCGAGCGGCGCGTTGTCGAGCAGCCCGCGCGGCGAGCGGCGCGCCGCCCAGCCGAAGGTCATCGTCGCGAGCCAGCGTGCGCCCGCCGCCGCGATGCCGAGCCAGTCGGTGCGATACACGTAGTCGGCGCGCAGCGGCTCCCAGAATTCGAGCAGGCGCCGCACGCCGTGCGAAAAGTCGTCCGCGTGGCTTGCGATCGACGTCGCATTGATCGCGCCGGCCGATGACCCGCAGACCACCGTGAACGGCACCGTCTGCCGGTTCGGATCGGCCTCGCGCGCGATTTCGGCCAGCGCCTTCAGCACGCCGACCTGATAGGCGGCGCGTGCGCCGCCTCCCATCAGCACGAGCGCGAGCCGCATGATCGACCTGCTATCCGGTTCGCGTCACGTCGAGCGCTTCGGCGGACGCGTTTCGGGCGACGAAGCGGCTGCCGCGCGCGCCGCGGCCGAATCGGCCGGCTTCGCGCGCTTCGCGGCCGGCTTGCGCGGCGCGGCGGCCGCGGCCGGCGCGGGCTGTGCCGTCCGCGCGGCCGGTGCGGCCTGCTCGGGCGGTGCGGCGTCGTCCGGTGCCGCGGGCTGCGCCCCCGGCTGCGTCATCGCGAGGCTCGCGAGCTGGTTGAACTGCGCCTGCAGCAGATTCCACCAGCCGGCCGGATCGAACGCCTGTTGCGCGGTGTCGCCAGCCGGCGGCGCGTCCGCGGCGGCGGCGTCCGGCGCTTGCTGCGCGTCGGCGCGCGGCGCGGACGCCGCTTGCGCGGCCGCAACCGCGGCCTCCTCGGCCGCCGACATCGAGCTTTGCGCGAACGCGCCGAACGCGCGCAGCGTCGCGAGCGTCGCGCGCTGCACCTCGAGTGCCTGGATCGCGGACTGCAGCATCCCGAGATTGAGCTTGAGCCATTGCTCGACCGCACGCAGATCGGTGATCCGCTTGTCGAGTTCCTCGACGCTCGTGAGCGGCGCCATCATGTCGGACATGCTCGACAGCGAAGGCGGCAGCCCCGACGCGGTGCCGGGAAACGACGCCATCCCGCCGAACGGCGTCATCCGCATCATGTCCCACATCCGGTCGAGCATGTCGGCAGGCTTGAAACCGGCAAAGCCGGCGAAAGGATTGGAGCCGGGGGCATCGGTCGTCATACGGGCGTCCTGGTTGACTGGGGGAGCGAAGCGGCCGGCACGGATCGAGCGGCCGCCTTTGGTTCGATCATAACGCGCGTCAGAACGGTGCGTCGCCGGGGAAGTCGGGCGGGCGCCGCTCGCGCAGCGAGCGGATGCCTTCCTGCACGTCGGGCCCGGAGAAGCCCATGAATTCGAGTGCGAGCGACGTATCGAACGTCGGCCCGGCGCTGCGCAGCCAGTTGTTCAGCGCGTACTTGGTCCAGCGGATCGCCGACTGCGATCCGTGCGCGAGCCGCTCGGCAACGTCGTACGCCTTCGGCAGCAGGTCGGCCGGCTCGACCGCGAGCGACACGAGGCCGATCCGCTCGGCCTCCTCGCCGCTCACCGGTTCGCACAGCAGCAGGTAGTACTTCGCCTTCGCCATCCCGCACAACAGCGGCCACACGATCGCCGCGTGATCGCCGGCCGCGACGCCGAGCCGCGTATGGCCGTCGATGATGCGCGCGTCCTTCGCGGCGATCGAGATGTCGGCGAGCAGTCCGGCGACAAGCCCCGCGCCGACGGCCGGGCCGTGCATCGCGGACACGATCGGCTTGCTGCAGTTGATCACGTTGTAGACGAGGTCGCGCGCCTCGCGCCACACGCGCGCGCGCACGTCGAAGTCGTTCGCCATCGCCTCGACGAGCGCGAGATCGCCGCCCGCCGAAAAGCCCTTGCCCTCGCCGCGGATCACCGCGACGCGCGTGTCGGGATCGCGGTCGACGTCGCGCCAGATGTCGGCGAGCTCGCGATGCATGTGCTCGTTCGCAGTCGCGAGACCGCTGCGGTTCGCGCCCTCGCCGCTCATCACGATGTCGAGCACGCCGTGATCGCGGCGTGTCACCTTCAGTGCTTCGTAACCGCCGTATGCGGCGAGATCGGCCATGCGCAGCTCCCGGGTTCTCGAGACGCCTGAAGCGCCTGAATCGAGTGTAGCCAAGCCCGCGCGGGCAAACATCAGGCGAAACCCGGCGCGCGGGCCGGGGCCGGGTTTCGCGTCGACTGGCGCGTTTGCGTCAGGCCGCGCCGTCGGGCGGCGCGACCGCCTGCTCGATCGCGCCGAAGATCGACTTGCCGGCCGCGTCGAACATCTCGATGCGCACGGTGTCGCCGTAGCGCATGAATTCGGTCTGCGGCGCGCCGTGCTCGATCGTCTCGAGGCAGCGCTTCTCGGCGATGCAGCAGTAGCCGCGCTTCGCGTCCTTGTTCGACACCGTGCCCGAGCCGACGATCGAGCCGGCACGCAGGTTACGCGTCTTCGCCGCGTGCGCGATCAACTGGCCGAAGTGGAACACCATGTCGGTGCCCGCGTCGGGCTGGCCGACCTTCCTGCCGTTCCAGTGGACGATCATCGGCCGGTGCACGCGGCCTTCGCGCCATTCGTCGCCGAGCTCGTCGAGCGTCACCGCGACCGGTGCGAACGCGGTGGCCGGCTTGCTCTGGAAGAAGCCGAAGCCCTTCGCGAGTTCGGCCGGAATCAGGTTGCGCAGCGACACGTCGTTCACGAGCGTGACGAGCCGCACGGCCTTCAGCGCGTCGTCCGGCGACGCGCTCATCGGCACGTCGCCGGTGATCACCGCGACTTCGGCCTCGAAGTCGATGCCCCATTCCTCGGACGGACACACGATGTCGTCGCGCGCGCCGAGGAAATCGTCGCTGCCGCCCTGGTACATCAGCGGATCGGTCCAGAACTCCGGCGGCATCTCGGCGCCGCGCGCGCGACGCACGAGCTCGACGTGGTTCACGTACGCGGAGCCGTCGGCCCACTGGAACGCGCGCGGCAGCGGCGCCATGCAGTTCGCCGCATCGAACGCGAACGCGTTGCGTGCGCGGCCGTGGTTCAGCGCGTCGTAAAGGTCGCGCAGTTGCGGCGCGTAGAACGCCCAGTCGTCGAGGACGCGCTGCAGCGTCGGCGCGATCGCATCGGCGATCGCCGCGGTGTGCAGGTCGCGCGACACGACGATCAGCTGGCCGTCGCGCGTGCCGTCCTTCAGCGATGCAAGTTTCATGGGGTATCTGCCGTTTTAGTGACGATGGAGGGAATCTATTTTACGATGGTGAATCCGTGCGGCGCGCCACGATCGTGCGCGCCGTTTTCGTCCCGACCCTTGCCGCCTTGTCGCGCCCCCGTTGCCCATGCCTGCCAGCCCGCTTCCCGACGACGATCCCGCCGATTCCGACACCGACGACACCGGCGCCGGCGAACACGGTGAAGGCGGCGAGAAGCTCCGTTCCGGCATCCAGTCGATCGAGGTCGGCTTCCGCCTGCTCGATGTGCTCACGAGCGAGCCGCGCGCGATGATGCTGCGCGACCTCGCGCAGCGCGCGGGCATGAGCCCGGCGAAGGCGCACCGCTACCTGGTCAGCTTCTCGCGGCTCGGCGTCGTGTCGCAGGATCCCGTGTCGGGCCGCTACGAGCTCGGCGGCTTCGCGCTGCAAATGGGGCTCGCGCGGCTCGCGCGCGTCGACGGCGTGAAGCTCGCGCGGATCGCGCTGACGGAGCTGCGCGACCGCGTCGACCAGACGGTCGGCATCGCGGTGTGGGGCAACCAGGGGCCGACGATCGTGCACTGGATGGAATCGAGCCATCCCGCGAAGGCGTCGCTGAAGCTCGGCGACGTGATGCCGCTGCTCGGCTCCGCGACGGGCCTGCTGTTCGCCGCGTACCTGCCGCGCAGCAAGACCGCGGCGATGCTCGAACGCGAGCTCGCCGACACGCGCCGCTCGCCGCATCACGGCGGCCCGCGCACGCTCGACGAGGTCGAGGCGGTGCTCGCCGACGTGCGTGCGCATCAGGCCGCGCGCGTCGAAGGGATGCTGCTGCCGACGATCCATGCGTTCTGCATGCCGGTGTTCGACGCGGTCGGCGAACTCGCGCTCGCGATCGTCGCGCTCGGCCAGGAAGGCATGTTCGACATCGCGTGGGGCGGCGAAATCGACACCGCGCTGCGTGCCTGCGCGCAGAAACTGTCCTACGAACTCGGCTATAGTCCGGACGCGCGCGACGCCTGACACGCCGGACACGCCGGGCGCGCAACACACGTGCGACACCCGCGCGATGTACCGCGAACGCGCGGCGCATCCGGCGGTCCGACGGCTGTGACGCGCGCTGCGCGCCGCGACCGCCCCAACCCTGTACCGTTTCGCCGATGCCGCCTGCCGACACCCGTCCTCGTCACGCCCCGCCCCGCCGCTGGCTGCGCGTGGGCATCGCGCTCGTGGTCGTGCTGGTGCTGCACGCGCTTGCGGCCTTGTGGCTGACGCGCAGCCGCGACGCGTTCACGCCGCCCGCGCCCGCCGCGATACCGGTGCAGATCGAATTGCTGAAGCCGCAACCGATCGAGCGCCAGCCTGCGCCCAAGCCGGCCGAACATCCGATAGAACATCCGGCCGAGCAGGCGCCGGCGAAACCGGCTCCCGCCACGCCGAAGCCTGCACCGAAGCCCGCGCCGTCGCCCGAGCCGGTCCTCACGTCGACGCAGACGGCCGAGCACGGCGAGCCGCCGCCGGCCGCCGCCTCCGCCGCGAGCGGCACGACAGGCGCATCGGGCGCGCACGCGGCATCGTCCGGCGATGCCGCCGGTGGCGCCAGTGCCGCGACGCCGGGCCCCGCGACGAGCGGCGTGAAGTTCGCGGCGCCGCCGCCCGGCGACCTGCAGTACGACACGTTCTACAACGGGATGCAGAACATGATCGGCACGATCCACTGGCGCACCGACGGGCGCACCTACGATCTGTCGGTGTCGATGCCGGTGCCGTTCGTCGGCCCGTTCTCCTACCGCAGCGAAGGCCGCATCGACGCATTCGGCGTCGCGCCCGACCGCTATATCGAGAAGCGCGGCAAGCGGCCCGAGGACATCGCGATCTTCAACCGCGAGATCCGCCAGGTGGTCTTCACGCGCACGCCGAACAACGCGCCGCTGCCCGACGGCGTGCAGGATCGCTTCAGCATGCTGATGCAGCTGTCGGGGCTCGTGCGCGGCAATCCGGCCATGTACAAGCCGGGCGTCACGCAACAGTTCTTCGTGATCGACAACAACAGCGGCGAGACCTGGCCGATCACGGTGATCGGCGACGAGGACGTGCAGACGCAGGCCGGCATCATCCGGGCACGCCATTTCATGCGGCTGCCACGCCGCGACGGCGACACGCGCCGCATCGACATGTGGCTCGCGCCGTCGCTCGACTGGCTGCCCGCGAGGCTCGTACAATCGGAACCGAATGGTTCGCAGATCGAGCTGCTGTGGCACGGCCGGCTCGCCCCGCCGGATGCACCGACCGCCGGCGCGACGCAAGGCGCAACGAAGGAAGGCGCAACCAACGCGCCTGCCAGCACACCGGCCGCGGAGCCGGCACAACCCGCGCCGCCGCCCGCCGTGCAACCGCCAGCGCCAGCGTCTGCACTGCCGGCCTCGGCGCCGTCCGCGCCGTGACGGTCGACCAATCGGCAATTTCGACCGATTAAAGGACTCGCCGAAATGGCCGATGACACTCTTTAACAACTATTTCAGTCCACCGGATCACAATAAGAAACGTTTGATAGACATTGGTTTCTAACCGATACACCCCACGCAAACGGGAGAACGGGGTGTGCAGCGCAAGCCCCTTGAAACCGGCACAGCCCGCCCCACCTACGGGACAACAAGGCCAGATGCCACTGCGAAGAGGAGTGCCGCCATGCAAATGATCTACAACAGCCCCAACTACTGCGTCGTCGAATTTGCGCCGCAGGCCGGCCACCATCTGATGAATGCCGGCGGATACGAAATCGTCGACAAGAACGCCCAGCGCGAGATCTTCATCGACGGCGAGCTCGCCGAACGATTCCGCGCACACGTGAAGCAGCTGATCGAGGATGAACCGTCGCTCGACGAAGTGGACGAATTCCTCGGACAGTTCGACAGCCTGATGATGATGCCCGTCGTCCTGCACTGACGACCCGCGGCCCGGCGCATCGCCGGGCCATTCGCCGCACTGAAGCGGCGCCGCGAGCACTCCGATCCAAGCCCCCGTCCGGTTCGCCGGGCGGGGGTTTTCGTTTGATGCGGCCGGTGCGCGACCCGCATACGGGTACGCACGTTCATTGCGCGCAGACCGCACGCACGCAGGCATCGGGCCCGCACCGTTGCCTGCACCACGACCGTGCGCGCCACCCGCATGCCGCGCCGGCCGGCTGCGCGCCGCGCGAGGCCGGGCGGCGCCCCGGCGCACCGGCTACAATGACGGTTTTCCCGTCTTCGCCGGTCTCTCGCCCATGTCTGCGACTCCTCTCGCCGCTTCCACCCCGCTCGACGCGCCCTACACGCGTGGCGCCGCACTGCCCGCGCTGCTGAAATCGCGCATCCTGATCCTCGACGGCGCGATGGGCACGATGATCCAGCGCTACAAGCTCGACGAGGCCGCGTATCGCGGCGAGCGCTTCAAGGATTTCCCGCGCGACATCAAGGGCAACAACGAACTGCTGTCGCTCACGCAGCCGCAGATCATCAGCGAGATCCACGACCAGTACTTCGCGGCCGGCGCGGACATCGTCGAAACCAACACCTTCGGCGCGACGACGGTCGCTCAGGCCGACTACGGGATGGAAGACCTCGTCGTCGAGATGAACGTCGAATCGGCGCGGCTCGCGCGCGAATCGGCGGCCCGCTACGCGACGCCCGACAAACCGCGCTTCGTCGCGGGCGCGATCGGGCCGACGCCGAAGACGGCGAGCATCTCGCCGGACGTCAACGACCCGGGCGCGCGCAACGTCACGTTCGACGAGCTGCGCGACGCGTATTACCAGCAGGCGAAGGCGCTGCTCGACGGCGGCGTCGACCTGTTCCTCGTCGAGACGATCTTCGACACGCTGAACGCGAAGGCCGCCCTCTTCGCGCTCGACGAACTGTTCGAGGACACCGGCGAGCGCCTGCCGATCATGATCTCGGGCACCGTGACCGACGCATCTGGCCGCATCCTGTCGGGCCAGACGGTCGAGGCGTTCTGGAATTCGCTGCGCCACGCGAAGCCGCTCACGTTCGGCCTGAACTGCGCGCTCGGCGCGGCGCTGATGCGTCCGTACATCGCCGAGCTCGCGAAGCTGTGCGACACCTACGTGTCGTGCTACCCGAACGCGGGCCTGCCGAACCCGATGAGCGACACCGGCTTCGACGAGACGCCGGACGTCACGTCGGGCCTCCTGAAGGAATTCGCGCAGGCCGGGCTCGTGAACCTCGCCGGCGGCTGCTGCGGCACGACGCCCGAGCACATCGCCGAGATCGCGAAGGCGCTCGCCGACGTGAAACCGCGCCGCTGGCCGAGCCAGTACAGCGACGCCGCCTGACCGACCGCATCAACGCCCGCCCTACCTCATACGAATTCGCACCGCCATGACCGATCACATGATGCGCCTTGCCGGCCTCGAGCCGTTCAACGTCACGTCCGGAACGCTCTTCATCAACGTCGGTGAACGCACCAACGTCACCGGCTCGAAGGCATTCGCGCGGATGATCCTCAACGGCCAGTTCGACGAGGCGCTCGCGGTGGCGCGCCAGCAGGTCGAGAACGGCGCGCAGGTGATCGACATCAACATGGACGAGGCGATGCTCGATTCGAAGGCGGCGATGGTGCGCTTCCTGAACCTGATCGCGTCCGAGCCGGACATCGCGCGCGTGCCGATCATGATCGACTCGTCGAAGTGGGAAGTCATCGAAGCCGGCCTCAAGTGCGTGCAGGGCAAGGCGATCGTGAACTCGATCTCGCTGAAGGAAGGCGAGGACGCGTTCCGCCGCCACGCGAACCTGATCCGCCGCTACGGCGCGGCCGCGGTCGTGATGGCATTCGACGAGACGGGCCAGGCCGATACCTACGCACGCAAGACCGAGATCTGCAAGCGCTCGTACGACTTCCTCGTGAACGAAGTCGGCTTCCCGCCGGAAGACATCATCTTCGACCCGAACATCTTCGCGGTCGCGACCGGCATCGAGGAGCACAACAACTACGCGGTCGACTTCATCGAGGCGACCCGCTGGATCAAGCAGAACCTGCCGTACGCGAAGGTGAGCGGCGGCGTGTCGAACGTGTCGTTCTCGTTCCGCGGCAACGACCCGGTGCGCGAGGCGATCCACACCGTGTTCCTGTATCACGCGATCCAGGCGGGCATGGACATGGGTATCGTGAACGCGGGCCAGCTCGGCGTGTACGCCGATCTCGACCCGGAGCTGCGCGAGCGCGTCGAGGACGTGATCCTGAACCGCCGCGACGATTCGACCGACCGACTGCTCGAGATCGCCGACAAGTTCAAGGCGGGCGGCGCGAAGAAGGAAGAGAACCTCGAGTGGCGCAACCAGCCGGTCGAGAAGCGGCTTTCGCATGCGCTCGTGCACGGCATCACGAACTTCATCGTCGAGGATACCGAGGAAGTCCGCGCGAAGATCGCCGCGGCCGGCGGCCGTCCGATCAACGTGATCGAAGGCCCGCTGATGGACGGGATGAACATCGTCGGCGACCTGTTCGGCCAGGGCAAGATGTTCCTGCCGCAGGTCGTGAAGTCGGCGCGTGTGATGAAGCAGGCCGTCGCGCACCTGATCCCGTTCATCGAGGAAGAAAAGCGCCTGCTCGCGGAAGCGGGCGGCGACGTGCGCGCGAAGGGCAAGATCGTCATCGCGACCGTGAAGGGCGACGTGCACGACATCGGCAAGAACATCGTGTCGGTCGTGCTCCAGTGCAACAACTTCGAAGTGGTCAACATGGGCGTGATGGTCCCGTGCAACGAGATCCTCGCGAAGGCGAAGGTCGAGGGCGCGGACATCATCGGGCTGTCGGGCCTCATCACGCCGAGTCTCGAGGAAATGGCGTACGTCGCGTCCGAAATGCAGCGCGACGACTACTTCCGCGTGAAGAAGATCCCGCTGCTGATCGGCGGCGCGACGACCTCGCGCGTGCACACGGCCGTGAAGATCGCGCCGCACTACGAAGGCCCGGTCGTCTACGTGCCGGACGCGTCGCGCTCCGTGTCGGTCGCGTCGAACCTGCTGTCGGACGAAGGCGCGGCGAAGTACCTCGACGAGCTGAAGTCCGATTACGACCGGATCCGCGACCAGCACGCGAACCGCAAGGCGCAGCCGATGGTCACGCTCGAGCAGGCGCGCGCGAACAAGACGAAGATCGACTGGGCGGGCTACCAGCCCGTGAAGCCGAAGTTCATCGGCCGCCGCGTGTTCAAGAATTACGACCTGAACGAACTCGCGAACTACATCGACTGGGGCCCGTTCTTCCAGACCTGGGATCTCGCGGGCCCGTACCCGGCGATCCTGAACGACGAGATCGTCGGCGAATCGGCGCGGCGCGTGTTCTCCGACGCGAAGTCGATGCTCGCGCGCCTGATCCAGGGCCGCTGGCTGACCGCGAACGGCGTGATCTCGCTGCTGCCGGCGAACACGGTCAACGACGACGACATCGAGATCTACACCGACGAGTCGCGCTCCGAAGTGCTGATGACGTGGCGCAACCTGCGCCAGCAGAGCGTGCGTCCGGTGGTCGACGGCGTGATGCGCCCGAACCGCTCGCTTGCCGACTTCATCGCGCCGAAGGAATCGGGCGTCGCCGACTACATCGGCATGTTCGCGGTGACGGCCGGCCTCGGCGTCGACGTGAAGGAAAGGCAGTTCGAAGCCGACCACGACGACTACAGCGCGATCATGCTGAAGGCGCTCGCCGACCGCTTCGCGGAAGCGTTCGCCGAAGCGATGCACGCGCGCGTGCGCCGCGAGCTGTGGGGCTACGCGAGCGGCGAGACGCTCGACAACGACGCGCTGATCGCCGAAAAGTACGCGGGCATCCGCCCGGCGCCCGGCTACCCGGCCTGCCCCGACCATCTCGTGAAACGCGACATGTTCGCCGCGCTGCACGCGGACGAAATCGGGATGAGCGTGACCGATTCGCTGGCGATGCTGCCGGCGGCGAGCGTGTCGGGCTTCTACCTCGCGCATCCGGACAGCCGCTACTTCTCGGTCGGCAAAATCGGGCAGGATCAGCTCGACGACTACGCGCAACGAATGCAGCTGTCGCTCGACGACGCGCGCCGCGCGCTCGCGCCGCAACTCTGATCCGGGCACGACCGGGGCGGTTCGCCGCCCTTTTGATCAGACGAAATCAAAAAGCCCGCATCGAGCGGGCTTTTTCATGCGCCTTTGCGATCTCGCGATCGGGTCAGGCGGGCAACGCGGCTCAGAAGCCCCAGTGCACGTCGGCCTGACCGGCCTTCGCTTCGCGCAGCATCGTCAGGAACGGTGCGACGCGCTGCGCCAAGCTCGGCGGCACTTCGTGGTGCGCGTGGTCGTCTTCGTCCTCGTGGAAATGGCCGGCGTGCTCGGCACGCTCCTGCTTCGCCTGCGCGACCGCGCCTTCCAGCTTCGCGATCGCGTGGTCCAGTTCGTCGTGCGTAATGACACCGCGTTCGCCCAATTGCTTGCCGACGAGGCCCAGCACGTATACGGCGAAATCCTTCAGCACGTCGAGATCCTGTGCCGCCTTGCTCTTGAACGTAATCATGACTATTCCCTTTTCATCTTGTTGTGCCTGCGCGGCGCGGTTGGGGGACGCCGGCAGGCCGGCGTCCGGCCTCGCGGACGCGGGGCGCCTGAGCGGCATATTAGCACCTGTTAAAATTCTGCGATCCCTGAAACGCGCGCTTAAAAAGCGCGCCGGCCGGCCGGCGTTTCCGGCCGCCACCAACGAAGCCTTCTACCAGCATGCTGCCAGCTCACAAACAGACCCTCGAAGCCCTGCTCGCGGATAGCGTCACGCAGGTCGCACACGCGCTGAAAGGCGCCGACGCAGCGTTCGTCGCCCCGGCCATCACGCTCGAGCGCCCGAAGGTCGCCGCGCACGGCGACGTCGCGTGCAACGTCGCGATGCAGCTCGCCAAGCCGCTCGGCACGAACCCGCGCCAGCTCGCCGAGCAGATCGTCGCCGCGCTGACGGCCCAGCCGGCCGCGCAAGGGCTCGTCGACGCGGCCGAAATCGCCGGCCCCGGCTTCATCAACCTGCGCCTGACGGCCGCCGCGAAGCAGGCGGTGATCGCCGCCGTGTTCGACCAGGGCCGCGCGTTCGGCACGTCGGATCGCGAAAAGGGCAAGCAGGTGCTGCTCGAATTCGTGTCGGCCAACCCGACCGGCCCGCTGCACGTCGGCCACGGCCGCCAGGCGGCGCTCGGCGACGTGCTCGCGAACGTGATCGCGAGCCAGGGCTACGCGGTGCACCGCGAGTTCTACTACAACGACGCCGGCGTGCAGATCGGCAACCTCGCGATCTCGACGCAGGCGCGCGCGCGCGGCCTGAAGCCGGGCGACGCGGGCTGGCCGGAAGCCGCGTACAACGGCGAATACATCGCCGACATCGCACGCGACTACCTGAACCGCGAGACGGTTGCCGCGAAGGACGGCGAGCCGGTCACCGGCGCGGGCGACATCGACGATCTCGACGCGATCCGCAAGTTCGCGGTCGCGTACCTGCGTCACGAGCAGGACATGGACCTCCAGGCGTTCGGCGTGAAATTCGACCAGTACTACCTCGAGTCGTCGCTGTACAGCGAAGGCCGGGTCGAGAAGACGGTCGACGCGCTGATCAAGGCCGGCATGACCTACGAGCAGGACGGCGCGCTGTGGCTGCGCACGACCGACGAGGGCGACGACAAGGATCGCGTGATGCGCAAGACGGACGGCACGTACACGTACTTCGTGCCGGACGTCGCGTACCACGTGACGAAGTGGGAGCGCGGCTTCTCGAAGGTGATCAACATCCAGGGTTCGGACCACCATGGCACGATCGCGCGCGTGCGCGCGGGCCTGCAGGGCCTGCACATCGGCATCCCGAAGGGCTATCCCGACTACGTGCTGCACAAGATGGTCACCGTGATGCGCGACGGCCAGGAAGTGAAGCTGTCGAAGCGCGCGGGCAGCTACGTGACGGTGCGCGACCTGATCGAATGGTCGGGCGGCGCGACGCCGGGCCAGGAAGCAGCCCCCGACCTGATCGACGAGGCGACCATCACGCGCGGCCGCGACGCGGTCCGTTTCTTCCTGATCTCCCGCAAGGCCGACACCGAATTCGTGTTCGACATCGACCTCGCGCTGAAACAGAACGACGAGAACCCGGTCTATTACGTCCAGTACGCGCATGCGCGGATCTGCTCGGTGCTCAACGAACTGAAGTCCCGCTACAACGTCGAAGCGGCGCAGCTGCCGGGTGCCGACCTGTCGCAGCTCACGAGCCCGCAGGCCGTGTCGCTGATGCAGAAGCTCGCCGAGTATCCGGACATGCTCACGCACGCGGCGAACGAACTGGCGCCGCACGCGGTCGCGTTCTACCTGCGCGATCTCGCTGGTGAATTCCACTCGTTCTACAATGCGGAGCGCGTGCTGGTCGACGACGAAGCGCCGCGCAACGCGCGCGCCGCGCTCCTCGCCGCGACCCGGCAAGTGCTCGAGAACGGCCTGGCGGTGCTCGGCGTGTCCGCGCCCGCCAAGATGTAAGCGGCCCGGACCGGGCAGCGAATGGCTGCGGCAGGCGCGCCTGCGACGGGAGCACCCGCCGCCGGATGCCCGTCGCAGCCTTTTCACGATTCTTTTTGCAGGTGACTCAAGCAATGGCACAACCACGCCGAACTTCGAAGCAATCGAAACAAGCCGGAGGGACATTTCTTGGAATCGTGCTGGGCCTGATCGTCGGCCTCGCGATCGCGGTGGTGGTGGCGCTCTACATCACGCGGTCGCCGTCGCCGTTCGTGTCGAAGGTCGCGCCGCCGCCGGCCGACAACGCCGCGAGCCAGCCGCAGCAGTTCGACCCGAACCGCGCGCTGCAAGGCAAGACGCCCGGCCAGCCGGTGCCG
Organism: Burkholderia sp. Bp9099; assembly: GCF_003857805.1. Classification (NCBI taxonomy): domain Bacteria; kingdom Pseudomonadati; phylum Pseudomonadota; class Betaproteobacteria; order Burkholderiales; family Burkholderiaceae; genus Burkholderia; species Burkholderia sp. Bp9099. The sequence continues at coordinate 151,609 of NZ_QTPU01000014.1, forward strand.
CAGGCCGCGCAATCCGCGCCGCCCAACACCGCGCCGGGCCAGGCCGCGAACCAGACCCAGGGCGGCCTGCTGCCCGAACCGCAGATCGTCGAAGTGCCGCCGTCGGGCAACACGAACGGCTCCGGCAACACCAGCGGCTCGAGCAACACCACCGCATCGAACAACGCGTCGTCGGGCAATGGCGTCGCCGTCGCGCCGAAGCCGGCCGACAACCCGCCGCCGCCGAAGAAGACGCAACAGGCGCAGCAACAGCAGCAACAGCAGCAGCAAGGCGGCGAGGACGACCTCGCGCGCTTCGCCGCGCAGAAGCAGGCGCAGCAGGCTGCCGCGCAGAAACAGCAGCAACAGCAACTGGCCGCGAACACGCCGAAGCCGGCGCCGTCCGCGACGTCCGCCGCGGCAGCGAAGCCGCCGACCGCAAGCGACGCGAACACCGGCTACTTCCTGCAGGTCGGTGCGTACAAGACGGAAGGCGACGCCGAGCAGCAGCGCGCGCGGCTGGGCTTCCAGGGCTTCGAGTCGAAGGTGTCGAAGCGCGATGTCAGCGGCGTGACCTATTTCCGCGTGCGCGTCGGCCCGTTCTCGAAATTCGAGGATATGAACTCGGCCCGCCAGCGCCTGTCCGATGCAGGTGTCGACACGGCGGTGATCCGTTTCACGAAGCAGTAAGCAACCGGCCGCGCCCACGCAGAACCCGTTACGTTTCGTAACCCGAGCAACTGATTCGACGTCCACAACATGAAAAAACTGCTTAGCACGCTCCTTCTGTCCCTCGGCCTGGCCGCAGCCGGCTTCGCCCAGGCTTCGCCCACGGCGCCGGTGTCCGGCAAGGACTTCGAGGTGATGAAGTCGCCGCAGCCGGTGTCCGCGCCGGCCGGCAAGGTCGAAGTCATCGAGTTCTTCTGGTACGGCTGCCCGCACTGCTACGAATTCGAGCCGACGGTCGAGGCCTGGGTGAAGAAGCAGGGCAACAACATCGACTTCAAGCGCGTGCCGGTCGCCTTCCGCGACGATTTCCTCCCGCACTCGAAGCTGTTCTACGCGGTGTCGGCGCTCGGCATTTCGGAGAAGGTCACGCCGGCGATCTTCAACGCGATCCACAAGCAGAAGAACTACCTGCTGACGCCGCAGGCGCAGGCCGACTTCCTGGCGACGCAGGGCGTCGACAAGAAGCAGTTCATGGACGCGTACAACTCGTTCAGCGTGCAGGGCCAGGTGAAGCAGTCGGCCGAGCTGCTGAAGAACTACGCGATCGACGGCGTGCCGACGATCGTGGTCCAGGGCAAGTACAAGACGGGCCCGGCTTACACGAACAGCATCCCGGGTACCGCGCAGGTGCTCGACTACCTCGTGAAGCAGGTTCAGGACAAGAAGCTCTGATCCCCGCCCGCGCGCCGGCATGACTACTCCGCTGAAGGTCTTCATCACCGGCGCGTCGAGCGGGCTCGGCCTCGCGATGGCCGAGGAATACGCCCGCCAGGGCGCCACGCTCGCCCTCGTCGCGCGCCGCACTGATGCCCTCGATACGTTCGCGCGACGCTTTCCCAAGCTGTCCGTCTCCGTCTATTCCGCCGACGTGCGCGACGCCGACGCGCTCGCGACGGCCGCCGCGTCGTTCATCGCCGCGCACGGCTGCCCCGACGTCGTGATCGCGAACGCTGGCATCAGCCAGGGCGCCGTCACGGGCCAGGGCGATCTCGCCACGTTCCGCAACGTGATGGACATCAACTACTACGGGATGGTCGCGACGTTCGAGCCGTTCGTCGGCCCGATGACGGCCGCGCGCCACGGAACGCTGGTCGGCGTCGCGAGCGTCGCCGGCGTGCGCGGCCTGCCCGGGTCAGGTGCGTACAGCGCGTCCAAATCGGCCGCGATCAAGTATCTCGAGGCGCTGCGCGTCGAACTGCGCCCGGCCGGTGTCGGCGTCGTGACGATCGCGCCCGGCTACATCCGCACGCCGATGACCGCGCACAACCCGTACCGGATGCCGTTCCTGATGGACGCCGACCGCTTCGCGGCCCGCGCCGCGCGCGCGATCGCGCGGCAGCACGCGTTCCGCGTGATTCCGTGGCAGATGGGCGTCGTCGCGAAGGTGCTGCACGTGCTGCCGCGCTGGCTCTACGACCGCCTGTTCGAGAAGGCACCGCGCAAGCCGAAGGCCGGCGCGCATTGAGTGCGGCGCCAACGTCGCACGCACCGCTCCTCCTTCCACACGACTCGCCGCAGCCGGCGCGGCGATTCTGCCGATTCTGGTGATTCGGTGATTCGGTGATTCGGTGATCCAGCCGATTCGCGTCGATCAGCACCGATCCTCGCCGATCCGCTTTGGCCTGCGCTTTCCCCGCCCCCCATCTCGGCCGCCGGTCGTTCGCCGTCGCGCCTGTCTCATCTCCCCGCCGCTGCGCCGCCCCAGCACGCATTCCGTCGCGAACGCAGCCGTTTCTCGCTCAATTCGCTGCGTTCCGGCGCCTTTTTTCACGCACCGCGCGCTTTGACGGTATGCTATCCGCCAGCCGCGCCGGCCCCGCCTGTTACCGGGCCACGCCCGCATTCCGACACCCAGCAAAAATCACAAGCAACGTGGGAGAACCTATGCACGTCAAGCTGTTCGCCGCGGCCGCCGTCGCCGCCGCCCTCGCCGCCCCCGGCCTCGCCGCCGCCAAGCCGCTCACCGTCTGCACGGAATCGAGCCCGGACGGCTTCGACGTCGTGCAGTACAACTCGCTCGTCACGACCAACGCATCGGCCGACGTGATCTTCAACACGCTCGTGTCGTACGACGAAGCGGCGAAGAAGGTCGTGCCCGCGCTCGCCGACAAATGGGAAGCGAGCGCCGACGGCCTCACGTACACGTTCCATCTGCGCCCGAACGTCGCGTTCCAGACCACCGACTACTTCAAGCCGGGCCGCCCGCTGAACGCGGACGACGTCGTGTTCACGTTCTCGCGGATGCTCGACGATGCGAACCCGTGGCACAAGGTGGCCGGCGCGAGCGGCTTCCCGCACGCGCAGTCGATGGGCCTCGTGAAACTCGTGAAGTCGGTCACGAAGGTCGACGACAACACGGTGAAGTTCGTGCTGAACGAGCCGAACGCGACGTTCGTGCCGATCCTGACGATGGGCTTCGCGTCGATCTACTCGGCCGAATACGCGGACCAGCTGCTGAAGGCCGGCAAGCAGGCCGACCTGAACGCGAAGCCGATCGGCACCGGCCCGTTCGTGCTGAAGAGCTACACGAAGGACGCGCTGATCCGCTACGACGTGAACCCGGCCTACTGGGGCGCGAAGCCGAAGGTCGACCGGCTGATCTACGCGATCACGCCCGACCCGTCGGTGCGCATGCAAAAGGTGAAGGCCGGCGAATGCCAGATCGCGCTGTCGCCGAAACCGCAGGACGTGCTCGCCGCGAAGGGCGAAGGCGCGCTGAAGGTCGTGCAGACGCCCGCGTTCATGACCGCGTTCGTCGCGCTGAACACGCAGAAGAAGCCGCTCGACAACGACAAGGTGCGCGAGGCGCTGAACCTCGCGTTCGATCGCGCGACCTACCTGAAGGTGGTGTTCGACAACACGGCGACGGCCGCGAACAACCCGTATCCGCCGAACACGTGGAGCTACGCGAAGGACGTCGCGCCGTATACGTACGATCCCGCGAAGGCGAAGCAGCTGCTCGCGTCGGCCGGTTTCCCGAACGGCTTCTCGACGACGATCTGGACGCGCCCGACCGGCAGCGTGCTGAACCCGAACCCGAAGGCCGGCGCGGAACTGCTGCAGGCCGACCTCGCGAAGATCGGTGTGAAGGCCGAGGTGAAGGTGATCGAGTGGGGCGAGCTGATCAAGCAGGCGAAGCTCGGCCAGCATGACATGCTGTTCATGGGCTGGGCCGGCGACAACGGCGATCCGGACAACTACCTGTCGCCGCTGTTCAGCTGCAACGCGGTGAAGTCGGGCATCAACTTCGCGCGCTTCTGCGACGCGCAGCTCGACAAGCTGATCGCCGACGGCAAGTCGACCGCCGACCAGAGCAAGCGCGCGAAGCTGTACGAATCGGCGCAGAAGATCATCCATGACGAGGCGCTGTGGATTCCGCTCGGCTACCCGACCGCGGCCGCGCTCACGCGTGCGAACGTGAGCGGCTATCACGTCAGCCCGTTCGGCCGGCAGAACTTCGCGGCAGTCGCCGTGCAGTAACCGCGCGTGGCGCGCAAGCGACGGCGCCCCGGCCCGTCGCTTGCGGCCCGCGCGCCGCGCTTGCTACACTGCGCGCTCATTCCTCATACCGGACGCCAGCCGAAGTGAACAACTAAGCCTTCCCAAAAATGTTTTCGCCGCCGTGCCTCGCACGCCGCGCGCGAAGGGTTTCACGCATTTTCGGAGGTGCTTATGGCTGCTGCCACGCCGACCGGCGCGCTCGTCGCGCTTCATCACGTTTCCTTCCGCTTCGACGACGGCGTCACGCTGTTCGATTCGCTCGACCTTTCCATCGACCGCACGCCGACGGGCATCGTCGGCCGCAACGGCGCCGGCAAGAGCCTGCTCGCGCAACTGATCGCCGGCCGGCGCACGCCGAGCGCGGGCGCGATCGACCGGCACACGCCCGTCGCCTACGTCGCGCAGCAGCACGACGACGCACCGGACACCACGCGGACCGTCGCGGAATTCGCCACGCTCGATGCGCCGCTCGCGGCCCTCGCGCGCCTCGCGGACGGCCGCGCGAGCGCACACGACTTCGACCTGATCGGCGATCGCTGGGACCTCGCCGAGCGGCTGCGCGCGGCGCTCGACGCAGCCGGCCTGCACGACGTGCGCGCCGATACACCGGCACATGCGTTGAGCGGCGGCCAGATGGCGCGCGTCGCGCTGATCGGCGCGTTGCTCTCGGAGGCCGGGCTGCTGGTGCTCGACGAACCGACCAACCACCTCGACGCGCCGGGCCGCGCGTGGCTGCGCACGGCACTCGACGGCTGGCGCGGCGGCATCGTGATCGTCAGCCATGACCGCGCGCTGCTCGCGCACGTGCAGCGCATCGTCGAGCTGACGCCGCACGGCGTGCGTACTTACGGCGGCAACTACGCGCTGTATCGCGCGCAACGCGACGCGGAACAGGATGCCGCGCAGGCCGCGCTCGAGCATGCGCGCACCGAGCGCGGGCGCGCCAGGCGCCGGCTCGAACAGGAACACGACACGATCCAGCGCCACGCGGCCGGCTCGCTGCGCGATGCGAAGACGGCCAACCTGTCGTCGGGCGCGAAGCAGCGGCGCAAGGGCGCCGCGCGCAACATCATGGGGCAGGTGCGCCGCGACCAGAGCGCGTTCAAGGCGACGCTCGACGAACGCGTGCAGGACGCAGCCGCGCGCGTCGAAGCCGACGCGCCGGTGCTCGTGTCGCTGCCGGGCACCGAGGTCAGCGCGCGCCGCCAGCTGTTCACGCTCGAGCGCGCCCGACTGCCGTGGCGCACCGCCGGGCGCGCGGACGCGATCACGTGGTCGGCCAGCGGCCCGGTGCGCATCGCGCTGACGGGCCCGAACGGCTGCGGAAAATCGACGTTGCTGCGCATGCTCTCCGGCGAACTCGCGCCGCGCGCGGGCACCTGCGCGACGCACGTGAGCGCCGCGTATCTCGACCAGCGGCTCGCGCTGCTCGATCCCGAGCGCTCGATCGTCGACCAGTTGGGCAGCCTCGCTACGCCGCTCGCCGAAGGCGAGCTGCGCAGCCGGCTCGCGCTGCTGCAGCTCGATGCCGCGCGCGCGACGCAGCCGGTGCAGCGCCTGAGCGGCGGCGAGCGGTTGAAAGCCGCGCTCGCGTGCGCGTTGTGGCGCGGCACGCCCGCGCAGCTGCTGCTGCTCGACGAGCCGACCAATCACCTCGATCTCGAATCGGTGCGCGCGATCGAAGCCGCGCTGGCCGGCTTCCCCGGTGCGCTGGTGGTCGCGTCGCACGACGCCGCGTTTCTCGCGGCGCTCGCGCCGACGCACACGATGCAATGGCAGCGCGACGGGTGGCGTTACGAACCCGTCGCGTGATTGACGCTCACGGTCGTTCGTCGTTTCGCGTGATGTCCGATTCGACGAACCGCTGCCTGACGAGCCGCTCCGATTCGAGCAGGCCTTTGCCGATAGGGACGACGGATTTCGCGTTGTTGGAACGGCACGGACCGGGTTGAACGCTGAAAACGAGGGAACGTCGGGCCGGCAGCGCTCAGGCCCGCGCGAAGCGAATCACGCCGTCGTCGCCCTGCTCGCGCACGAGTTCGCCCGCAAGCCACAGCAGGTTCAGGTGCGCGAGCGCCTCGCCGAGCGCGAACGTCATCTGATGGATGTCGAGCTCGCGGCGGCGGAACATGATCGGCACGATGTCGGCGGCGCTCGCCGGCTTCTCCGCGCAGGCGACGCGCACTTCGTCGAGCCGCGCGTCGTGGTGCGCGCGCAGTTGCGCGATGCGGGTGCGCACGCCGCGGAACGGCTTGCCGTGCGACGGCAGCACGAGCGTGTCGGGCGCCATCGTCTCGTAGCGGCCGAGCGATTCGAGGTACAGCGCGAGCGGGTTCGCTTCCGGTTCGAGATCGAACACGGACACGTTGGTCGAGATGCGCGGCAGCACCATGTCGCCGGAGATCAGCACGCCGTCCGCTTCGCTGTAGAGCGCGCAATGTTCAGGCGAATGGCCGTAGCCGGTGACGACGCGCCACGTGCGCGCGCCGATCGTCACCGGGTCGCCTTCGCGCAGGCGCCGGTAGCGCGGCGGCACGGCCGGCACGAGGTCCGAGTAATAGCTGCGACGGTTGCGCAGCTTGTCGAGCGCGGCCGGATCGGTCAGCCCGTGACGCGCGAAGTGATCGGCGGCGGCCGCGCCGCCGGCGTTCGAGCCGTTGCCGGCCGCCATCAGGCAGCCGAACATGTATTCGCCGAGCGTCATCCACAGCCGCACGTTCCAGCGGCGCCGGTCGCCGCCTTCGCAGATCCAGTTCGCCAGGCCGAAGTGATCGGGATGGCAATGCGTGACGAGCACGCGCAGCACCGGCAGCCCGTCGAGATGCGTGTCGAAGATCTGTTCCCAGTGCGTACGGATCGCATCCGACGAGATACCGCAGTCGACGATCGTCCAGCCGGCCTGTCCGTCGATCTCGTCGCGCAGCAGCCAGAGATTGATGTGATCGAGCGAAAACGGCAGCGGCATGCGCAGCCAGCGCACGCCGGGCGCGACCTCGAACGTGTCGCCCGCGACGGGCAGCGTGTCGGCGAAGGGATAGTCGAGTTGGTGTTCCAGTGCGTTCATCGGTGGGGTGTCTCGTCGTTATCGGTGCGAATGCGAATGCGGGCGCGGGTGCGAATGCAAGTGCAGGAGCGCGCGGCATGCCGCGGCGGGCATCGCGTCGATTCTATCGCCGTCGCGCGAAACGCGTGCCGGCGCGCGCCGGACGGTCAAAAAAAGTTCGTGTCAGAATCGGTTCCGTACCCGTATCTTTACGCGAAGATGCATCGAACGGCATGCAACGGCGAGCAACCCGCCCATTGACGGCGCTTGGGCGCGGGACCCCGAAAGTCATTGAAACGCCGACTTGGGCGCTAAAATGGCGAGTGCTTACAGCCCCTCTTCAACGAGCCTGCACGCGATGAATCACTTCCCCAAACTGCTGTCGTCGCAAATCGGCTTCGACGTCGCGCAGACGATGCTCGAATACTTCGACCGCCACTACCGGATCTTCCGGGAAGCCGCCGTCGAGGCGAAGACGCTATTCGAGCGCGCCGACTGGCACGGCCTGCAGCGGCTCGCGCGCGAGCGGATCACGTCGTACGACGATCGCGTGCAGGAGTGCGTCGAGCTGCTGGAGGACGAATACGACGCGGAGAACATCGACGACGAGGTGTGGCAGCAGATCAAGCTGCACTACATCGGCCTGCTCACGTCGCACCGCCAGCCCGAGTGCGCGGAAACGTTCTTCAATTCGGTGTGCTGCAAGATCCTGCACCGCTCGTATTTCAGCAACGATTTCATCTTCGTGCGGCCCGCGATCTCGACCGAATACCTCGAGAACGACGAGCCGGCCGCAAAGCCGACCTATCGCGCGTACTACCCGGGCACCGACGGGCTCGCGGCCACGCTCGAGCGCATCGTCACGAACTTCCAGCTCGAGCCGCCGTTCGAGGATCTCACGCGCGACATCGGCTGCGTGATGCAGGCGATCAGCGACGAATTCGGCCAGTTCGACGCCGCGCCGAATTTCCAGATCCACGTGCTGTCGTCGCTGTTCTTCCGCAACAAGAGCGCGTACATCGTCGGCCGCATCATCAACGCCGATCGCGTGCTGCCGTTCGCGGTGCCGATCCGCCACGTGCGCCCGGGCCTGCTCGCGCTCGACACCGTGCTGCTGCGCCGCGACCTGCTGCAGATCATCTTCAGCTTCTCGCACTCGTATTTCCTCGTCGACATGGGCGTGCCGTCCGCGTACGTGGATTTTCTCTGCACGATCATGCCGGGCAAGCCGAAGGCCGAGATCTACACGTCGGTCGGCCTGCAGAAGCAGGGCAAGAACCTGTTCTACCGCGACCTGCTGCACCACCTGTCGCATTCGAGCGACCGCTTCATCATCGCGCCCGGGATCAAGGGCCTCGTGATGCTCGTGTTCACGCTGCCGTCGTTCCCGTACGTGTTCAAGATCATCAAGGATCAGTTCCCGCCGCCGAAGGAAACGACGCGCGCGCAGATCATGGAGAAGTACCAGCTCGTGAAGCGCCACGACCGTCTCGGGCGGATGGCCGATACGCTCGAGTATTCGAGCGTCGCGCTGCCGCTGTCGCGGCTCGACCATGCGCTCGTGCGCGAGCTGGAAAAGGAAGTGCCGTCGCTGCTCGAATACGAGGACGACAACCTCGTGATCAAGCACCTGTACATCGAGCGCCGCATGACGCCGCTCAACCTGTACCTGCAGAACGGCACCGACGCGGACGTCGAGCACGGCGTGAAGGAGTACGGCAACGCGGTGAAGGAGTTGATGAAGGCCAACATCTTCCCCGGCGACATGCTTTACAAGAACTTCGGCGTCACGCGCCACGGCCGCGTCGTGTTCTACGACTACGACGAGATCGAGTACCTGACCGACTGCAACGTGCGGCGCGTGCCGCCGCCGCGCAACGAGGAAGACGAGCTGTCCGGCGAACCGTGGTATACCGTCGGCCCGCACGACATCTTTCCGGAAACCTACGGACCGTTCCTGCTCGGCGACCCGCGCGTGCGGACGGTCTTCATGAAGCATCACGCGGACTTTTTCGAACCCGCGCTGTGGCAGGCCAGCAAGGACAAGCTGCTGCAGGGCGAGTTGCCCGATTTTTACCCGTACGACGTGTCGCTGCGCTTCAGCGTGCGCTACCCCGAGCGCTTCGACGCGACGCCGGACGCCGGTGACGCCGGCGACGACGCAAGCGACGCGCAGCGCGCCGCCTGACGCACCGTCCGATCGAACCAAACCCGTTATCGACCTGACTTCCGCCAACGGAATCCACACCGATGAATACCCAAGACAATCCGCTTTCACACCTGTTCGACAACAACGACGCCTGGGTCAAGCGCCAGCTCGCCGACGATCCCGATTTCTTCGCGCGTCTCGCCGACCAGCAGGCGCCGGAATATCTGTGGATCGGCTGCTCGGATTCGCGCGTGCCCGCGAACCAGATCATCGGCCTGCCGCCGGGCGAAGTGTTCGTGCACCGTAACATCGCGAACGTCGTCGTGCACAGCGACCTGAACTGCCTGTCGGTGATCCAGTTCGCGGTCGACATCCTGCGCGTGAAGCACATCATGGTCGTCGGCCACTACGGCTGCTCGGGCGTGAACGCGGCGCTGCACAACCGCCGCGTCGGCCTCGCGGACAACTGGCTGCATCACGTGCAGGACGTGCGCGAACGCCACGCCGCACTGCTCGACGAATGGCCGGTCGGCGAAGCGCGCTATCGCCGCCTGATCGAGCTGAACTCGATCGAGCAGGTCGTCAACGTATGCCGCACGACGATCGTCAACGACGCATGGGCGCGCGGCCAGTCGCTCACCGTGCACGGGCTCGTGTACGGCGTGCACGACGGGCGGATGCGCAACCTCGGGATGGCCGTGTCGAGCTTCGACGCGCTGGATGCAACCTACAAGCGCTGCGTCGCGGCGCTGACCGCGCGCGGCCAGCACGCGCCCGACAACGACATGGTCGCGGCGGACGCCGCGCGGCTCGACGACGTCGCGCAGGCGGTCGCCGCCACGCTGAAGCCGTGCGACGACGCGAAGTAACCGACTCGAAGTAGCCGACGTGCGCGGCCACGCGGGCGCGGCACGCCAGCGCCCCGCCGCGCGCCATCCGGCTGAAGGTGCATCATGATGGCGGGGCCGCGCCCCCTGCATCCCGTCGCGCGACGGGTGCGCCGTGCGCACACGCCAGCCGGCGCAACGGCGGTCATGCGGCCGCGACGGCCGTCGAACTGATCTGACACCGGCACTGCCGCGACGGCGGTGCAATGCAAAGGAGCGGCGAACATGAAAACCGTACTGATCGTCGGCGCATCGCGCGGCCTCGGACGCGAATTCGTCCGGCAATACCGGCGCGACGGCTGGAACGTGATCGCGACCGCGCGCGACGACGCATCGCTTGCCGCACTGCGCGAACGCGGCGCGCACGCGCATGCGCTCGACATCGCGCAGCCCGAACAGATCGCGGCGCTCGGCTGGAAGCTCGACGGCGAACGGCTCGACGCGGCGGTGCTCGTGTCGGGCGTGTACGGGCCGCGCACCGAAGGGGTCGAAACGATCGGCGCCGAGGATTTCGACACGGTGATGCATACGAACGTGCGCGGGCCGATGCAACTGCTGCCGATCCTGCTGCCGCTCGTCGAGGACGCGCGCGGCGTGCTGGCGGTGGTCTCGAGCCGGATGGGCAGCATCGCCGAGGCGACCGGCACGACCGGCTGGCTGTACCGCGCGAGCAAGGCCGCGCTGAACGACGTGCTGCGCATCGCATCGCTGCAGACGCGCCACGCCGCCTGCATCTCGCTCCATCCCGGCTGGGTGCGCACCGACATGGGCGGCGCGCAGGCCGCGATCGATCCGGAGACCAGCGTGACCGGCATGCGCCGCGTGATCGCGGAAGCCGGCGCGGACGTGTCGCAGGCCAACGGCCGTTTCTTCCAGTACGACGGCGTCGAGCTCAGCTGGTGAGCCGGCATGACAACCCGGCGTCGTTAATTCCCGAATCGCATGATTTTGAACCGACCTGACGCGTGCCCGTGCGGCGGCGCGTCCCCCGTCCCTGCCGGCAAAGCCCCGGCGCCGCGCTATGCGGCCTGTTGCGGCCGCTTCATCGACGGCGGCGAAGCCGCGCCGACCGCCCTCGAATTGATGCGCTCGCGGTACAGCGCGTACGTGCTCGGCGCGACCGACTATCTGCGCGCGACCTGGGACGCGCGCACCTGCCCGGCCGATCTCGATGCGGACCCGAATGCGCCCGACGCGCCTCGCTGGCTCGGCCTCGCCGTCAAACGCCATGCCCGGCTCGACGAACAGCACGCGGAGGTCGAATTCGTGGCCCGCTACAAGGTCGGCGGGCGTGCGTACAGGCTCCACGAGACAAGTCGTTTCACACGCGACGAGCACGGTTTCTGGCGCTATGTCGACGGCGAAGTAAGTGAACGCTGACAAATAGTTGCCATGTCAGACGCCGGGTAATTCCCGCATTGCACAACCTGAATTTGTCGGGCTAGGATGGCCGTCAGATTGGTCATGTTGCATGGCAGGGCTTACGAATGGCGTTCAGCAAGGTATTGGTGGGATGGATGGCGGCCTGCGCGCTGTCGGCCGCTCAGGCCGGTACGGCGCCGAACGCGCAATCTGGCGCGGCCACGGCCAGCGGCTCGCTCGCCCACGCCGAGCGCTTCGATTACGGCGATTCGGGCCTCCCGCAGGTCGCCGCGAACCTCAACGAACAAATCGTCAGCATTCCGGCCGATGCTTCGGGCGCCGTGATGCTCGAGGCCACGCTGTTCAAGCCGAACGGCCCCGGCCCGTTCCCGCTCGTCGTCTTCAACCACGGCAAGAACACCGGCGATCTTCACCAGCAGCCGCGCAGCCGGCCGCTCGCGTTCGCGCGTGAATTCGTGCGCCGCGGCTATGCGGTGATCGCGCCGAACCGCCAGGGCTTCGCCGGTTCGGGCGGCGCGTACCAGCAGGAAGGCTGCAACGTCGGCAAGAACGGCCTCGTGCAGGCCGCCGACGTCGACGCGACGGTCCGCTACATGTCGCGTCAGTCGTACATCGATGCGTCGCGCATCGTCGTCGCGGGCACGTCGCACGGCGGCCTCGTGTCGGTCGCATACGGTACCGAGGCGGCGCCCGGCGTGCGCGGCATCATCAACTTCTCCGGCGGGCTGCGCCAGGACCTCTGCGACGGCTGGCAGCGCAATCTCGTCGACGCGTTCGACCAGTACGGCGCGCATACGGCCGTGCGGTCGCTGTGGCTGTACGGCGACAACGATTCGGTGTGGACGCCCGCGCTCGTCGCGCAGATGCACGACGCCTACGTGTCGCACGGCACGCAGGCGCAGTTCATCGATTTCGGCCGCTACAAGGACGACGCGCACCGGCTGATCGTCGATCGCGACGGCGTGCCCGTGTGGTGGCCGGCCGTGCATGCGTTCCTCGCGGAACTGAACCTGCCGACCTCGGTGCGCTATGCGGTCGCGAACCCGCACGAGCCGAATGCGACCGGCTATGCGTCGATCGACGCGGTCGAGGCGGTGCCGTTCCTCGACGCAGCCGGCCGCGAAGGCTATCGCCGCTTCCTGAGCCAGCATCCGAGCCGTGCGTTCGCGGTGTCGGCTGAAGGCGCGTGGTCGTGGGCCGAAGGCGGCGACGATCCGATGGCGCTCGCGCTCGACAACTGCTCGAAGCAGGGCGCGGGCGCATGCAAGCTGTATGCGGTCAACGACCGCGTCGTGTGGAACGCGAATGCGACGCAGACGGCCGACAACGGCGACGCCGACGCGCGCGCCTTGGCTTCGCGCTGACGCGCGCGTGTCGCGACGCGCGTCAGGATCGCGTTCTACCCACGTCTCTTTCCCCTCTTCCGTTTCGTGAGCGTGCGGTCCGCAGCGGCGTTCGCATGCCCGTTCTCGCGCTCTTGTGAGTCCGCGGGCTGAGCACCCCGCTCGTAACATCCGCTGAGAGCCTTTGCGGGACTTTTCCCGCCTGTTCCGAACGCCAGCGGCGCCTGATTCAACGCGCCATTTGCCGGTCGCCGGTCGCCGGTCGCCGGTCGCTAGTCGCCGGTCGCTAGTCGCTAGTCGCTAGTCGCTAGTCGCTAGTCGCCATTCGCAGGTCGCCATTCGCCATTCGCCATTCGCCATTCGCCATTCGCCATTCGCAGGTCGCAGGTCGCAGGTTGCTAGTCGCCGGTCGCATTGCGCCACACTTCGCGCCCCTTTTCCCTTCCCGCCCCGATTTTTCACCCCTCCCGCGCCCGCCCGCCCGACGATTTTTTTCTGTCGGGGGGTGTCACTCGAACGTCGTCATCTGCGGTCATTTCGGGGCATCTGGCGCGTACCGTCCCGAGCACCCCGGATCTGCGCCGAACTCCCGCCCGGCAAGGCTTTGCGGTGTTTGTAACCGGTAGTGCAACGCGCGGCGGAACACGCTAATCTCAGCGCGTTTTCCGTCTGTCGCCGCGCGGTGTCCCGTTCGATACCCGCCGCCGTTTTACTCCCCGGAGTCGCCTTGAGTACGCCAGCCACCGATGACTGGGTCGCGCGCAGCCTGCGCGCGGTCTGGCATCCCTGCACCCAGATGAAGCACCACGAGCGCCTGCCGCTCATTCCCGTCGCGCGCGGCGCGGGCCTGTGGCTGTACGACCGCGACGGCCGCCGTTACTTCGACGCGATCAGCTCGTGGTGGGTGAACCTGTTCGGCCACGCGAACCCGGACATCAACGCGGCGCTGAAGGACCAGCTCGACACGCTCGAGCACGCGATGCTCGCCGGCTGCACGCACGAGCCGGCGATCGAGCTCGCCGAGCGGCTGCACGCGCTCACCGCGCGCACGCTCGGCCATGCGTTCTTCGCGTCGGACGGCGCGTCGGCGGTCGAGATCGCGCTGAAGATGAGCTTCCACGCGTGGCGCAACCGCGGCCGCGCGGACAAGCGCGAGTTCGTGTGCGTCGCGAACAGCTATCACGGCGAGACCATCGGCGCGCTCGGCGTGACCGACGTCGCGCTGTTCAAGGACGCGTACGACCCGCTGATCCGCAACGCGCACGTGGTCGCGTCGCCCGACGCGCGCGGCGCGCTGCCGGGCGAGACGGCCGCCGACGTCGCGGGCCGCGCGCTCGACGACGTGCGGCGCCTGTTCGCCGAACGCGCCGACCGGATCGCCGCGCTGATCGTCGAGCCGCTCGTGCAATGCGCGGCCGGCATGGCGATGCACGATCCGTCGTACGTGCGCGGGCTGCGCGCGCTGTGCGACGAATTCGGCGTGCACCTGATCGCCGACGAGATCGCGGTCGGCTGCGGCCGCACCGGCACCTTCTTCGCGTGCGAGCAGGCCGGCGTGTGGCCCGATTTCCTGTGCCTGTCGAAAGGCATCAGCGGCGGCTACCTGCCGCTGTCGCTCGTGCTCACGCGCGACGACGTGTTCGCGGCGTTCTACGACGACGACACCACGCGCGGCTTCCTGCATTCGCATTCGTACACCGGCAACCCGCTCGCGTGCCGCGCGGCCGTCGCGACGCTCGACCTGTTCGCGCGCGACGACGTGCTCGCCGCCAACGCGCGCAAGTCGGCCGCGATGCGCGCCGCGCTCGCGCCGCTCGGCGCGCACCCGCAGGTGCGTCACCTGCGCGAGCGCGGCACATTGTTCGCGTTCGACGTCGCGCTCGACGGCGACGCGGCACGCGGCTTCTCGCGACGCTTCTTCGAGCGCGCGCTCGAACGCGAACTGCTGCTGCGCCCGATCGGCACGACCGTGTACCTGATGCCGCCGTACGTGATGAGCGACGACGACATCGCGTGGCTCGCGCAACGCACGCGCGACACGCTCGACGCGACACTCGCGGAGGCGGCGCGATGAAACAGCCGTCGCAGAAAACGACCGCGCCGCTGCTCGACACGCTGCAGCGCGGCCTCGCCGAACTCGATGCGCAGGGCCTGCGCCGCGTGCGCCGCACCGCCGACACCGCGTGCGACGCACACATGCGCGTCGACGGCCGCGACATCGTCGGCTTCGCGAGCAACGACTATCTCGGCCTCGCCGCGCATCCGGCGCTCGTCGCCGCGTTCGCGGAAGGCGCGCGGCGCTATGGCTCCGGGAGCGGCGGCTCGCATCTGCTCGGCGGCCATTCGCGCGCGCACGCGACGCTCGAGGACGAACTCGCCGGCTTCGCGGGCGGCTTCTCCGATGCGCCGCGCGCGCTGTACTTCAGCACCGGCTACATGGCGAACCTCGCCGCGATGACGGCCCTCACCGGCAAACACGCGACGATCTTCTCCGACGCGCTGAACCACGCGTCGCTGATCGACGGGATCCGGCTGTCGCGCGCGAACGTGCAGGTCTATCCGCATGCGGACATGGCGGCGCTCCCCGCGCTGCTCGATGCGTCGGAGGCCGAAACGAAGCTGATCGTCAGCGATACGGTGTTCAGCATGGACGGTGACCTCGCGCCGCTCGCCGAACTCGTCGCGCTGGCCGAACGCCACGGCGCGTGGCTCGTCGTCGACGACGCGCACGGCTTCGGCGTGCTGGGCCCGCAGGGCCGCGGCGCGCTCGCGGCCGCCGCGCTGCGCTCGCCGAACCTCGTGTACGTCGGCACGCTCGGCAAGGCCGCCGGCGTCGCGGGCGCGTTCGTCATCGCGCACGAGACCGTGATCGAATGGATGATCCAGCGCGCGCGCAGCTACATCTTCACGACGGCGGCGCCGCCCGCGGTCGCGCATGCGGTATCGGCAAGCCTGAAGGTGATCGCCGGCGACGAAGGCGATGCGCGACGCGCGCACCTCGCCGCGCTGATCGAGCGCACGCGCGCGCTGCTGCGCATGACACGCTGGCAGCCGGTCGACTCGCACACGGCCGTGCAGCCGCTCGTGATCGGCAGCAACGACGCGACGCTCGCGGCGATGCGCTCGCTCGACGCGCACGGCCTGTGGGTGCCCGCGATCCGGCCGCCGACGGTGCCCGCCGGCACGTCGCGCCTGCGCATCTCGCTGTCGGCCGCGCATTCGTTCGACGATCTCGCGCGGCTGGAAACCGCACTCATCGAAGCCAGCGAGCAAACCGCATGAACGCACCGCTTTCCGTTTTCGTCACCGGCACCGACACCGAGATCGGCAAGACCTTCGTGTCGGCCGCGATGCTGCACGGCTTCGCACGTCACGGCCTGCGCGCGGCCGCGCTGAAGCCCGTGGCCGCCGGTGCGGTTGAACGCGACGGCGTCTGGCGCAACGAGGACGCCGACCAGCTCGACGCGGCCGCGAACGTCGTGCTGCCGCCCGAGCTGCGCACGCCGTTCCTGCTGAAGGCGCCGGCCGCCCCGCACATCGTCGCCGCGCAGGAAGGCGTGACGATCGACCTCGACACGATCGTCGCGAGCCACCGCGAGGCGCTGACGCGCGCGGACGTCGTCGTCGTCGAAGGCGTCGGCGGCTTCCGCGTGCCGCTGAACGACACGCAGGACACGGCCGATCTCGCGGTCGCGCTCGGCCTGCCGGTCGTGCTCGTGGTCGGCATGCGGCTCGGCTGCATCAGCCACGCGCTGCTGACGGCCGACGCGATTCGCCAGCGCGGCCTCACGCTCGCCGGCTGGGTCGCGAACCACGTCGACCCGGCCATGCCGTACGCCGACGAGAACGTCGCTGCGATCCGCGACTGGCTCGCGCGCGAACATCGCGCGCCGCTGCTTGGCCGCATCGCGCACTTGGCGCCGGCCGCCCCCGAATCCGCCGCGGCGATGCTCGACATCGCCGCGCTCGTCGACACGCTGCGCCGCGCGCAGCATTGACGCCCCGATCCCCGCATTCACGACAGGAAAACCACCATGACCCAAGCCCAGACCGCCGCCGTGCAACCCGACGCGATCCCCGTGGCCGCCCCGACGTCGCAGCGCTGGCGCGTCGCCGACGTCGTCGCGCTGTTCGAGCTGCCGTTCAACGACCTGATGTTCCGCGCGCAGCAGGTGCATCGCGAGCACTTCGACGCGAACGCGGTGCAGCTGTCGACGCTGCTGTCGATCAAGACGGGCGGTTGCGAGGAGGATTGCGGCTACTGCTCGCAGTCGTCGCACCACGAGACGGGCCTGAAGGCCGAGAAGCTGATGGACGTCGACGCGGTGCTCGACGCCGCACGCGCGGCCAAGGCGAACGGCGCGAGCCGCTTCTGCATGGGCGCCGCATGGCGCAACCCGAAGGAGCGCCACATGCCTGCGCTGACCGAGATGGTGCGCGGCGTGAAGGAACTGGGCCTCGAGACCTGCATGACGCTCGGCATGCTGGAGGACGAGCAAGCCAAGGAACTCGCCGACGCGGGCCTCGATTACTACAACCACAATCTCGACACGTCGCCGGAGTTCTACGGCCAGGTGATCTCGACGCGCACCTACCAGGATCGTCTCGACACGCTCGACCGCGTGCGCGACGCGGGCATCAACGTGTGCTGCGGCGGCATCATCGGGATGGGCGAATCGCGCCGCGAACGCGCGGGCCTGATCTCGCAGCTCGCGAACCTGAACCCGTATCCGGAGTCGGTGCCGATCAACAACCTCGTCGCGATCGAGGGCACGCCGCTCGAAGGCACCGCACCGCTCGACCCGTTCGAGTTCGTGCGCACGATCGCGGTCGCGCGCATCACGATGCCGAAGGCCGTCGTGCGGCTGTCGGCCGGCCGCGAGCAGCTCGACGACGCGATGCAGGCGATGTGCTTCCTCGCGGGCGCGAACTCGATGTTCTACGGCGACCAGCTGCTGACCACGAGCAACCCGCAGACGCAGCGCGACCGCGCGCTGTTCGAGCGCCTCGGCATCCGCGCGAGCCAGGCCGACGCGCTGGCGGAGAACGCGTAAGCGCCGGCCTCGCGTCGTTCTGCGAAGGTTGCAGACGAGAAGACCGGGGCATGCCCCGGTTTTTTTTGTCCGATTCTGCGCCGGGCCGGCCTGCGCGTCGCGCATCGCGGTCTTGCCCGCGCGCCGGATCGAAGCGTCGAGCCCGATCGTCAGCGTGCGCGTCGGCGCGACTTCCGCCTGCGCGTCACACGTGTGCGGCCGCGCCGTCGAGCGCCGCGCGCACGCGCGCGACGCGCTGTTCGTCGACCGGCGCCAGCACCTCGCCGCGCGGCCGCACGCCCGAGCCGAAGTGCACCGCGCGCACGCCGGTCGCGCGAACGAAATCGCCGACCGCGTCGATCGTGAGGCCCGAGCCGGCCAGCACCGTGCAGGTCGAGCCTGCCGCCTGGCGCACCAGCCGCGTGATCGTCGCGACCGCGTCGAGCACCGACGGATGGCCGCCCGAGGTCAGCACCGACGTGACCGCCGGCACGCGCAGCAGCGCGTCGAACGCGGCATTGAGGTCGCGCGACACGTCGAACGCGCGATGGAACGTCAGGTCGCGCCCGTCCGCGGCCGCCGCGATGCGCTGGAGCGCATCGAGATCGACGTCGCCGCGCGCATCGAGCGCGCCGAACACGACGCCGTTCGCACCAGCCGCGACGGCCGCGCGCACGTCGCGCTCGATCACGCGCAGGTCGTCGGCTTCGTAGATGAACGCGCGGCTGTGCGGGCGCACGATCACGTTCACCGGGATCGCCACGGCGGCCACGACGGCCTCGATCAGGCCGACGCTCGGCGTGAGCCCGCCTTCACTGATCGCGGTCACGAGTTCGAGCCGGTCGGCGCCCGCGCGGGCAGCGGCCTTCGCGTCGCCGACGGTGGTGGCGATCACTTCGAGGAGAACGGAGGAAGCGGCGGTGCGGTTCATCGGCGGCTCGCGAATCGTCAGGACAATTCGCGCATCCTAGCCGAGCGGCATGAACCGCGCCAGCGCGACGCCGTCGCTATGCGCCGCCCGCTTCCTCGTCGATCCAGTCGATATCGCCGCACAGCACGTGCTGCGCATCGCCGATGCGCACCGCCACCGACAGCGTCACGCACGGCTGCGCCTCGTTGATCGACAGGTACGGGCGCGTCACCTGCACGCGTCCGGGCTCGGCGATCGCCGTGCGGAAATACGGCCGGCGCAGCCAGTTCGCACCCTGCGCATCCGACAGCGGCGAGAAGCGCGCCTCGGCGAGCGCGCGGTCCGCGCGCAGCACGACGTTGCGGCCGGCCTGCCGGCCGCGCGCGTCGAGCAGGAAGCAGCGCGCGGCATCGTCGAGCGCGAGGAAGTTCCAGCACACCTCGTCGAGCGGCTCGCCGGCCGCCACCCGCTCGGCCGCGCGCTCGAACGCGCGCAGGTATGGCGCGAGCCGCTGCGCGTCGCGCCGCTCGCGCGCTTCGGTCTGCTGGCGAAAGCGCTCGGTCAGCTCGCCGATGCAACCGGTCGCGGCCGCGCTGTCGGGCAGCCCGGGGGCCGGGCGGCCGAAGAAATAGCCCTGCACGAAATCGGCCTCGCACGACAGCGCGATCTGCGCGTCGTGCTCGGTCTCGATCCCCTCGACGAGCACCAGCTTGCCGGCCTCGTGCAGCAGCGTGACGAGCCCGTGCAGGATCGCGGTGAGCCCCGTGCGGTGCGCCGCGTGGGACAGCATGATCCGGTCGAGCTTCACGATGTCCGGGTTCAGCTGCCAGATCCGCTCGAGGTTCGAGTGACCGGCGCCGAAATCATCGAGCGCGATCAGGAAACCCTGCGCGCGGAATTCGCGCACGGCCTCGGCGAGCCGCTCGACGTCTTCCGCGCGCTGTTCGAGCACTTCGAGCACGACGCGGCGCGGCGGCATGCCGATCCGCTTCAGGTTCGCGAACAGCGCGGCGGCCTGGAACGGGTCGGTCAGCACGCCCGGATGCACGTTGAGGAACAGCCACTCGCGCTCGGCGCCGAGCAGCGCGAAGTTCTCGAGATGCAGCGCCTGCGCGAGCCGGTCGAGCTGCAGCAACTCGCCCTGGCGCGCGGCCTCGCCGAACACGTCGAGCGGCGACACCGCGCGGTCGAGCGCATCATGCGCGCGCAGCAGCGCCTCGTAGCCCACCGCGCGCTGGTGCGACAGGCTGAAGATCGGCTGGAACACGGTCGTGAGCGACAGGTCGTGATGCTGCGTCGCCAGGCGCTCGAGGCCGGAGCTCATCTCCCGCTCGAAACGATACGGCGATGCGGTGGCCGGACGCTCCTGTTGCGCGATCGTCATGGCGCCCTCCTGGTGATGCAGCCGAACGCGGCGGTTGGTTGAGACGGCGCGCGCAATGTCATGGTGGAATCCTCGGTTGTCCGGCCGGTGCCGGACGGTAGGCAAGCATCAAGCAAGGTCCGTGCAAGGGCCGAATACGCGCGCCGCGCCTGCGTGCGGCGCCGCCGCACCAGCATGGCGCAGGCCGGATGCACCGTTCACGTGCATGCGCACCGGCGCACTCGAACGCACCCGCCGCGTCGTCACGCTAAACTCCGTACGGTCGTTTCATTCTCCGCAATCGCCGTCTCGATGGAAATCGTCTTCACAGTCCTGATCCTGCTGCTGACCGTCGCGCTGTCCGGCGCGGTCACACGCATCCTGCCGTTGCAGCTTCCGCTGCCGCTGATGCAGATCGCGTTCGGCGCGATGCTCGCGTGGCCGAAGCTGAACCTGCACGTCACGTTCGATCCCGAAATCTTCATGCTGCTGTTCATTCCGCCGCTGCTGTTCGCGGACGGCTGGCGGATTCCGAAACGCGAGCTGTACCTGCAGCGCCGCGCTATCCTGATGCTCGCGTTCGGGCTCGTGTTCATGACGGTACTCGCAGTCGGCTACTTCGCGCACTGGCTGATACCCGAGTTGCCGCTGCCGATCGCGTTCGCGCTCGCGGCCGTGCTGTCGCCCACCGACGCGGTCGCGCTGTCGGGCATCGCCGGCAAGGGACGGATCCCGCCGCAACTGATGCACATCCTGGAAGGCGAGGCGCTGATGAACGACGCGTCGGGCTTGGTCGCGCTGAAGTTCGCGGTCGCGGCCGCGCTCACCGGCATGTTCTCGCTGCGCGATGCGTCGATCACGTTCGTGATCGTCGCCGCCGGCGGGCTCGCGACGGGCGCGCTCGTGTCGTGGGGGTTCAGCGCGCTGTCGACGCGCTTCCTGAATGCCGAGCAGGAAGGCGATCCGGCCCCCGGCATCGTGATGACGCTGCTCGTGCCGTTCGCCGCCTATCTGTTCGCCGAGCATCTCGACCTGTCGGGCGTGCTCGCGGCCGTGTCGGCGGGGATGATGATGAACTACACGAGCTTCTCCCGCAAAAGCACCGTCGCGTCTCGCGTGCGGGCCGAAAGCACGTGGGCGATGATCGAGTTCGTGTTCAACGGCATGGTGTTCATCATGCTCGGGCTGCAGTTGCCGCACATCATCGGCCGCGCGCTCGTCGACGCGCACCACACGAGCGACGCGCTCGTCGGCCGGATGATCTTCAACGTGTGCGCGATGATGATCGCGCTGTATGCGATCCGCTTCCTGTGGGTCTGGCTGCTGCGCTGGATCGCGAGCCGCCGCGCCGCGCGCCACGGCCTCGCGGGCACGATGGCCGGCGTGCGCACGATCGCGGTGATGACGGTCGGCGGCGTGCGCGGCGCGGTCACGCTCGCGGGCGTGCTGTCGATCCCCGTCGCGCTGTCTGACGGCGCGCCGCTGCCCGGGCGCGACACCGCGATCTTCGTCGCATCGGCGGTGATTCTCGGTTCGCTGATCGTCGCGGTGATCGGCCTGCCGCTGCTGCTGCGCGGCGTGCGCTCGACGCGCAACCCGCTCGCCGACGAGGAGCGCACCGCGCGCGCGGCCGCCGCGCAGGCCGCGATCCGCGCGATCGACTCGTCGCACGACGCGATCTCGGCCGATCTCGACGAATCGGGCGCCGCGCGCTGCGCGGACATCTCGGCGCGCGTGATGGACCAGTACCGCCGCCGCCTCGCCGCGCTCGCCGACGACGGCCCGACCCCGCGCGCGCAAGCCAAGCAGGCGGAGACGATGGAACTGCAGATGCGGATCGCGGCGGTGCGCGCGGAACGTTCGGTGCTGTACCGGATGCGCAGCGAAAGCAGGATTTCCGACGAGACGCTGACGAAGCTGATCCGCGAGATCGACCTGTCGGAAACGGCACTGTCGACGCGCAAGAAAGGACTCGTCTGAGCGGCTGCGCCGCGGTGCGATTGCACGGCCGCTCAAAAAAAACGGCGACGCACGAGCGTCGCCGTTTTCACATCCGCCCGCCGCGGCGTTACTTCGCGACGACGACCGGAATCCCCTTCAGCATTCCCGCGCCCTTCATCTCGTCGAGCGCGTGCTGCACTGCCGCACTCGTCGCCGCGTCGATGCCGACCTGCAGCGCGAGCTCGCGCTCCGCACGCTTCACGCCCGCGAGGTTGCGCACCTTCACGTGACCGAAGCCGCGCACGCGGGCATGCAGATCGGCCAGTTGCGCGACCTGCGCCGCATTGCCGGCGGTCACCGCGGCGAGCGCGCGCGTGAGCGTGGTTTCGTAGTCGTCCGCGAGCGCGCGCTCCATCCTGCGCTCGGCCGTGCGGCCGAACGGATCGAGCCACGTGCCGCGCAGACTGCGCACGCGCGCGAGCGTGCCGAGCACCGGCCACATCCACTGGCCGAACACGCGCTTCTTCGGCACGCTGCCGTCGCGGCCGGCCTTCGCGACCGTCGGCGGCGCCAGATTGAACTTCACGCGATAGTCCTGCCCCGGCACGCCTTCGAACTGCGCTTCGAGCGCCGTGCGGAACGCGCCGTCCGCATACAGCCGGGCAACCTCGTATTCGTCCTTCACCGCGAGCAGCCGGTAGAACGTCGTCGCGACCGCACGCGTCAGCGCATCGTCGCCCTTCGCGCGCGCCGCGTTCACCAGTGCGCGGTAGCGCTCGACGTAACGCACGCCGCCGTAGGCGTCGAGGCGCGCCTCGCGATCGGCGATCAGCTCGGCGAGCGTCTCCGGCGCGGCGTGCACGGCCACCGCGTGACGCGCGTTCCACAATGCGTCGAGGCCCGCCGCGTCGCCGGCCGCCATCCGGCCGATCGCGAACGCGAGCTTGTTCATCGGCACCGCGACGTTGTTCAGCTCGATCGCGCGCATCATCGCGGCGAGCGACACCGGCACGAGGCCAAGCTGCCACGCGTAGCCGAGCATCAGGATGTTCGCGCCGATCGAGTCGCCGAGGAATTTCGCGGCGAGCGCCTGCGCGTCGCAGCTCGACAGGTAGCCGTCGCCGGCCGCGTGATGCATTTTTTCGAGCAGCGCATCCGCGTGCAGGTTCGCGTCGGGGTTCTGCACGAACGACGCGTTCGGAATCCGGTGCGTGTTGACCACGATCCGCGTGCGCTCGTGGCGCACCGTCTGCAGCGCCTCGGCGCTCGCGCCGACGACCATGTCGCACGCGAGCAGCACGTCGGCCTGCTGCGTGTCGATGCGCACCTGGTTCAGCCACCGGTCGCTCGACGCGATCCGCACGAACGACAGCACCGAGCCGCCCTTCTGCGCGAAGCCCATGAAGTCGAGCACCGACGCGCTCTTGCCTTCGAGGTGCGCGGCCATGCTGATCAGCGCGCCGACCGTCACGACGCCCGTGCCGCCCACGCCCGTGACCAGCATGTCGTACGGCGCCGCGTCGAGATGGGTCGCGGGCACCGGCAGCGCGTCGACGCGCACGGCGAGCGCGGCTTCGTCGAACGCCGCGCCCGCGGCCTTCTTCAGCGCCGCGCCTTCGACCGTCACGAAGCTCGGGCAGAAGCCGTTCACGCACGAGTAGTCCTTGTTGCACGACGACTGGTCGATGCGGCGCTTGCGGCCGAGCGGCGTCTCGAGCGGTTCGACCGACAGGCAGTTCGACTGCACGCCGCAGTCGCCGCAGCCTTCGCATACCGCGTCGTTGATGAACAGCCGCTTGTCCGGGTCGGGGAATTCGCCCTTCTTGCGGCGGCGGCGCTTCTCGGCCGCGCAGGTCTGGTCGTAGATCAGCACGGTGACGCCCGGCGTCTCGCGCAGCTCGCGCTGCACCGCGTCGAGTTCGCTGCGGTGATGGAACGTCGTGCCCTTCGGGAACAGCCCGTGATGACCGTCGTACTTCTCCGGTTCGTCGGACACCACGACGAAGCGCGACACGCCTTCCGCCTCGACCTGCCGCGCGATCTGCGGCACCGAGATGCTGCCGTCGACCGGCTGGCCGCCCGTCATCGCGACCGCGTCGTTGTAGAGGATCTTGTACGTGATGTTCGCTTTCGCGGCGACCGCCTGGCGGATCGCGAGAATGCCCGAATGGAAGTAGGTGCCGTCGCCGAGGTTCTGGAACACGTGCTTCGTGTTGGTGAACATCGCGTGCGCGGCCCAGTCGACGCCCTCGCCGCCCATCTGGATCAGGCCCGTCGTGTCGCGCTCCATCCACGACGCCATGAAGTGGCAGCCGATGCCGGCCTGCGCGATCGAGCCTTCCGGCACCTTCGTCGACGTGTTGTGCGGGCAGCCCGAGCAGAAGTACGGCGTGCGCTTCACCGCGTCCGCCTCGTTCGACAGGATCTGCGGCGCGACGAGATCGACGACGCGCTCGCGCCGGTCGAGCGCCGGCTTGTGCCGCGCGAGCCAGGTGGCGAACACCGGCAGGATCCGCGACGGGCGCAGCTCGCCGAGCTCGGACAGCAGGCACGCGCCTTCGGCGTCGTGCTTGCCGAGCACGCGCGGGCGCGCACCGTCCGCGCGGTTGTACAGGTAGTCCTTGATCTGCTGCTCGATCACCGGGCCCTTCTCTTCGATGACGAGCACTTCCGACAGGCCGTCGACGAAGGTTTCGATCCGTGTCATTTCGAGCGGATACGACAGGCCGACCTTGTAGATCCGCACGCCGGCCGCTTCCAGGTCGGCGACGGTGAGGTCGAGCCGGCGCAGCGCCTCCATCAGGTCGAGGTGCGCCTTGCCGCACGTGACGATGCCGACGTTCGCGTGCGCGCTCGGCGCGATCCATTTGTCGATGCTGTTGGTGCGCGCGAAGTGGCGCACCGCGTCGAGCTTCGCGGCGAGGCGCGCTTCGATCGTGAGGCTCGGCAGGTCGGGCCAGCGGTTGTGCAGGCCGCCCGCCGGCGGTGTGAAGCCCGCCGGCGCCGGCCATTGCGTCTGCAGCGCGTCGAGATCGACGGTCGAGCCCGACTCGACGGTTTCCGAGATCGCCTTGAAGCCGACCCATGCGCCCGAGTAGCGCGACAGCGCCCAGCCGTACAGGCCGAACTCCAGCATGTCGGCGATGTTCGACGGGTTCACGACCGGCATGTGCCACGCGATCATCGCGAAGTCGCTCTGGTGCGGCATCGACGACGACACGCAGCCATGGTCGTCGCCGGCCACCACCAGCACGCCGCCGTGCGGCGACGAACCGTATGCGTTGCCGTGCTTCAGCGCGTCGCCGGCGCGGTCGACGCCGGGGCCCTTGCCGTACCACATCGCGTACACGCCATCGACGGTGCGCTCCGGGTCCGCCTCGACGCGCTGCGTGCCGAGCACGGCGGTGCCGCCGAGTTCCTCGTTGATCGCGGGCAGGAAGCGCACGCCGCTGCCGTCGAGCAGTTTCTTCGCCTTCCACAGCTGCTGGTCGACCATCCCGAGCGGCGAGCCGCGGTAGCCGCTGACGAAGCCGGCCGTGTTCAGGCCCTGCGCGGTATCGGCTGCGCGCTGCATCAGCAGCAGGCGGACCAGCGCCTGCGTGCCGGTCAGGAAGATCCGGCCGCGCGTGGCGGTCAGGTTGTCGGTCAGGCGGTAGTCGGATAGAGCGGGCGTGCCGTCGACGGGCAGGCGGGCGGTCATGGGGATGTCTCCTGATTGTGTGTTCTGGGCCGCGCACGGGGCGTCGGGCGACGCCGGCCGGGGCTGCGGCTGGATGGCTCTATTTTTTCGCGGGGAGACGAGAAAGTTTTTTCTCATCTTGCTCGGATGACGCCGGAGCGAGAAAAACTGCGCAGGTTTCGGTCGGAAATCGAGAGATTTTTCGCGCGGGGTGGCGGGCGGCTGTTCGGGGCGTGTCGGGGTGGGCAGGCGGGTTGCCTCGAAAAGGCCGGAATGCGCGGGAGGCGGGCCGCGGGCGCGGCGGCGGGCGCTCGCAGACCGTGCGGCAAGGGCTCGGGGGGCGGAACGGGCGAGCCCTCACCCATCGAATGCACAGCGTTCGGATTGATCGCGGGTGCGGGATGTCCACAATGCCGGGGCTGCGTTTCGGGCTGGCCCGCGCGCTCACCATTCGGTTGCACAGGGTTTCGAGTCGCGCCGGAGGCCGGATGTCCACACCTCGATCGGTCCGCGGTTCGAGCGGATGCCGACGCTCACCGTCGAAATTCACAGCGCGGCGAGTCGATGTTGGCGGGAGATATCCACACCGTCGGATTCCTGCCCCGACGACGCGGCGTTCGTCCTCACCTGTGGGATGCACAGGTTTGCGAGTCGATTCGGCAGCGCGATATCCACACCGCCGTCCGCCCTCGCGACGTTTCGGAGCGTCCGGGCGACGCGGGACAGCGCGCTTCAGTGTGGATGGGCCCGCCTCCGCAAGCGCCCGCACGGCCTTGGCGTTCGTCGGCGCATGCAGTCGCGTCGCCGGACGAGGTGCCGGCACGGGTTTGGATATCGCCCACACCAGGCGCTGAAAATCCAGTGAATTTCGATGATGAGCATCGGCACGCAATCGCACAAGGATGCCGATCCGGGTGTGGACAGCCCAACCCGCGACGACTCGAAACGCTGTGCATCTCGACGGTGAGCGCCGGCACCCGATCAAACGAGAGCGCCGATCCGGATGCGAACAGCCCGCCACACGACAACGCCAAACGCCGTGATTTGCAACGGTGAGTGACTGCACGGCGATTGAACGAGGGTGCCGATTCAGGTGTGGATAGTTCGATCCGCGACCACTCGAGACGCTGTGACTTGCAACGGTGAGCGACGGCACGGCGGTCGAACGAGGGTGCCGATTCGGGTGTGGACAGCTCGATCCGCAACCACTCGGAACACTGTGAAATTCGATGGTGAGCGAAGGCATGGCAGTCGAACTAGGACACCGATTCGGTTCGGATAGCTCGATCCACGACCACTCTGAACACTGTGAAATTCGACGGTGAGCGACGGAATTGCAGTCGAACGCGGGTGCCGATTCGGGTGTGGATAGCTCGATCCGCGACCACTCGGAACGCTGTGAAATTCTACGGTGAACGAAGGCACGGTATCGCACGAAAGCGCCGATTCAGGCGTGACCGGCAGCACCTGCAACCACGCCGAGGCCCACGCATCCGCAGTCGCACCGACGCGGCAGAGCAGCACGCGCGCGCCCTCTCCACCGAAAGACACAGCACGTCGACTGCTTTCGGCGATCGGATATCCACATCGCGGCAAGCACGCGAATGGCACGCGCGATCGCGTGTGCGGTTAGAATGCGCGACCCCGAAGTCGCGTCGAAGATCGGGAACGGGCACGCAAGGCGACACCTGGCCTGTCCGGGTACCGACGCTCACCATTGAAATACACAGCGCTTCGAGTGAATTCCACGGCAGGATATCCACACCGCGATGAGCGCGCGGCTCTATCGCCGCTCCGCACTCGCCGTTAGAATGCGCGGCGCTCCGGATTTCGCGCGACGCCCGGAAGTCCGCACCAGGCAAGTCTCACGCGCGATCGGTCGGCGGCGCTCACCGGTCAAAGGCACAGCATTTTTCTTCGTCGCGATTCCCGGTTGTCCACACCCTGCATCGCGCATCCGGCCGCATCCGGTCGCACTCACCGGTGAAATGCACAGTCTGCCGAGTGGTTTCGAGGCCGGGATATCCACAACCGACGCGGCGAAAAAATTCATCGCGGGCGCTGCGGCAACGTCGGTTCACGCACCTGCCCGCGATCGGCGCCGGATGCCGGAAAGCCCCGCAAATTCGGCCTCCGGACGCACGCTCACCGTTCGAATCCACAGCATTTCGAGTGGGCGGAAACCCGGTTGTCCACATCCGCGCCGAAGCGGACGGCGCCCGCAAGCGCGGTCATTCGGCAATCGAACGGATGATCCGCGCCGGGTTTCCGCCAACCAGCGTATTCGGCGGAACGTCGCGCGTCACGACGGCACCCGCGCCGACAACCGAGTTCTCGCCGACCGTCACGCCGCCGATGATCGTCGCACCCGCGCCGATCCACACGTTGCTCCCGATCACGATCGGCCGGGCGACGACGGCGTCGCGCCGGCGGGACGGCTCGACCGGATGGCCCGACGTGATGAGACTGACGTTCGGCCCGATCATCACGTCGTCGCCGATGTCGAGGCCGCCGAGGTCATAGAACGTGCAGTTCTGGTTGATGAACACGTTGCGGCCGATCCGCGTATCGGCGCCGCCCGTCGCATAAAACGGCGGGATCAGCAGAAAACCGTCGTCCACCGCCCTTCCGATCAGTTCTCCGAACAATGTCCGGACGTCGTGCGCATCGTCGAACGTCAGACGGTTGAGCCGCGCGGTGATCGCCATCGTCCGCCCGAGCTCGGCGCGCATCGCGGCCGATTCCGGCGTGCGCCGGGGAATGATCGTGGTGCGATCGTCGTTCGCCATTCGTTGCCGTTCTCCGTGCGCGATCGAACCGGCAACGCCGCGCATCACGCAGCGCCTGGCTCGTCGAATACGATCGCATCGCCTTGAATTCAGTCAGTCGGTCGACCCGCGCAGGGTCACCCGGTTTCCTCGTTTCGCGCCCCGCCGACGGCCATCGACCGGACTCGTGCGGGCAGCCGCCGACGCTGCTGCAAAGCCAGCGGAACAGCAGGGTCGTGACCGCTGCAGCCGAGCACGCATACGTCAATCTCAAACTAGTTGTTTCATGACTAGTTAATTCATGAACTTCCGCCATACCAGGCTTTGCGGGAAATTCCCTACCCGCCCGCATCCGCCCGGACACGCACGACACGCGCCCACGCCAGGCTCCGCCATTCTCGCCGTCCGCCCCTGTCCGAACCTCTCCCGCTCGGGTACGCTTGAGCATCCACCGACCCGACACGCACACCCATACGCGGAGGCGCGATGAAGCTCTACTACTGGCCGAAGACCCGGGCATTCCGGGCACTGTGGATGCTGGAGGAAATCGGCGCCGTCTACGAGCTCGTGCCGATCGACTTGCGATCGCACGAACAGGGCAGCGACGCGTTCGTCCAGGTCAATCCGATGGCCAAGCTACCCGCGCTCGACGACGGCAGCGAACCGTTCGCCGAATCCGGCGCCGTGCTGCTCTATCTCGCCGATCGCTGCCCGGGCGCCGGGCTCGGCATTGCACCGGACGATCCGCTGCGCGGCCGCTTCCTGCAGTGGATGTTCTTCACGCCCACCTGCCTCGAGCCGGCGATGGCCGAGAAATTCACCGGCGCGTCGGGCAATCCGGTCGCCTTCGGCTGGGGCAACATCACGCGCGTGCAGCGTGCGCTCGCGCAAACGCTCGCCCACAGCCGCTGGCTCGTCGGCGATCATTTCACCGCGGCCGACCTGCTGCTCGCCAGCACGCTGAAGATCGCGTTCGACGCGCACCTGCTGCCGCACGAAGGCGTGCTCGGCGACTACGTCGCGCGCGCCGAGGATCGCGACGGCCATCGCCGCGCGGTCGCGGTCGAACAGCGCGAAGCGGCGCGCCTGCTGCATGCGTGACGCGTGAACGGCACGGCCTTCCGTCGCGGCGACCGCGCCCGAAGGCCGGCGCCCGTTCGCACCGTTCACGGCCGTCATGCAGCCGGCCCGGGCGTCTGCGCGGCCGTGCCGGCCTCGACCACCACGCCCGGCGAGCCGCGCTCGTCCGTATCGGTGTCGACCGGCACGACTTCGTGAAAATGCGTGTAGTCGATGTGCGTGATGCCGCCTTCGTCGTGCATCAGGTCGACATAGCGATGACGCCAGCGGATCTCCGCATGCGTCCATGAGTAGCGCGCCTGCATGACTTGCGCGGTCGTCTCGTCGGAGCCCTCGATCGTGATCAGCAGCGACGCGTCGCGCGCGGCGAGCGACTCGGCCGTCTCGCCGAACAGCGGGCTCGTTTCGTCGATCACGTGCATCAGGTTCCAGCCGAGCAGGAAGATCGGATGCTCGTTGCGCACGAGCGGCAAGTCGTGGATCTTGCGCAGCATATAACCCTCGTGCGTGCCTTCGACGCGCATCAGCCGCAGTTTCGCCTGCGCTTCGGCGATCACGTTCTGGCGCGCATTCGCGGCGCGCACCATCAGCGTCATCCGCCCGTTCAGCGGCCGCACGATCGCGTAACGTGCGAACAGGATCTTCGCCTGCGGCCGCGAGAAGCGCGCGAACACGAGGCCGGTCGCGAGCGCGATGCCCGACATCCCGATGAAGATCTCGAAGGTCGAGACGACGTGCGCGTAGACGGTCTGCGGATGCATGTCGCCATAACCGACCGTCGCGAGTGTCTCGACGCTGAAGAAGAACGCGCCGGCGAACCCGGCCGGCGACTGGTTCGCGATCGGCGCGTGGCCGAGCAGGTAGAGCGTCGCGAAGCCGCCGTTGAGCAGCAGAAACAGCACCGCGAGCGACAGGAAGAATACGGGCCAGCTCACCGTCAGCGCGCGGTGATAGAGGTCGCGCCAGCCGAGCGGCGGCATCCCGTACGCGATCACGGGGCGGGTGCCCGACCAGATCTTGCGGCCGCGGCCGCGGGAGGCTGGGGAGGACGAATCGACGTTCATCTCGCGAGGGCCTGGAGCAAGGAGGCGATGAGCGTAGCACGCGCGGGCGGCGGCCGGGAATGCGCAGCGATGCGGAGCGGGCCTTGCGCGTGCGGCGCGAAAAAAAGCCGGCCGCATGGGCGGCCGGCTTCGCGGTCGTTCGGCGTGCTCGCGGCGCGGCCTGGGGCTTGCGGCCTGCCGCCTGCCGCCGAACTTACTTGCGGTCGACGATCACGCGGTCGAACGTGCCGCCGTCGGCGAAGTGGGTCTTCTGCGCATTCGCCCAGCTGCCGAAAACCTGCTCGACGCTGAACGTCTTCAGCGGCTTGAACTCGGCCGCATGCTTCTTCAGCACGGTCGCGTCGCGCGGGCGCAGATGGTGCTGCGCGATGATCTCCTGCGCCTGCGGCGTGTACAGGTAGTCGAGATACGCCTGCGCGACCTTGCGCGTGCCCTTCTTGTCGACGACCTTGTCGACGACGGCGACGGGCGGCTCCGCGAGGATGCTCGCCGACGGATACACGGCGTCGAATTCCGCTCCCGACGCGCCGGTGTCCATCAGCGCGACTTCGTTCTCGAACGTGACGAGCACGTCGCCGATGCCGCGCTGCGTGAAGGTCGTCGTCGCGCCGCGGCCGCCCGAGTCCAGCACCGGCACGTTGCGGAAGATCGCCTTCTCGAAGTCGAGCGCCTGCTGGTCGGTCGCGCCTTTCTGCTTCTGGTAGCCCCACGCGGCGAGGTACGCGTAGCGGCCGTTGCCCGACGTCTTCGGGTTCGCGATGATCACCTGCACGCCCGGCTTCGCGAGATCGCTCCAGTCCTTGATCGCCTTCGGATTGCCCTTGCGCACGAGGAACACCATCGTCGTCGAGTACGGCGAGCTGCCGTCGGGGAAGCGCGCGCGCCAATCCTTCGGCAGCAGCTGGCCGCGCTCGGCGAGCAGGTCGATGTCGTTCGGCTGGTTCATCGTCACGACGTCGGCCTGCAGCCCCTGCAACACCGACAGCGCCTGCGCGCTCGACGCGCCGTGCGACTGCTTGATCGTCACCGTTTCACCCGTCTGCTGCTTGTAGGCGGCGGCGAAGCTCGTGTTGATGTCCTTGTACAGCTCGCGCGTCACGTCGTACGACACGTTCAGGATCGACGTGTCCGCATGCGCGGCCGTGGCCGCCACGACCAGCGCCGCCGCGGCGCCCGTGTGCAGCCAGCGGCCGATCCCCTTGATGCTTGCCATCGTGATATGCCCCGTTTCCAGTGGTGGTGGATATGCGTGACGGCACGCGTACGCGCTGTCATCGAAACGTAAGCGGGCATTTTAACGGCCGGGCGCGACGCACTTTCCAATCTGTCGTGGAAAGCAAATCTCGAATTCTGCTAAGTAGGGGCGCGTCGCTCGCGTACGCGCCGGATCCGGTGTTAAGATCGCCGTTCAGCCCCTTTCACGGTTCATCCATGTCCGTTGCCCCGCGTTCGCCGTCGATCCTTGCCGCCATCGCGGCAGGCGCGCGCGCGGCCGGGCTGAAACTGAAAAAACGACACCTCGACTGACGGGGGCGTCGCGTCCCGTCAGGCGAATGCCGGACGGGATGCCCGCAGGTCGTTTCTTTCTCCTTGCTCGCACGCCTCGCTCCGGCACCCCGCCGGCGGAACGGTTCCTTCCCACTCCGTTTCCACCATGAGGCTTTGCATGTACACACGTTTCGAAGGTATCTGGCTGCCGCTCGTCACGCCGTTCCACGACGGCGAGGTCGACCACGGCGCGCTCGCGCGGCTCGCGCGTCACTATGCGGCGGTGGGCGTCGCCGGGTTCGTCGCGGGCGCGACGACCGGTGAAGGCGTGCTGCTCGACGCGCGCGAACAGGACGCCGTGTTCGCGACGCTGCGCGATGCGGTGCCCGACCTGCCGATCGTCGTCGGCCTCACCGCGAGCGCGACGCACTTCGCAGCCGCCCGCGCACGCGAACTCGCCGCGCTGCGGCCCGACGGGCTGCTCGTCACGCCGCCCGTCTACGTTCGGCCGACGCAAGACGGGATCCGCCGCCACATTGAGGCGATCGTCGAGGCGGCCGACCTGCCGGTCCTCGTCTACAACATCCCGTATCGCACCGGCGTGAACGTCGAACTGGAGACGCTGCAGGCGCTCGCGCGCGATCCGCGCGTCGCGGGCATCAAGGAATGCGGCGGGACGCTCGAACGGATGAGCCGTCTCGTGCACGAGACGCCGCTCGCAATTCTCTCCGGCGACGACAACCAGAACTTCGCCGCGCTGTGTGCCGGCGCGCATGGCGCGATCGCCAGCAGCGCGCACGTGCTGCCCGAATGGCACGTGCGCATCCACGCGCTCCTGCGCGACGGCCGGCTCGCCGACGCGCGACGGCTGTCGGTCGCGCTGCAGCCGCTCGTCGCGGCGCTGTTCGCCGAGCCGAATCCGGCGCCGGTGAAGGCGGTGCTGGCTGCGCAGGGGTGGTGCGAGGACGGGCTGCGGTTGCCGTTCGTGCCGGCGAGCGCGGGGTTGCGGGAGAGGCTCGGCAAGCTGTGCGCGGCGCTGGAGGCGTCGGCGCAGACGGTCGCGGCAGCGTAGGATTTCGCTTCGAAAACTGTTTCAGACCGTCAGAATCCGCGACGCGCCATACTGCGCAAGATGGCCGTCGGCGGTGATGAGCAGCATCGGTTCGGACCAGGCCTGCGCGACCAGCAAGCGGTCGAACGGATCGCGATGGTAGTGGGGCAGATAGCGCACGGCCGCGCCGTGCGCGGCCCGAACCGGCAGCTCCCGATATCGGCTCATCGCAATCGCTTCGACCATCCGGTCCACATCCACGTCCAGCTTTCCCGTCCCGGCCTTGATCGCGACTTCCCAGATGCTCGCGCTGCTGATGAACACCTCGTCGGCTTCGGCAATCAGATTGCGCGCGCGAGCGCTCAATTTCGGATCATTGGCCCACATCCAGAGAAAGATGTGCGTATCGAATAGCAGCCGCATCACTTTCCTTCGAACGCATCCAGCAAATCATCGGGAAGCGGTGCGTCGAAGTCGTCCGCGATCCATATCTGCCCCTCGAGGAGCCCGTAATGATGAATCGGCTTGAGCGGCACGAGCCGGACCGACTGCTTGCCGTCCTGCATGATCACGACGCGTTCGCCGGCGATCGCGGCATCGAGAAGCCGCTGAAGATCGAGCGCGGCTTCCGGGACAGTGGCAACTTGCATGATGGCCTCCGTTGAGTGATCCACCATTGTCACGACATTCGCCCCGTCCCTCCAATAGGCCGAACGCCCAGCCGGGCGCAGGCGC
Source organism: Burkholderia sp. Bp9099 (assembly GCF_003857805.1). Classification (NCBI taxonomy): domain Bacteria; kingdom Pseudomonadati; phylum Pseudomonadota; class Betaproteobacteria; order Burkholderiales; family Burkholderiaceae; genus Burkholderia; species Burkholderia sp. Bp9099. The sequence goes on from NZ_QTPU01000014.1 coordinate 185,735, forward strand.
GTCGATCGCCATCACGCCGCCAGCGCCCCCGCGTCCCCTCGCGTCGCGTCCCGCACCGCCTGCGTGACGATCCGCGCGAGCCGCTCGACGGTCGGCGTCGCCGACGACGTCCGCCGCAGCAGCATCAGCGGCAGGCCCGGCAGTGCCGGCAGCCCGGACGACGCCGCGTCGAGCACACGCACCGACGCGGGCAGCCCGTAGTGCGAGCGCACGGTCAGCCCGAGGCCGGCCGCCGCCGCCGCCCACAGCCCGGCCAGGCTCGGCGTCGTGAACGCGACGCGCCACGGCACGCCCGCACGGTCGAGCGCATCGGTCGCCGCGCCGAAGAAGCGGCACGGCCGGTCGAACACGACGAGCGGCAACGGCTCGCCCGATGCGTGCATCGCACGCAGACGCGCGGCGCCGTCGTCGACCGCATCCGCCGGTCCGTCGGCGTCCGGCACGCCGAAACCGCTCGCGCCACCCGCGATCCACTGCATCGGCACCTGCGCGATCGCGTCGCTGTCGATGCCCGCGCGCGACACCAGCGCCGCCGACGCCGGGTCGCCCCACACGAGCGCGAGATCGAGCTGGTTCGCGTCGAGCCGCTCGAGCAACTCGGCATTGCGTGCGACGCGCGCCTCGATCCTCACCTTCGGGTGCGCACGCGCGAAACGCCCGAGCACGTCGGGCAGGATCGCTTCGCCGAAGTCCTCCTGAAGGCCGACCCGCACCCAGCCGTCGAGATTCACGCCGCGCACGGCCGCGGCCGCTTCGTCGTTCAGTTCGATCATCCGCCGCGCATAGCGCAGCATCGCGTCGCCGGCGTCGGTCAGCGCGAGCCCGCGGCCGGCCTTCACGAACAGCGGCGTGCCGGCCTGTTCCTCGAGCTTGCGGATCTGCGCGCTCACCGCCGACGACGAACGCGCGACGCGATCGGCGGCCTTCGCGAAGCTGCCGAGATCCACACCCGCGACCAGGCTGCGCAGCGCCGCGACGTCGAAGTTCGGCCGGGCCAGCGTGGCGTCGGGTGCCACGAGCGACACCTCGCCGTGGGCAGGGTCTTGTCCGGACATCTCAATCATCCCGTTTTATCGAACGATTCATCAAAAACTTTCCGATTTTCAGGATGAATGTAGGCCGCCACACTGGCGATGTCAATTTCCACACGGGCCCTGTCGCCATGGATACCTCCTGCCTAGCATCCCCGTCCTCGTCCTTGCCAGCGCGCGACGCGCGCGGCCCGGCCCATCGCTGGCGCGTGCTCGCGGCCGGCGTCGCCGCGAACATGAGCTTTTCCGCCGCCGCGGCGGGCATTCCGACCACCGCCGTGTGGATGCGCTCGGCCTATCACCTCGACAACGGCGCGCTGGGCCTCGTGCTCGGCGCGCTCGGCTTCGGCGTCGCACTGTCCGAACTGCCGTGGGGGATCGCCGCCGACCGCTTCGGCGATCGTCGCGTACTGCTCACCGGCCTCGTCGCGACCGCCGCGATGCTGGCGCTGATGGTGGCCACGATCGTCCCGGCCACGCACGCGGTGCCGCCGCTCATGCGCGTCGTCGCTGCGATGTGCTGCGTCGGCCTGCTCGGCGGCAGCGTGAACGGCTCGAGCGGACGCGCGGTGATGCGCTGGTTCGGCGAGCGCGAACGCGGGCTCGCGATGAGCATCCGCCAGACGGCCGTGCCGCTCGGCGGCGGCGTCGGCGCGGCGCTGCTGCCGTCGCTCGCGTCGCGTGCGGGCTTCGCCGCGGTGTACGGCGCGCTGATGCTGCTGTGTGCCGGATCGGCCGCGCTCACGTGGCGCTGGCTGCACGAACCGCCCGACGCGGCGGCCACCGCGCCCGCCGACGCGAACCGCGCCGTCGGGCACCAATCGCCGGCCGCGCCCGCGCGCAGTCCGCTCGCGAGCGGCCGCGTCTGGCGCATCGTGCTCGGCATCGGCGCGCTGTGTGCACCGCAGTTCGCGGTACTCACGTTCGCGACCGTGTTCCTGCACGATTTCGGCCGGCTCGGCCTCGCCGGCATCAGCGCGGCGATGGTCGCGCTGCAGTTGGGCGCGATGGTGATGCGCGTGTGGAGCGGCCGCCATACCGACCGGCACGGCAACCGGCGTGCGTACCTGCGCGGGTCGGTCTGCGTCGCGTCCGGATCGTTCGCGCTGCTCGCGGCCGCGACCGCCGGCAGCCCGCACGTGCCGCTCGCCGCGATCGTCGCGATCCTCGTGTTCGCCGGCATCTGCGTGTCGGCCTGGCACGGTGTCGCGTACACCGAACTCGCGACGCTCGCGGGCGCGAACCACGCAGGCACCGCCCTCGGGATGGCGAACACGGTCGTCTATCTCGGGCTGTTCGCGACGCCGCTCGCGATTCCGCCGCTGCTCGCCGTCAGCTCGTGGAGCGTGGTGTGGCTCGCGACCGCGCTGATCGCGGCGGCAACGTACCCGTTGTTTGCCCGCTAGCCAGCAAGCGGGCGCCAGCGGCGACGCCCGTCCTGCCGACCGCATGGCGCGGCATTCAGAACTTGTACACGGCCGACAGCATCGCCGAGCGGCCGTCGCCGAACTCGACGGCCGACGATTGCGATGCGTTTCCCGCCACCTGCCGCACACGTTCGACATAGGCGCGATCGAACAGGTTGTCGACGTTCAGCTGGAAGCGCAGCCTGCGGCTCACGTCGTACGACGCCATCAGGTTGTGCACCCAGTACGCGCCGAGCTTGCCGTCGCCTTGCGACGTCACGTTGCGCCGGCCGACGAAGTGCGAACCGTAGCCGACCGTCCAGCCGGCCGGCAACCGATAGGTCGTCCACAGGTTGAACGCGTGCCGCGGCGTGTTGCCGAGCGCCTGTCCGTCGCGGCGCGGCGTGGCCGGTGAACTGAGCGTGACGCTCGCGAGATACGTGTAGTTGGCGAACACGTCCCACTGCGGCGTCACCTTGCCGGCGGCCCCGAGCTCGATGCCGCGAACGCGCTGCCGGCCCACGAGCGCGTAGCTGCCGTCGGCCATGCGTTCGCGTGCGTTGTTCTTTTCGGTCTGGAACAGCGCGCCGTTCAGCGCGACGCCCGCGAGCCCCTCCCATTTCGCGCCGAGCTCCAAACTCTCGTTCGTCTCGGGCGCGAGCGCTGCGGTCGCCGCGCTCACGCCGGAGCCGGAGGTCGCGAGAAATTCGGCGGACGGGTTGAACGACGTGCCGTACGCGAAATACGCGCGACCGTTGTCGGTCGGCTTGAACACGAGCCCCGCGCGCGTGCTCAGGTGACGGTCGGAACTGTCCGCGCGCTCGGCGGGCTTGCCGGCCGCGGCCCCTTCCGCCCAGTCGTCGATCCAGTCGTGCCGCAGCCCGACGTCGATGTCCCAGTAGCGGCCGACCGAGATCGTGTCGAACGCGTACAGCGCCTTCACGACCAGCGCGGTGTCCTGGCGGGCACTGTCCTCGCGCTGCGCCGGGCCGCGCCACACGCCGGGCGGCGCCGCGAGCGCAAAGCCGTCGGCCGGGTAGAACCGGTTGAGCCCGTACGAATAGGTCGTGCGGCCGTACGTTTCGCGCGAGATCTCGAAGCCCGTGACGAGCGTATGCCCGACGCCGAACGTCGTGAACGTGCTCGTCACGTTCGTCTGGTTCGCCCACATCGCGGTCGACGCGTCGCGGCCGTAGCCTTGCGGCCCGGCCGGCTTGTAACGCCCGGGCGGCAGCCCTTCCAGGCTCACGCGCGCTCCCGAAATCACCGTATCGCGATTCAGGTGCGCGTAGCGGCTCAGGTTCTGCACCTTCAGGCCGGACGACACGTCGTGCTCGGCCTTCACGGTGACGGCATCCGCAGCGATCCGTTCGCGATCCAGATTGCGCCAGCCGAAATAGCGGTCGCGCGACATGCCCGCCAGCACCTGGCCGTTGTGCGCAGGCAGCCCGTAGTCGGGCAGGTTGTTGTCGTACTGGTGAAAATAGCCGAGCGTGACGCGCGTCGGCGTGCCGAGGCCAAACGCGAGCGACGGCGCGACGCCCCAGCGGCGCTTGCGGATGTCGTTGCGGCCCGGCACGTCGTTCACATGCGCCATCGCGTTCAGGCGGAACGCGGCCCGGCCTTCGGTGCCGGGCACCGGCCGGTTCGCATCGAGCGTCACGCGGCGGTAGCCGGACGTACCGAGCATCGTGCCGGCCTCCGTGAGCGCGCCGGCTTTCGGCGTCTTGCTGATCAGGTTCACCGAGCCGCCCGTCGTGCCCGCGCCGCCGAATACCGAGTTCGGCCCCTTGATCACCTCGACCGCCTCGATGTTGAACAGGTCGCTGCGATTGTTCTGCGCACTGTCGCGCAACCCGTCGAGCTGCAGGTTCGCGTTCGCGCCGAAGCCGCGGATATTGAACATGTCGCCCGACCCGCCGCCGCCTTCTCCCGCGTTGAACGTGATGCCCGCGACGTTCGACAGCGCGTCGCGCAGGCTCAGCGCCTGCTGTTCGTCGAGCACCGCGCGTGGCACGACGGTGATCGTCTGCGGCACGTCGAGCAGCGGCGTCGCGTATTTGGCGGAACCCGACCGGTCGACGCGCGTACCGGCGTCGCGATTGCCGTGGACGAAGATCGGGCTCAGGTGCGGCGCGTGGCGCGGCTCGTCCTCTTCCGCGCACGCAGGCGCGGCGGCACAGGTCACCATCGCGAACGCAACGGACGCGGTCGCGCGACGCGGCGGCGTCGCGCTCGACAGAATGCAACGACTCATGTTCACTCCACCCCATTAACGAGAATGGTTCTCATTCAATAGGAATGGAGTCGACGTGGCAATTGGACACGTACGAACTTCGGGATCCGAATTAATCGTCGAACGACGCGGGCATGGCGCAGGCCAGCATGACACAGTGTGGCGTCTCGATCATTCGCACGAAGCGTGCGACAGCTGGCTGCGTGCGGTCTTCGCGTTCAGGAGGCCGCCGACGCTGTACACGCCACCGATGCGCGGCACCATGAAATGGCAGCCGTTCGTCACACGCGGGCGGCGCAGCACGCCCCACGGCGCCCGCGCATTCGTCAGGCCGCCTCGCGCGCCAGCGCGCGCCGCGCGGCCGGCCGCTCGGCCTCGCGCTGCGCGTGGGCTGTCCACGCCGCATGCTGCGTCATGTCGAGTCCGATCGCGACACCCCAGCGATACAGCACCAACAGGAACGGATCGACGATCGAATGCGCACCCGGTTCAGCCCACGTTCGGCCATCGGCGAGCGTGGCCTCGATCGAAGCGTTCGCGGCTTCGATCGTGCCGCGCCCGTGTGCGCTGACCGCGCCGTGCAGCGCCGGATCGCCGATGAAGCGGCCCGGCCGCCACAACGCGCCGTAGCCGACGCCGTGCACCCAGCCGACCAGCCAGGCGAGCCATTCATGACACCGCGCCTCGCGCAGCGGTTCGCCGAGCGGCAGCAATTGCGCGTCCGGATAGCGGTGCGCGAGATACGTGAGGATCGCAGGCGTTTCGGTCAGCACGCTCGGCTCGCCCGGAATCGCGAGCACGGGCACGCGCGCCTTCGCGTTGATCGCCAGATAGGGCGCCTCGAGGTTCTGCTGCTTCTGCACCGAGACGATCTCGACGTCGAACGGCGCGCCGGTTTCCTCCAGCGCGATATGAGCGGCGAGCGAGCAGGCGCCCGGCGAAAGATAGAGACGATATGCGTTCATGGTGTGTGGCCCGACGGCGCTGTGGAAGACGGAACCGAGTGTAGGAACGCATCCCGATGCTCGGCAAACGAAGAATTGTCGTGCTTGAGCATTAGTGTTACTAATACCCGCATGCGACGCATCCACCTCCCCCCGCTCCAGACGCTGCGTGCGTTCGAAGCCGCCGTGCGGCTGCAGAGCTTCACGCGCGCGGCCGATGCGCTTGCGCTCACGCAAGGCGCCGTCAGCCAGCACATCCGCGCGCTCGAGGCGCAGCTCGGCTACCCGCTCTTCACGCGCGAACGCAACGGCGCAACGCCAACGCATGCCGCGCATGCGCTCGCGCTACAGGTGCGCCAGGGCCTGAGCGTGCTCGAACGCGCGTTCGAGCCGGCGCTCGCCGTACGCAGCCGCCCGCGTACCTGCGACGTGACGCTGAACGTCAGCGTGCTGCCAAGTGTCGCCGAGCGCTGGCTCGCACCACGCCTGCCGCGCTTCACGGCCGCGCATCCGCACATCGCGATCGCGCTGCACCCGGACGTGGCGCTCGCGCCGCTGCGCAAGCGCGACCGCATCGACGTCGCGCTGCGCTACGGGCCCGGCAGCTGGCCGGGCGTCGTCGCCGAAAAGCTGATGAACGAGACGATCTTCCCGGTCGCGAGCCCCGCGTACCGCAATCGCGACGGCATCGCGCCGCGCGTGCCGGCCGATCTCGTGCGCGCGACGTTGCTGCGCCATCCCGCGCAGCCATGGGAACCGTGGCTCCAGGCTGCGCGGCTCGACCTCACCGAATCCGCTCGCGCGCCGCGTTTCACCGATGCGAATGCGCTGATCGACGCGACGCTGAAAGGGCGCGGCGTCGCACTCGCGCGCCGCTCGCTGATCGAGCCCGAGCTCGCGGACGGCACGCTCGTGCGCGTATCGACGGTGCGCGTGACCGACGTGTATGCGCACTACGTCGTATGGCGCCCCGGCCATCCGCAGGAAGCGGCGATCCGCACGTGGCTCGACTGGCTGCGCAGCGAAGCGCGGCGCAGAACGCCGCGCCGCTGACGCTGCGGCTGACGCTCACGCGCGCGTCGGCATCGCCACCTTGTCGAGCGTGATCGGCAGATCGCGCACGCGCACGCCCGTTGCGTGATAGATCGCATTCGCGATCGCCGCCGGCACGCCCGTGATCCCTATTTCGCCGATGCCGCGGATGCCGAGCGGGTTGAAATGCGTGTCGTGCTCGTCGACGAAGCTCACGTCGAGATCGCCGATATCCGCATTCACGGGTACGTGATATTCGGCGAGGTTCGCATTCGTGAAGCGGCCATGCCGCACGTCGAGGAACGAGCCTTCCTCGAGCGCGGTGCCGAGCCCCCACACCATCCCGCCGATCAGCTGGCTGCGTGCGGTCTTCGCATTCAGCAGGCTGCCGACGCTGTACACGCCGACGATGCGCGGCACCCGGATCGTGCCGAGTTCGGCATCGACGTGTACTTCGGCGAACACCGCGCCGAACGAATGAGATGCATAGCGCGACTTCTCGTCACCCGGCTTCGCGGTCGCCTGCGCTTCGAGCGGCCGTCCGCCCGCCCGCGCGATCACCGCGGCGGCCGGATCGCGCCGCGACGTTTCGCCGCGATGCACGAGCCAGCCGTCGTCGACCGTCACGTCGTCCGCCGCGACGCCGTGCAGCGGCGAGCCCCGATCGGCGACCGCCAGCGCGATCAGCATCGCGCGCGCCCGCAGCGCGGCGTCGCGCACGGCCGGCGCGACGCTCGCCGCCGATTGCGAGCCGCCCGACACCGGCGCGCGCGGCAGGCTCGAATCGCCGAGCACGAAGCGCACGTTCTGCAGCGCGAAGCCGAGCGCATCGGCGGCGACCTGCGTCATGACCGTGTAGGTGCCGGTGCCGATGTCCTGCGTGCCCGACGCGACTTCGGCCGTGCCGTCCGGCAGGATGCGCGCACGCGCAGACGCCTCGCTGCGATTCGCCGGGTACGTCGCGGCGGCCATCCCGAGACCGACCAGCGTGTCGCCGTCGCGCATCGTGCGCGGCCCGCCGGTGCGCCGCGACCAGCCGAAGCGTTGCGCGCCGGCCTGGTAGCACTCGCGCAGCTTGTTGCTCGACCACGGCTTCCCGTCCTCCGGATCGACTTCCGCGTAATTCGCGAGCCGCAGCGCGACCGGATCCATGCCGAGCCGCCACGCGAGCTCGTCCATCGCCGATTCCAGCGCGAACGAACCGGACGCCTCGCCGGGCGCGCGCATGAACGTCGGCGTGCCGACGTTCAGCGACACGATCCGGTGCGTGGTCGCCTGGTTCGGCACCGCATACATGATCCGCGACGGCATCCCGCACATCTCCGTCCAGTCCTCGAACGTCGACGTGGTGACGATCGAGTCGTGGCGCAGCGCGGTCAGCGTGCCGTCGGCGCGCGCGGCCAGCACGACGCGCTGCTCGGTGAACGGGCGGCCGCCGACCGGGCCGAACATCTGCGGCCGCGTCAGCGCAAGGCGCACCGGGCGGCCCACCTGTCGCGCGGCCATCGCGCACAACGACACGTGCGACCACGACGATCCCTTGCAGCCGAAGCCGCCGCCGAGGAACGGCGAGATCACGCGCACCTGCTCCGGCGCGATGCCGAACACCGCGGCCACCGCCGTGCTGGCGCCCGACACGCCCTGCGTCGCGTCGTGCAGCGTAAGCGTCGGGCCGTCCCAGTGCGCCATCGTCGCGTGCGGCTCGAGCGGGTTGTGATGCTGCATCGGCGTCGTGTAGGTGGCGTCGATGCGCACCGCGCCCTCGCGCAGGCCTGCATCGACGTCGCCGCGCTGCGTGTCCATCGCGCGCCCCTGCTGCTTCGGCGGCACGCGCGCGCCGCGCTTCGCGCGCGCGAAATCGAGCGTGGCATCGCTCGCGCGATAGCGCACCTGCACCGCATTCGCGGCGTCGGTCGCCTGCTCGAGCGTTTCGGCGACGACGACCGCGACAGGTTCGTTGCTGTAGCGCACCGTGTCGTCCTGCAACAGCGTGAGCCGGCGCCCGGCCGGCGGCGACAGCGGCGTGCGGCCGCCGTTGGGCAACCGCATCGCGTTCTCGTGCGTCATCACGAACAGCACGCCGGGCATCGCGCGTGCGCGTGCCGCGTCAATCGATTCGATGCGCCCCGATGCGATCGTGCTCGTCACGAGCACCGCGTGCGCGAGGCACGTATCGGCGAATTCGGCCGCATAGCGCGCGCCGCCCGTCACTTTGAGTACGCCGTCGACACGGTCGAGCGGCTGTCCGGTCACCGTGTTCATGCCGCATCTCCCGTCGTGCCAGCGGCCGCATGCACCGCACGGACGATCGCGCGCTGCGCGAGCGCGACCTTGAATCGATTGCCGTCGAGCGGCCGCGCGTCGCGCAACGCGAGCGCAGCCGCCTCGCGCAGCGCCGCATCGGTTGGCGCGCGGCCGACGAGATGCCGTTCCGCGGCCGTCGCACGCAGCGGCTTGTGCGCCACGCCGCCGAGCGCGATGCGCGCCTCCGTCACCTGCGCACCGTCCAGCCGCAACGCGGCGGCCACCGCGACCAGCGCGAACGCGTAACTCGCGCGGTCGCGCACCTTCAGGTAGTGCGCATGGTCCGCAAAGCGCGGCGGCGGCAGATCCACCGACGTAATCAGTTCGCCCGGTTCGAGCGTCGTGTCGAGGTCGGGCCGATCGCCGGGCAACCGGTGAAACGACGCGAACGGAATCTGCCGCGCGCCGCGTGGGCCGCTCACCTGTACGACCGCGTCGAGCGCCGCGAGCGCGACGCTCATGTCCGACGGGTTCACCGCGACGCACTGCTGGCTGGCGCCGAGAATCGCGTGCATCCGGTTGTGCCCGCCGATCGCCGCGCAGCCGCTGCCCGGCTCGCGCTTGTTGCATTGCGCGAACGCGGGATCGTAGAAATACGGGCAGCGCGTGCGCTGCATCAGGTTGCCGCCGACGGTCGCCATGTTGCGCAATTGCGCGGACGCGCCGGCGAGCAGCGCCTGCGACAGCAGCGGATAGTCCGCGCGGATACGCGGATGAGCGGCCGCATCGCTGTTGCGCATGAGCGCACCGATTCGCAGTCCGCCATCCGGCAACGCGTCGACCGTATCGAGGCCCGCGATACGCGTGATGTCGATGAGCGTGACGGGCCGCGCGACGCCGCCCTTCATCAGGTCCAGCAGGTTCGTGCCGCCGCCGATGAAGGCCGCGCCCGGCCGCTGCGCCGCCCGCACGGCGCCCGCGACGTCGGTTGCCCGTTCGTAGGAGATCGCTTCCATGGCCGGGTCCTCCCGCGCTAGCCGTTCGCCGCGTGCGCGGCGCGCACGGCGGCGACGATGTTCGGGTACGCACCGCAGCGGCACAGATTGCCGCTCATGCGCTCGCGGATCTCGTCGTCCGACAGTTGTGCGGGCCGGCGTCGCACGTCGTCGGTGACGGCGCTCGCCGCGCCCGCCGAAAACTCGTCGAGCAGCGCGGTCGCAGAACACAGCTGGCCGGGCGTGCAGTAGCCGCACTGGAATGCATCGTGATCGACGAACGCACGCTGCATCGGGCTCAGCACGCCGCCGCGCGCGAGCCCCTCGACGGTCGTGATCCGCTCGCCTTCGTGCATCACCGCGAGCGTCAGGCACGCGTTGATGCGCCGCCCGTCGACGAGCACCGTGCACGCGCCGCATTGCCCGCGGTCGCAGCCCTTCTTCGTGCCGGTGAGGCCCGCGTATTCGCGCAGCGCGTCGAGCAGCGTGACGCGCGGTTCGAGCTGCAGCGTGTATTCGCGCCCGTTGATGTCGAGCCGCACGGGCTGCGCCGGGACCATATCGCGATGTGTCGCCGCAGGCGTGAATGTCGTGTGCGGCTGCTGCGGATGAACGTGCGATGCGGCGCCGACGGTCGCGGCCGCCGCCGATTGCAGAAAGCGGCGCCGTGCGGCGCTGGAGGGCGTATCGTGCGGTAACGGCGGCGACGCCGCATGGCCGGCCGCGAGCGGCGACGGGGCAGCATCGCTCGCGGGCTCGGTGGACGGGGGGATGGGTCGATCGCTTGACATGGCTTCTGCTCGCTCCCTGGTTGATGGATGCGGATACGCCGCCCGTGCCCGGTTGGCCGCGCGGGACAGCGCGTGCATCGGCGCTGCGAGCAATTCCGGTGCCGCAAGCCGACACGGGTCTTCGCCTGCGCCGGGCAGATTGCGTTCATGCGTTGCGAACGGACCGCACGCAGGTATCGGTTACCGCTCCTGTCACGTGCGTGCCGCTACGCTGGCGCGTGGCTGACCGTCGGCTGTCGATGCGGTAAAAAACACGCATTCGGCAGTGGCGCGGGCGACACATCGACCGACGCTGGCCAAAGGCGTCCGCAACGCCGTGCACGACACGTCGCATCGCGTGCATGGTTCGTCGCGTTGCACGCGCGTGTAAATGCGCGCGGCCACTACATCCGCCATGAAAATTCGGCGGGTCGACCCGGCTCCGCCGCCGTGAAAGCATACGGTCAGCATCACGAAAGCCGTTCGCGATCACGCGCCGGTCGCAAACGATTCACCGAATCGTCGCATCGCACGGGCATACTCGAAAACGTTTCCCGATCCGCCTGCCAGGAGAGAAGTGATGCGTCGTGTTGCCCTCGTCGTCGTTCTATGTGCCGCCGCATTCGCCGCCGCCTGCAGCGACGACGCGCCGCACGACGCGCACGCGACCGACGCCTCGCAACAGGCCGGCGCATCGTCCGGCGCCGCGAGCGCGTTCAACAGCGGCTCGGGCGCGAAAGCCGCCGCGTCCGATGCCGCGCCGCTCGCGCCGCCCGTCGTCCACTACCCGCCCGACGATGACGACGACGCGAAGCCCGCGACGAACGCGGGCGCGTCCGCCATCGCCGCGTCGTCGCCGCACTGATCCCGCCGTTCCTGTTGGTGTCCCCAGTCCCCGATCGCAGAACCGAGGTGAAATAACATGACGTCATCCAGCCGCCGCCGTTTCCTGCATACCGTCGCACAGTCGGCGGGCGCGGCCGTCGCGCTCAACGCGTTCCCCGAATCGATCCGCCGCGCGCTCGCGATTCCGGCCGCGCGCGGCACCGGCACGATCCGCGATGTCCAGCACATCGTCGTGTTCATGCAGGAGAACCGCTCGTTCGACCATTACTTCGGACACCTGCGCGGCGTGCGCGGCTACAACGACCGCTTCCCGATTCCGCTGCCGAACGGCAAGCCGGTGTGGTACCAGCCGTCGAAGGAAGACCCGGCGAAGCCCGTGCTGCCGTTCCGGCTCGACACGAAGACGACCAGCGCGCAGTGCCTGGGCGCGCTCGACCACTCGTGGGCGAAGACCCACGCGGCGATCGACGGCGGCCGCTACGACCAGTGGCCCGCGAACAAGACCGACATGACGATGGGCTATCACGTGCGCGAGGACATCCCGTTCCATTACGCGCTCGCCGATGCGTTCACCGTGTGCGACAACTACTTCTGCTCGCTGCCGGGGCCGACGCATCCGAACCGTTCGTACCTGATGACGGGCACGGTCGACCCGACCGGCAAGTTCGGCGGCCCGTTGCTCGACAACGCCGACTACGTCGACGGCGACCTGCCGCCCGCGTACCAGCTGCTGTCGTGGACGACCTTCCCCGAACGGCTCGAGGCGCGCGGCGTGTCGTGGCAGATCTACCAGCAGGGGCTCACGTGGGCCGATCCGTACAACGGCAACTACGGCACGAACATCCTGCAGAACTTCACGAACTTCATCAACGCGAAGCCGGGCTCGTCGCTGTACCAGCGCGCGCAGACGGTGCGCACGCTCGACAACCTGAAGGACGACGTGATCAACGACCGGCTGCCGCAGGTGTCGTGGCTGCTGCCGCCCGCCGTGTTCTCCGAGCATCCGAAATACACGCCGGCGTACGGCGCGAACTACACGTCGCAGATCCTCGACGCGCTGACGTCGAACCCGGACGTGTGGGCGAAGACGGTGCTGTTCATCATGTACGACGAAAACGACGGCTTCTTCGATCACGTCGTGCCGCCGCAGCCGCCGACCTCGGCCGCGCAGGGCGCATCGACCGTGACCACCGACGGCGAGCTGCATACGGTCGTGAATCCCGGCCGCGGCGGCAGCTACACGGCCGACGGGCTGCCGTACGGCCTCGGGCCGCGCGTGCCGATGACGGTCGTGTCGCCGTGGTCGAAGGGCGGCTTCGTGTGCTCACAGGTATTCGACCACACGTCGGTGATCCGCTTCATCGGCGAGCGCTTCGGCGTCGACGAGCCGAACATCACGCCGTGGCGCCGGACCGTCTGCGGCGATCTGACCGCCGCGTTCGACTTCCGCTCGTCCGACGCGACGTTCCCGACGCTGCCCGATACGAGCCAGTACCGCTCGATCGCCGACCAGCAATGCACGTCGCAACCCGCGCCGAGCGTGCCCGCGACGCCGTCGCCGATCGACCCGCAGGAACCCGGCGTGCGCCCGGCGCGCGCGCTGCCGTACGAACTGCACGTGAACGCGAGCCTCTACGGCGGCAACACGCTGCGCATCGAGTTCGCGAACCGCGGCAACCAGGGCGCGCACTTCCAGGTGTACGCGACCAACCGCACCGACGGCCCGTGGCGCTACACGGTCGGCGCGCGCCGCGTGCTGCACGCGGACTTCGACGTGACGGAGACGAACGGCGCGTATGCGTTCTCGGTGTACGGGCCGAACGGCTTCGTGCGGATGTTCGCGGGCAACGTGTCGGCCGCGACGGCGCGCCGGCGCAACCAGGCGCAGCCGGAGGTGAAAGCCGGCTACGACATCGCGAACGGCAACCTGTACCTGAAGCTGCGCAACCACGGCAGCGGTCACGTGACGCTGACGCTGACCGACAACGCGTACGGCACGCCCGCGCGCCAGGTGACCCTGCACGGCGGCGACGAACGCGTCGAGCAATGGGCGCTCGCGTCGAGCCACCACTGGTATGACGTGACGGTGAGCGACGGCGTGAACGGCACGTTCTCGCGCCGCTTCGCGGGCCACGTCGAGAACGGCCGGTCGAGCTACTCGGATCCGGCCGCGGTGCGCCCGGTCTCCGCGCCGTAAGCGCGGCGGCACGACGGCGCGCGGCGTCGGCCGCGCGGCGCGTGCCGTCGAATCTCAGATCGCGTGCGCGAGCGCGCGCTCGACGGGCGCGACGTCGAAGCCGTCGTCCGCGTCGCGAAAGCGCAGCGGCGCCGCGCAGTGCACCAGCGTGTCGATGAAGTACTTCGCGCGCGGCCACGGCCCGAAGCCGGCCGCGGTGTTGATGTGCCCCGCGTCGCCGAGGTTCACGAATGCGCTGCCGAGCCGCTGCGCGAGCGTGCGCGCATCGGCGAGCGGCATCCACGGGTCGGTTTCGCTGCCGATCACGATCGACGGCACCGCGAGCCGGCGCGCGTCGAACGGCCCCGCGAACGTGAATTTCTTCGGACTGGCGGGCGCGACGAGCAGCACGCCCGCGACGTCGGCCTCCTGCGGCCATTGCGCGAGCGCATGCGCGGCCGCGAGGCAGCCGAAGCTGTGCGCGGCCAGCACGAACGGGCCGCGCTCGCGTTCGAGCAGCACGCGCACGGACTGCGCCCAGCGCGCGAGATCGGGGGCGTCCCAGTCGGCCTGCTCGACCCGCAGCGCACGCGGGAACTGCCGCTCCAGCCAGGTCTGCCAGTGGGCGCCTTCGCTGCCGTGCAGGCCCGGAACGGTCACGAGCCGCGGCGGCCACGCCGATTTGCTGCATGCGCGCATGATTGCCCTCGCTTGCTTTGCTTGGAGACGAGGTTCGATTGTGGCGTGGCGTGCGCGGCGGCCGAACCAATATTTTGTGCTTTGCTTTTGCGCGGGACGGTAGCCGGGCGACCGCCGGCGCGGGCCTCGCGGTGCGGGCCGGCGGCCTCGCGGCGGCGCAATGCGCCGCGAAACCGTAGAATGTGGGCTTCCCGCTTGCCTTGCATCGGATCGAACCGGGCTCCCCGCGCCGGTTCCGATCGACAGGAGACGCCCGATGTCCGCTACGCCCGCCGGCGCGCTGCGCCCGTTCCATCTCGCCTTCCCCGTGTCGAGCCTCGCCGGCGCGCGCGCGTTCTACGGCGGCCTGCTCGGCTGCCCCGAGGGCCGCAGCTCGGAACACTGGGTCGACTTCGACTTCTTCGGCCATCAGCTCGTCGCGCACCTCGCGCCGGACGAAACCGGCAAAAGCGCGGTGAACCCGGTCGACGGCGACGACGTGCCCGTGCGCCATTTCGGCGTCGTGCTGTCGATGGACGAATGGCATGCGCTCGCCGACAAACTGAAGGCCGCGCATACGCGCTTCGTGATCGAGCCGCATATCCGCTTCAAGGGCGAGGTCGGCGAGCAGGCGACGATGTTCTTCCTCGATCCGTGCGGCAACGCGCTCGAGTTCAAGGCGTTCGCCGACATCGGCCAGCTGTTCGCGAAGTAAGCGCATGAAGATCCTGTTCTACTCGCCGCACCAGGAAGCCGGCGCCTGGCACGACGCGATCGCGCAGGCGCTGCCCGAGGCCGAGCTGCGCGCGTGGCAGCCGGGCGACACGGCTGCCGCCGACTACGCGCTCGTGTGGCGCGCGCCGCGCGAGCTGTTCGCGCCGCGCGACGGCCTGCGCGCGATCTTCAACCTCGGCGCGGGCGTCGATGCGCTGCTCGCGCTCGATCGCGCGCATCCCGGCACGCTGCCGCGCGACGTGCCGCTGGTGCGCCTCGAGGATTCGGGCATGGCGCGGCAGATGATCGAATACGTGACGCACGCGGTGCTGCGCTACCTGCGCCGCTTCGACGAATACGACGCGTTGCAGCGCGAGCGCCGCTGGCAGGTGCTGGAGCCGCATCCGCGCGCGAGCTTCACCGTCGCGGTGCTCGGCCTCGGCGTGCTCGGCGCGCAGGTCGCGCAGGCGCTCGCCGCGCTCGGCCTGCCGGTGCGCGGCTACAGCCGTAGCCCGAAACGGCTCGACGGCGTCGCGACCTTCGCGGGCGACGACGCGTTCGACGCGTGCGTCGACGGCGCGAAGGTGCTCGTCAACCTGCTGCCGAGCACGCACGATACCGACGGGATCCTGTCGGCGCGGACCTTCGCGAAGCTGGCGCCGGGCGCATACCTGGTGAACGTCGCACGCGGCGCGCATCTCGTCGAAGCCGACCTGCTCGACGCGCTCGCGAGCGGCCAGGTCGCCGCCGCGACGCTCGACGTGTTCCAGCACGAGCCGCTGCCGGTCGACCACCCGTTCTGGCACGCGCCGCGCATCACGATCACGCCGCACAGCTCGGCCGAGACGCTGCGCGACGAAGCCGTCGAGCAGATCGCCGGCAAGATCCGCGCGCTCGAGCGCGGCGAGCGCGTCGGCGGCATCGTCGACTACGCGCGCGGCTACTGAATTCCACCTATACGAGACCGGAGACAACCATGACGTTCCCCACCGCCGTCAAGATCGTCGAAGTCGGCCCGCGCGACGGGCTGCAGAACGAAAAGACCTTCGTACCGACCGACGTGAAGATCGCGCTCGTCGACCGGCTGTCGCGCGCCGGCTTCCGCAATATCGAGGCCGCATCGTTCGTGTCGCCGAAATGGGTGCCGCAGATGGCCGACGGCGCCGACGTGATGGCCGGCATCGAGCGCCGCCCGGGCACCGTGTATTCGGTGCTCACGCCGAACCTGAAAGGCTTCGAGAACGCGCTCGCCGCACGCGCCGACGAAGTGGTGATCTTCGGCGCGGCGAGCGAGGCATTCTCGCAGCGCAACATCAACTGCAGCATCGCGGAGAGCATCGCGCGCTTCGAGCCGGTCGCGAAGGCCGCGAAGGATGCCGGCCTGCGGCTGCGCGGCAGCGTGTCGTGCACGCTCGGCTGCCCGTACCAGGGCGAGGTGCCGGTCGCGTCGGTCGTCGACGTCGTCGAACGCTTCGCCGCGCTCGGCTGCGACGAGATCGACATCGCCGACACCATCGGCGTCGGCACGCCGAAGCGCACGCGCGAAGTGCTGTCGGCCGTCACGCGCGTGTTCCCGCGCGAACGGCTGTCGGGCCACTTCCACGACACCTACGGCCAGGCGCTCGCGAACATCTACGCGGCGCTGCTCGAGGGGATCGAGATCTTCCACGCGTCGGTCGCCGGCCTCGGCGGCTGCCCGTACGCGAAGGGCGCGACCGGCAACGTCGCGACCGAGGACGTGCTGTACCTGATGCAGGGCCTCGGCATCGACACCGGCATCGATCTCGCGCAGGTGGTCGCCGCCGGCGACTTCATCTCGAACGCGATCGGCCGCGCGAACGTGTCGCGCGCCGGTCGCGCGCTGCTCGCCAAGGCGCAGAGCGCGGCCGACGCGCCGAGCTGCGCGTGACCCCGACACTCACCGGACTCCCCATGACGACACCCGCTTCATTCGACTCTCTCCCCGATTCCGCGCGACGCGTCGCGCTGCTGCTGCGCGAACGCGGGCATGCGAAAGGGATCGTGATGCTCGCCGAAACCGGCAAGACCTCCGCCGAAGCCGCGGCCGGGCTCGGCTGCTCGGTCGCGCAGATCGCGAAGTCGATCCTGTTTCGCCGCGAATCCGACGGCCTGCCGGTGCTCGTCGTCGCGAGCGGCGTGAATCGCGTCGACGAGAAGAAGGTCGCCGCCCAGGTCGGCGCGGTCGGCCGCGCCGATGCGAAGTTCGTGCGCGACCATACCGGCTACGCGATCGGCGGCGTGTGCCCGATCGGCCATCTCGTCGAACCGGTCACGCTGATCGACGCCGACCTGCTCGAGCTCGACAGCCTGTGGGCCGCCGCCGGCCATCCGCACGCGGTGTTCAACCTGTCGCCGCAGGAACTCGTCGCGCTGACGGGTGCGCCGGTCGCCGACGTCGCATTGCGTAACGACGCATGAGCGACGCGCCGGTACCGGTCGGCACGGTCGCCTCGCCGTGCACCGACGTCTGCAGGATCGATCCGCGCACCGACTGGTGCGCGGGCTGCCTGCGCACGCGTGACGAGATCAAGGGATGGCGCGCGTCGGACGACGACGCGAGACGCGAGTTGCTCGCGCGGCTCGACGCGCGGCGGCGCCTGCTCGCACGGAGCGGCGCATAAAAAAATGCCGTTCGGCCTGCTTGGCGAACGGCATGAGATCGGAATCCTGTGAACGTGATCAACGTCACAGCCGCATCATACGAGCGACGCTGCAGCGTCGCATCGGGTGTTTCCCTACAACTCCTTACGGCCTGTCTGGCGCGCAATCCGCGTGCCCGGAGGCGACGCCGACGGGCCTGGCGGCAGGCCGTAGCGGCAAGTCGAATCGCACGACCGTTTCAGTTGCCGACCGCCGCGCGACGCGCGGGCACGATGCGCCAGCCGAGGTTCACGCCGGCCGCCGCGAGCAGGATCAGCAGCGCGCCGAGCACCTGCGTCCACGCGAGCGTCTGCCCGAACGCGATGCGATCGACGATGATCGCGACGACCGGATAGACGAACGACAGCGCGCCCGTCATCGCGACCGGCAGCTTCTGGATCGCGCCGTACAGCAGCACGTACATCAGGCCGGTGTTGACGACGCCGAGCACGACGAGATCGAGCCACTGCGCGGCCGTCGCCGGCAGCGTGTCGAAGTGCGCGAACGGCGCGAGCAGCACGATGCCGAGGCCGGCCTGCAGCAGTGCCAGCAGGTGCGGCGGCGTGCCCTTCAGGTGCTTCGTGACGATCGACGACACCGCGTACAGGAACGCCGCGCCGAGCGACAGCGCGACGCCTTCGAGATATTCGCCGGGCACCGCGAGCACGGCCGGCTCGACCCGCACCACGCAGACGAGCCCGATGAACGCGAGCGCGAGCCACGCGATCGTCGACGCGCTGATCCGTTCGCGGAACACGAGCGCGCCGAGTGCGACGAGCATGAACGGCTGCGTGTTGTAGACGGCGGTCGCCATCGAGATCGACGCACGCGAATACGCGGCGAACAGCAGCAGCCAGTTCGCGACGATCGCGACGCTGCCGAGCGTCGCGAGCGCGAGCATGCGCGGCGAGAACAGCGCGCGGCGCAGCAAGCCGAGCGCCGCGCAGACGATCGCGAGCGTCGCGGCGCCGAACAGGCAGCGGAAGAACACGACGTTGGTGAGCGGTTGCTGCGACGACATCACGAGCCAGCCGATCGTGCCGGACATCAGCATCGCGACGATCATCTCGGCGGCACCGCGGCGGATTTCGTTCGAGGCCATCATGGACTCCGTTTGGCGAGAGAAGATGACTTCGATTCTAGAAACTTGCTTTCCGTGCATCCACGGCTAAACTGAAGCGAAACGACCGATTCACCTTCGAAAGCAAAGCGATCATGTCGAAACGCCTTTCCCCGCCCGCCGTCGCGTCGCTGGACGCGACCGACCGCGCGATCCTCGCGGCGCTCGCCGAGGATGCGCGCATCGCCACCAGCGAGCTGGCGCGACAGATCGGGCTGTCGGCGCCCGCGACCGCCGATCGCGTGCGGCGGCTCGAGGCGCAGGGCGTGATCGCGGGCTTCACCGTCGAGCTCGATCCGCGCGCGCTCGGCTACACGCTGCAGGCGATCGTCCGCGTGAAGCCGCTGCCGGGACAGCTGCATCTGGTCGAGGAGGTGTTGCGGCGGATTCCGGAATTCGTCGAATGCGACAAGGTGACCGGCGAGGACTGCTTCATCTGCCGGCTCTACCTGCGCACGATCGAGCACCTCGACGACATCCTGTCGAAGGTGACGGAGCGCGCGGAAACGAGCACGGCGATCGTGAAATCGACGCCCGTGCCGCGCCGCCTGCCGCCGCTGGTCGAAGACGACGTCGCGCGCCGCTGATCCTCGAACGCTGACCGTCGACGCGCAGCAAGCGCCGCGCGACCGGCCGCGGCCGGCCCCGCTCACGCGGCCGCGTCGCGCGCTTCGAAGAACGCGAGCAGCTCGTCGATCAGCGCGACGGGCGCCTCTTCCGGAATGTAGTGCCCGCAATCGAGCGAGCGGCCGCTGACGTCGCGCGCGACGCGCCGCCATTCGTCGAGCGGATCGAAGCAGCGGCCGACGATCCCGTGCTCGCCCCACAGCACGCGCAGCGGGCACGCGACCTTGTTGCCGCGCTCGAGATCCGCGCGGTCGTGTTCGAGATCGATCGTCGCCGACGCGCGGTAGTCCTCGCACATCGCGTGTACGGCGCCCGGCTGCGCGAGCGCGGCGCGATACGCGGCGAGCGCCTCCGGCGCGAACGGCGCGAGCCCGGCCGAGCGGTTGCCCATCACGCGCTCGATGTACGCATCGGTGCGCCCTTCGATCAGCGTTTCGGGCAGCGGAGCCGGCTGGATCAGGAAGAACCAGTGGAAATACGCGGTCGCGAACGCACGGTCGGTCTGCTCGTACATCGCGAGCGTCGGCGCGATGTCGAGCAGCATCATCCGCTCGACGGCCGCCGGATGATCGAGCGCGAGGCGGTGCGCGACGCGCGCGCCGCGATCGTGCGCGCACACATGGAATTGCTCGAAACCGAAATGGCGCATCACGGCGACCTGGTCGGCCGCCATCGCGCGTTTCGAATACGGCGCGTGCCGCGCGTCGCTCGGCGGCTTGCCCGACGCGCCATAGCCGCGCAGGTCGGTCGCGATCACCGTGAAGTGATTCGCCAGCGTCGCGGCGACGCGATGCCAGATCATGTGGGTCTGCGGGTGGCCGTGCAGCAGCAGAAGCGGCGGCCCCGCGCCTCCTTTGACACCGAAGATGTCGGTGTCCTGCACCGTCACGCGAAACGGAGCAAACGCCTCAAACGACATGGTTTGTTTCTCGTTGGTTTGTTATGGCGGATATTGTAGGAGCGCCCGGCCGGCTGCTGCGCGCGCCAGATGCCCGAACGCGTAGAAAGAGAACACTCACTCGATTGTCGCCACGCCGCGCGGTTTGTTAAGCTCGCGTAGAATCGCACGACCGTTCGTATTAATATGAACGCGCGGCTGTACCGCTACACTCGAAGCACCGTTCGACCGCCAAGCATGCATGCCGGCGTCGGCGCGACCCGCGCCGGGCCCGGCCGCCCCTCGAGACTGGAGACATCACATGGCATTGCCCGCCGTCCTGCAGAACCTGACGCTGCCCGTCATCGCGTCGCCCATGTTCATCGTCAGCTACCCCGAACTCGTGCTCGCGCAATGCAAGGCGGGTATCGTCGGATCCTTCCCCGCGCTCAACGCCCGTCCGGCCGAACTGCTCGACGAATGGCTCACGCAGATCCAGTCCGAACTAGCCGACCACAAGGCGAAGCACCCGGACGCGGTGATCGGCCCGATCGCGGTCAACCAGATCGTCCATCAGTCGAACGTCCGGCTCGAGCACGACGTGCGCGTGTGCGTCGAGCACAAGGTGCCGATCTTCATCACGAGCCTGCGCGCGCCGGCGCGCGAGATCGTCGACGCGGTGCACAGCTACGGCGGCATCGTGCTGCACGACGTGATCAACCTGCGCCACGCGCAGAAGGCGCTCGAAGCGGGAGTCGACGGACTGATCCTCGTCGCGGCCGGCGCCGGCGGCCATGCGGGCACGACGTCGCCGTTTGCGCTCGTGGGCGAAGTGCGCAAGATGTTCGACGGCCCGATCGTGCTGTCCGGCGCGATCGCCAACGGCGGCTCGATCCTCGCCGCGCAGGCGATGGGCGCCGACTTCGCGTACATGGGCACGCGCTTCATCGCGACGCAGGAAGCGCACGCGGTCGAGGACTACAAGCACGCGATCCTCAACGCGAAATCGTCCGACATCGTCTACACGAACCTCTTCACCGGCGTGCACGGCAACTACATCCGCGAGAGCATCGAGAAGGCCGGCCTCGATCCGGACGCACTGCCGGAATCGGACAAGTCGAAGATGAATTTCGGCGGCGACAAGGCGAAGGCGTGGAAGGACATCTGGGGTGCCGGCCAGGGCGTCGGCCTGATGGACGACCTGCCGAGCGTCGGCGCACTCGTCGAGCGCCTGAAGCGCGAGTACGACGACGCGAAGGCACGACTCGGCATCGCGCGCTGACGCGGGCGGCGGGTTGCGCCACCGGCGCGCACGACGTCGGACCAAACAAAAAAGCGCGAACCGCAACGGCTCGCGCTTTTTTCATGTCCGCCACGCGGGCGGCCGGCGCCGGTCAGCCCGCGCGCTTGATCCGCGTGATCGGCAGCACGCGCAGGCGCGACTCGATCGACGGGCACAGCGACTGCCCTTCGAACCGTGCCGCGAGGAAGTCGACGAACGAGCGCACCTTCGCGGACACGTGGCGACGGCTCGCGTACACCGCATAGATCGGCGCCTCGTGCGGCGGCACGGCGTCGAGCAGCACCGGCACGAGCCGGCCGGATTCGATGTCGTCGCCGACCACCTCGGTGCCGAGCAGCGCGATGCCCGCGCCCGCGAGCACGGCTGCGCGCAGCCCCTCGAGATGGTTCACGATCAGGTTGCCGTTCAGGTTCACGCGCGACGCGGCGGCCGCGTCGATCACCAGCGAATCGAGCATCGTCGAATTCGAATCGCGACGCAGGTAGTTGTGATGCGCGAGATCGGCGATCGTCTGTGGCGTGCCGTGCTTGTCGAGATACTCGGGCGACGCGACCAGCAGGATGTGCGCGGTCGCGATCTGCCGCGCGACCAGCGACGACGATTTCAGCCCGTTCGGCGCCGCGCGCACCGCGACGTCGTAGCCTTCCTCGATCAGGTCGACCACGCGATCGGACAGCGTCACGTCGACGGTCACGTCCGGGAACCGACCCGCATAATCGGTGACGGCCTGCATCACGTGCCGCAATCCGAACGCGGACAGCGACGTCACGCGCAGGCGGCCCTGCGGCACCACGCTCGCGGCGCCGACCGCCTGTCCGGCTTCGTCGAGTTCCGACAGCGCCTGCACGAGGCGCTCATAGTATTCGCGTCCCGCCTCGGTCGGCGCGACACGTCGTGTCGTGCGATGCAGCAGCCGCGCGCCGAGCTGCTGCTCGAGATGCATCACGTGCTTGCTCGCCATCGCGGCCGACATCTGCATGCGCTCGGCCGCGCCGACGAAGCTGCCCACTTCGACGACGTAGCGAAACACATTCATGCTGACGAGGGTATCCATCGAACTAGCTCGCAATTCCTGGGAATTATGCAATTACGAGATAGGGTAACAAAGGCGAGGAAACAAAAAGGTCAACAAAGGCAAAACGGCGCCGCGAATAGCGGCGCCGTTTTTTCGGGGCGCAATGCCGGCACATGCGACGCGCGTTGTGTGCGCGTCCGAACCGACGAATCGTCAGAACTTCGCGCGGATGCCTGCGCCGAACGTATTGCCGCTCGACAGGCCGCTGATGTGGTCGTTCATGTACGCAGCGTAGACGTCGGTGCGCTTGGACAACGGATAGTCGTAGCCGACGGCCCAGGTCTGGCGCGTCTGGTCGAGGCCGCCGCCGTCGCGCGAGTACGCGTACGACGCCATTGCGTTGCCGACGCCGAGCGGCACCGACACGCCGCCCTGCGCGGTGTTCACGTGCCAGCTGCCGGCGACCTGGTCGTTCTTCGTATACATGTACTGGCCGAACAGCTTCACGTATTTCAGGTCGTAGGTCGCGCCGACCAGCCCGATGCCCTGGCTCTTCATGCCGGTCACGAGCGAGCTCAGGTCCTGCGGGCCGTTGTTGAAGTTCACGTACTGGTAGACAGCGGTCGCCGCGAACGGGCCGTTCGCGTAGTTGAACTGCGCGCTCCACTTCTTCGAGCGGTTGTCGCCGGCCGTGTTGCCGAGCGCGTACATCGCCGCGAAATTCAGGCCCCCGAACGAAGGTGACGTGTAGGACAGTGCGTTGTTCCAGCCCGAATCGCCGACCGCGCCCTGGTCGCTCGGATAGGTCGGGAACGTGCCGAGGCCGAGGAACACGTGGTACACCATCGGCGAGAAGGTGTACGAATCGTAGAACGGGTTGAACAGGATCGTCGACAGGAACAGGTGCGTGGTCAGGCGGCCCGCCGTCACCGTGCCGTACGGCGAGCTGACGCCGACATATGCGTTGCGCGCGAAGAACGTGTCGCCCTGGAAGCGGCCGAACTGGCCGTTCTGCGCACGGAAGAAGCTCTCCAGCGTGAAGATCGCCTTGTAGCCGTCACCGAGATCCTCGGCGCCGTGCAGGCCCCAGTAGGACGTCGACATCCCGCCGCCCGACACGTTCCATGCGCGATCGCCGCCCGGGAACTTGGTGGCGCCGACCCATTCGTCGACCTGACCGTAGAGCGAGACGCTCGACTGCGCGTGAACGGGTGCGGTTGCGGCCACGCAGGCGGCCGCGGCGATCAGCTTGACGGACGTGCGCGACGCACGGCGAGCGAATGCTTTCATGGGATCTCCAGGGTTTTGTCGAATGTCGATAAGTGGCGCGAGCGTTGTTGTTTGGAGCCGATTGCTTGCGTCGTATGGGGCGCAGCCATCTTTACGGAACCTGCGTCCCGTCAAAATTGCGCACACTTATTGCGGGTATAGCGGCAGCATTAACTTCGCGGAATCGGCACATGGCCAGGCGCGCCGCAGCGGCCCCGCGCGGTGCGGGCACGCGACGGGACGGCCGCGAGGGGCGCGCGTGCCGGGCGCGAAAGATAGCGCAATGCGACGGGAAAATCAGCGGAAATCTATGCGCGACTGTGGCGAATTCGCATCACAGCCGGCGGGGGAACGAACGCGCGGGGCGCTCAGTTTCGGTAGAACGGGGAGAAAAACGGCGAGTGGGAAGGCTCTTCCTGCGCGCGGGGCGGCGGCATCGGACGGCCGCCACGCTCTTCGTTGTAGCGCGCGACGTCGGCGCGGATCGAGCCGGCCCGCAACGGAACGTTGCCGCCGCCCGGCGGACGCGGCATCTGGCGGGACTCGGCGCTGATCGGACGATACGGGCTCTGCGCGGCGTAATGCCCGTAAGACGGCGTCGGACGCAGGCCCCAGCGGGAACCATAGCCGTTCACGCCGCCGGCACGCGCGCCGCCCGGCGGCAGCGCCCGGCGCCATACCTGCGCGTTGCCGGCCGGCTGGCCGTACATGCGCATGTCGCCGCCACCGAAACCGTGACCGAAGCCATGACCGCCGCCGAACGCCTGACCACCATGCGGCGGTTGCGCGAGCGCGAGCGGCATCAGCAGCGCGCCGAGCACGCCTGCCACCCATCGTCCGACCTTCAGTTTCACCCGTTCCGTCATCATTCAGTGCCTGTTGCCGCTCGCCGCCGGCTGTTTCCGGCCGACGCAAGCCTTTCAGCAGTAATTTATGAGCGGTCCCAAACGGTGTCGAGCCAAAAAGTGTTATGTCGCGGGCATCGGTGTAACACCATGTTACTGCTAGGTTTTTTCACTTCAGGGTGGGATCGCGACAGAACATTCTTCTGCCGCTTCGCACGTCGCCGGGCCGCCGCGGGCGTGCCGTGTTGCGCAGCCGCATCATGCAATCGATTCATCAATGGATTCGTACAATGAATTTGTTTATTGAATGACCAACCGGGACAATACCGGCTTCGCGCGCGCGACATGTGCGCCCGCCGTTTCCGAATCGAGTTCCCCGATGGCCCGTCCCCGTTTTCTTCCCGACAACTTCACGCTCGCGCTCGTCGGCACCGTCGTGCTCGCGAGCCTGCTGCCGTGCCGCGGCCCGGCCGCCCATGCGTTCAATTGGGCGACCAACATCGCGGTCGGCCTGCTGTTCTTCCTGCACGGCGCGAAGCTGTCGCGAGAAGCCGTCGTCGCGGGCGCGACCCACTGGCGGCTGCATGCGGTCGTGCTGCTCAGCACGTTCGCGCTGTTCCCGCTGCTCGGCCTCGCGCTGAAGCCCGTGCTGCAGCCGCTCGTCACGCCGACGCTGTATGCCGGCGTGCTGTTCCTGTGCACGCTGCCGTCGACCGTCCAGTCGTCGATCGCGTTCACGTCGATCGCGAAGGGCAACGTGCCGGCCGCCGTGTGCGCGGCATCGGCGTCGAGCCTGCTCGGGATCTTCGTGACGCCGGCGCTCGTCGGGCTGATGATCACGTCGCAGTCGGCCGCGGCCGCGTCGCCGTGGAGCACCATCGGCAGCATCGTGATGCAGCTGCTCGTGCCGTTCATCGCCGGCCAGCTGCTGCGGCCCGTGATCGGCGGCTGGATCGAACGCAACCGCGGCGTGCTGCGCTTCGTCGACCAGGGCTCGATCCTGCTCGTCGTCTACGTCGCGTTCAGCGAGGCCGTGAACCAGGGGCTGTGGCACCAGATTCCGGCGCGCGCGCTCGGCGGCCTGCTGATCGTCAACGTCGTGCTGCTCGTGATCGCGCTGGGGCTGACCGCGTTCGTCAGCAAGCGGCTCGGCTTCAACCGCGCCGACCAGATCACGATCATTTTCTGCGGGTCGAAGAAGAGCCTCGCGGCCGGCGTGCCGATGGCGAAGGTGATCTTCTCCGCGCAGGCGGTCGGCGCGATCGTGCTGCCGCTGATGCTGTTCCACCAGATCCAGCTGATGGCCTGCGCGGCGCTCGCGCAACGCTGGGGCGCGCGCGACACGAGCGGCGAGCGCGACGGCGACGCGGGTGCGGCCGGTGCCGCACGCGGGCGCGGTGCGCTGAGCGCGGGCAAGCGCTGACGCGGGAGGCTGCGCGGCCGGCATGACTGGCCGCGCTGGGGTGTTCGCCTCTCGCCTCTCGCCTCTCGCTTCTCGCTTCTCGCTTCTCGCTTCTCGCTTCTCGCTTCGCGCTTTCCGCCTCCCGCCTCCCGCCTCCCGCCTCCCCGCCGCGCAGCCCGCCGCGACGCATGCACCATCGACGCGCATCGCGTCACGAAATCTTCATTCAATTCTCCGCACGCACTGCCGTTAAAGTCGGGCGTCCCGTCGTCTCGGCCGCCCCCCTCCATGCCCGCGCCCCATCCCGACTCGCCCGCTGCCCCCACCACCCACCTGATCGCGGAACGCGCGCTCGCGGCCGTGTTCCAGCCGATCGTCGATCTCGGATCGGGCACGGTCGTCGGTTACGAAGGCCTGATCCGCGGCCCGCGCGGCACCGACCTCGAGCCGCCGGCCGCACTGTTCGCGCAGGCCGCCCGCGACGGCACGACCGTCGCGCTCGAACAGGCGGCCGCGCGCACCTGCCTCGACGCATTCGCGGCGCTCGGCTGCGACGGCAAGCTGTTCCTCAACTTCAGCGCGGGCACGATCCTGCAACTCGCGCGCGAACGCGAGCGCGCGCGGCAACTGCTCGTGCGCGCGCGGATCGGCGCCGAGCGCATCGTGATCGAGCTGACCGAGCAGACCGCGCTGCCGGACGTCGCACGCATCGGGCCGGCGGTCGCCTCGCTGCGCGACGCCGGCATCCAGTTCGCGCTCGACGACTACGGCACCGCGAACGCGAGCATGAACCTGTGGCTGCGCCTGCACCCGGATGTCGTGAAGATCGACCGCTTCTTCATCCACGACATCGCGCGCGATCCGCTCAAGTTCGAGGCGGTCAGGGCGATGCAGCACTTCGCGCAGGCAAGCGGCGCGCAACTGATCGCGGAAGGGATCGAGAACGAGTGCGACCTGCTCGTCGTGCGCGACATGGGCATCGGCTGCGTGCAGGGCTTCCTGCTCGGGCGGCCGGACGCGCAACCCTCGCCGGTCGTCGCGCCGGCCGCGCGCGACGCGATCCGCGCCCCGCACATCGCGGTGTTTCCCGGTGCGACCCGCGCCGTGCGGCCGGCCGGCACGATCGCGGCGAAGATGCTCGTCGCCGCGCCGGCGCTGCCGCGCGACGCGACCAACAACGACGTGCTCGACCTGTTCAACCGGATGCCCGCGCTGCACGCGGTCGCGCTCGTCGAACGCGACCAGCCGGTCGCGCTCGTGAACCGGCGCGGCTTCATCGACCGCTTCGCGCTGCCGTACCACCGCGAGGTGTTCGGGAAGAAGCCGTGCCTGCAGTTCGCGAACGACGCGCCGCTGATGATCGACAACGCGACGACGGTCGAGCAGCTCGCGATGCTGCTCGCGAGCCACGACCAGCGCTACCTCGCGGACGGCTTCGTGATCACCGAACACGGCCGCTACGTCGGGCTCGGCACCGGCGAAAGCCTCGTGCGCGCGGTGACCGAAATGCGCATCGAGGCCGCGCGCTACGCGAATCCGCTGACGTTCCTGCCCGGCAACATCCCGATCAGCGCGCATATCGAGCGCCTGCTGGCGCGCGACGCCGGCTTCCACGCGTGCTACGTCGACCTGAACCAGTTCAAGCCGTTCAACGACCAGTACGGCTACTGGCAAGGCGACGAAGTGCTGAAGTTCGCGGCGACGGTGCTGGCCGGCGTGTGCGATCCGCAACGCGACTTTCTCGGACACGTCGGCGGCGACGATTTCCTCGTGCTGTTCCAGCGCGACGACTGGCACGCGCGCGCGGCCGACGCGATCGCGCGCTTCAACGACGGCGCGCAGCGCTTCTACACGCAGGCCGACCGGCTGGCGGGCGGGCTGCGCGGCGAGGACCGCTACGGCAACCCCGCGTTCTTCGGCTTCGTGACGATGGCGATCGGTGTGGTCGGCGTGCCGGCCGGCGCGAACGGCGCGATACGCTACGGCAGCGACGAGATCGCATCGGTCGCGGCGCTCGCGAAGCGACGCGCGAAACAGCAGCCGGGCGGGCTCGCGGTCGTCGATCTGGACGCGGGCCGCGCGGCGCTGCGCGATCGCGGCGAGCCGCCACTCGCGGCGGCAGGCTGAGTGACGGGCGGTTGCCGGTCGCAGGCAGGTCGCCAACCCGCCCGAGCGACGTTGCCGGTGCCGCGCCGACCCGGCCGGGCCGCGCCCCGGCAACCGCCGGCCGATCGCCCCGCCGGCTCCGTTCACGCCGGGCAGCGGAACGTGCCGGACGCTCCACCTGCCGGCACCGCCACATTCCGCGTGATCACCTTGCCTTTTCCGCGTTTTGTTTAGTATTTTTAGTAACGGCGTTTTCGCAGATTAGCTCGCAAAAACCCGCTATTTCCGGGTATTCCCCGGTTATCCGGCCCGAATTAGGCGCCGCGTTTACTATACAATCGCCGTCACCCTAAACAAACCGGATCCCGAACGATGGGCACCACCATTCGCGACGTAGCGCGGGCGGCAGAGGTCTCGATCGGCACCGTCTCCCGCGCGCTGAAAAACCAGCCGGGCCTGTCCGAAGCCACGCGAGCGCGCATCGTCGAGATCGCGCAGCGGCTCGGCTACGACCCGGCCCAGTTGCGGCCGCGCATCCGCCGGCTCACCTTCCTGCTGCACCGCCAGCACAACCGCTTTCCCGCCAGCCCGTTCTTCTCGCACGTGCTGCACGGCGTCGAGGACGCGTGCCGCGAGCGCGGCATCGTGCCGACGCTGCTCACGGTCGGCCCGAACGACGACGTGCTGCGCCAGATGCGCCCGCACGCGCCCGACGCGATCGCGGTGGCCGGCTTCATCGAGCCCGAGACGATCGAGGCGCTCGCCGCGACCGGCCGGCCGCTCGTGCTGATCGACCTGTGGGCGCCCGGCCTGCGCTCGGTGAACATCGACAACGCGACGGGCGCGGCGCTCGCGATGCGTCACCTGCTCGCGATGGGCCGCTCGCGGATCGCGTTCATCGGCGGCTCGGCCGCGCACTACAGCATCGCGCAGCGCGCGATCGGCTACCGGCGCGCGTTCTTCGAGGCCGGGCGGCTGTTCGATCCCGCGTACGAAGTGACGATCGACGCCGGGCTCGACCCCGACACCGGCGCCGCGCGGGCGATGCAGCAGCTGCTCGACGCGCCGGGCCCGCGCCCGGACGCCGTGTTCGCGTACAACGACGCCGCCGCGCTGGCCGCGCAGCGCGTGTGCCTCGCGCGCGGCGTGCGGATTCCGGAAGACATCGCGATCGTCGGCTTCGACGACATCCCGGCCGCCGCGCACGCGAACCCGCCGCTCACGACGCTCGCCGTCGACAAGGAAGCGCTCGGCCGCCGCGGCGTCGAACTGCTGCTCGCCGAAGCCCCCGAGCGCACCGAGATCTCCCTGCCCGTCGAGCTGATCGTACGGGCCAGCAGCCAGCCCGCCGGCTCACCGGCGCTCGATACCGCCACGGTCACCGAATCATGAACATGCCCCCGGCCCAATCCCGCACGGCCACGCCGGCCAACCACGCGCAAGCGGCACCGTTCGTCGCGAGCTTCCGCGATCCGTCGTTCCTGCTGTCGCACGTCGAGGACACGCTGCGGTTCTACGCGACGAACGCGTTCGACCCGACGGGCGGCTTCCGCCACTATTTCCGCGACGACGGCAGCGTCTACAACCGCACGTCGCGGCATCTGGTCAGCAGTTGCCGGTTCGTCTTCAACTACGCGATGGCGTACCGGCATTTCGGCGATCCGCGCCATCTCGACTACGCGCGCCACGGGCTGCGCTTCCTGCGCGACGCGCACTGGGACGAGGCGCTGCAAGGCTACGACTGGGAGCTCGACTGGCGCGACGGCACGAAGCACGCGACGCTCGACGGCACGCGCCATTGCTACGGGCTCGCGTTCGTGCTGCTGGCCGCCGCGCACGCGACGATGGCCGGCATCGACGAAGCGCGCGCGCTGATCGCGTCGACCTACGAGCTCGCCGAACACCGCTTCTGGGATGCGGCCGCCGGCCTCTACGCGGACGACGCGACGCCGAACTGGATCGTGTCGTCGTACCGCGGCCAGAACGCGAACATGCACATGACGGAAGCGCTGCTCGCGGCATACGAGGCGACCGGCCACCTCACCTACCTCGATCGCGCGGAAAAGCTCGCGACCCACATCACGCAGCGCCAGGCCGCGCTGTCGGGCGGCCTCGTGTGGGAGCACTACCACGCGGACTGGTCGGTCGACTGGGACTACAACAAGGAAGACAGCTCGAACATCTTCCGTCCGTGGGGCTTCCAGCCCGGGCACCAGACCGAATGGGCGAAGCTGCTCCTGATCCTGGAGCGGCACCGCCCGCTCGACTGGCTCGTGCCGCGCGCGGCCGAGCTGTTCGACGCGGCGCTCACGCACGCATGGGACGCCGATCACGGCGGCCTCTGCTACGGCTTCGGCCCCGACTTCACGATCTGCGACCACAACAAGTATTTCTGGGTGCAGGCGGAGACCTTCGCAGCGGCCGCGATGCTCGGCGCGCGCACCGGCAGCGAGCGTTTCTGGGATTGGTACGACGAGATCTGGCGCTACAGCTGGGCGCATTTCGTCGATCACCGCTACGGCGCGTGGTATCGGATCCTCACCTGCGACAACCGCAAGTACAGCGACGAGAAAAGCCCGGCCGGCAAGACCGACTATCACACGATGGGCGCGTGCTACGACGTGCTCGCGACCCTCGCGCGGGCGGCGCGCAGCGAGCCGACGCAATGAGCGGCGGCACCTTTCCGGCCTTCGTGTCGGCGGGCGACATCCTGACCGACATGGTGCGCGCAGGCGACGCGCAGTGGACCTCGGTGCCGGGCGGCGCCGGCTGGAACGTCGCGCGCGCGGTCGCGCGGCTCGGCCTGTCGAGCGCGCTCGCGGGCGCGATCGGCGAGGACTGCTTCTCCGACGTGCTGTGGCGCACCAGCGAGGCCGCCGGGCTCGACCTGCGCTTCCTGCAGCGGGTCCCGCGTGCGCCGCTGCTCGCGATCGTCCACGAGACGCGGCCGCCCGCGTACTTCTTCATCGGCGAAGCGAGCGCGGACCTCGCGTTCGACCCGGCGCGGCTGCCGGCCGGCTGGGCCGCTCACGTGAAATGGGCGCACTTCGGCTGCATCAGCCTGGTGCGCGAGCCGCTCGCGGGCACGCTCGTCGCGCTCGCGGCCGACCTGCACGCGCGCGGCGTGAAGATCAGCTTCGATCCGAACTACCGGAACCTGATGACGGCCGCGTACCGGCCGACGCTGGAGACGATGGCCGCGCTCGCCGACCTGATCAAGGTCTCCGACGAGGACCTGCGCCACCTGTTCGGCGGCGACGGCCCCGACGCGGTCGCGGCGGTGCGCGCGCTGAATCCGCGCGCGGCCGTGCTCGTCACACGCGGCGCGCAGGCGGCGACGCTGTACGCGGACGGCGACGTGCTCGAGGCCAGCCCGCCGCGCGTCGAGGTGGTCGACACCGTCGGCGCCGGCGACGCGTCGATCGGCGGCATGCTGTTCAGCCTGATGGCCGCGCCGCAGCGGTCGTGGCGCGAGCATCTCGCGTTCGCGCTCGCGGCGGGCGCCGCCGCATGCCGGCACACGGGCGCGCACGCGCCGACGCTCGACGAGGTCGTCGCGCTGCTCGAAGGGTGACGGGATGATGACGGCGCGCTGATCGGTCGCCGATATGCGGCGCTGTACATGCTGCGCCGCAGTGCTACGATGAAGTGTCCTATTGCGGGAGAGGCACGATGGACACGAACACGTTCACGAAGGGCATCTACACGGCCAAGGCGCATACGCAGCACGCCGCCAACGGACAGTTCCAGGGCTACGTGATCCTCGCCCGGGACGACGGCGACGAGACGGAGAACGTGCGCTACGACGTCCACACGACGAGTCCGAGCGAGGAAGAGGCGTTCGACGAGGCGAAGGCGCTCGCGCACCGGATCCTCGGCGAAATCGAGCTGTGATGCGCGAGCTTCAATGCACGAGCCGTCATGCACGAACTACCCCGCGCCGAACCCGTCACGTGCGCGCCGCGGCCGGACCGCGACGCGCCGTCTTCGGCACGGCTCAGAGCAGCCGCGCCACCAGCGACACCAGCATCGTCAGCACCAGCGTCGACATGAACGGGAACGGATAACGCCGCCCGCCGAGCGTCAGCGTGACGTCGCCCGGCATCCGCCCGATGCCGAACTTGCCGAGCCACGGCCAGCAGCGCGTCAGGATCATCACCGCAACGAACGACGCCATGAACCAGCGCAGCATCCCGGTCTCCGCCGTCAG
Organism: Burkholderia sp. Bp9099; assembly: GCF_003857805.1. Taxonomy (NCBI): domain Bacteria; kingdom Pseudomonadati; phylum Pseudomonadota; class Betaproteobacteria; order Burkholderiales; family Burkholderiaceae; genus Burkholderia; species Burkholderia sp. Bp9099. The sequence continues at coordinate 218,242 of NZ_QTPU01000014.1, forward strand.
AGCGCGTGCGAGCGGTCGCCGCGCGCGAACGCGTCGAGCGTGCCGTCGATGCCGCGCGAGAACGCGATCACCTTGAACAGCTCGCCCATCTCGGCTTCCGAGATCAGCTTCTGCACCGCGTTCGCGGCCGGCAGGAACTGGTGGATGTCGGACGGATCGATCGCGGCGAGCGCGTCGGTGATGCCCGCGTTCAACAGGAAACGCGCCTGCGACGTGTAGCCGAGCAGGTCCGCGCCGGTCGCGACGCCCGCGTCGTAGATGCCGGTGAATTCGACGTGCGCGGTGATGTCCTGCAGGCCCGGGTAAAGGAATGCGTCGTCGTGCGCGTGGTGGCGGTAGTGGCACATCAGCGTGCCGCGGTCGCGCTGCGGGTGGTAGTACTCGTGCGCGGGGAAGCCGTAGTCGACCAGCAGCACCGCGCCGCGCCCGAGCATCGTGCACACGGTGCGCGTGAACGCCAGCGCGGCTTCATGTGTTTCGGTCACGTAGCCGTCGTCGACGTCGAGCGTCGCGAGCACCGGCGGCAGGCCGGCCGCGCCCACGGGCCGGTCGTCGAACACGAACGCGTGCCGCGCGTCGAGCGCGACGCCGCGCTCGCGCCACGCGCCGCCCGCCTTCGCAAAGAGGCGCACCGGCATCGCGTCGAGCACCTCGTTGCCGACCACGACGCCGTCGAAGCGCTCGGGCAGCGCGTCGAGCCAGCGTACTTTTCCCGCAAGCGCCGGCGCAGCCGCCGCGATCGTGTCGCGCTGCCGTTCGCGCAGTTCGCCGGACAGGTCGACGATCAGGTATTCGTCGAGCTCGACGCCGAGCGCATCGAGCGCCGCGAGCAGCCCGGCCGCGAGCTTGCCGGTGCCCGCGCCGAATTCCATCACGCGGCGCGTGCCGCTCGCCGCGAGCGCGTCGGCGACGGGATTCGCGAGCGTCTGCGCGAACAGCGGCGACAGCTCGGGGGCCGTCACGAAGTCGCTGCCGTCGTCGGCGCGGCGCCCGAACTTGCGCGCGCCGCCGCTGTAATAGCCGAGGCCGGGCGCGTACAGCGCGCGTTCCATGAAGCGGTCGAACGGCAGCCAGCCGCCGGCCGCCGCGATCTCGTCGCGCAGTTGCGCGGCGAGGGTTTCGGACTGCGCGAGCGCGTCAGGGCCGGGAGCAGGTAAACTAGCGGGTTCGTGAGCTTTCGGGTTCATCCCGGCATTGTAAATGACCGTTTCAGCCGATACGTCGCCCCCGCGCATCGCGCTCGTCGCGGGCGCGCTGGGCAGCGCGGCCGACGCCGCGTCGCTCGGCCGTGCGCTCGCGACCGGATTCGCGCAGCGCGGCTGGGACGTCGCGCTGCAGCGCAGCCCCGGCGCGCCGCGCGCGGCTGGCGACGCGCTGGTCGCCGAAGTCGCCGCACTGGGCCGCCGCGCGGCCGTGCTCGACGCCGATCTGGCCCTGGAAGCCGATGCGGCCGCGCTCGTTGCCGCGTGCGGCGCGGCACTCGGCCGGCCCGCCTGTGCGGTGTTCGTGAGCGCTTGCGCCGGCACCGACGACGCGCATACCGTGGATGGCGCGTCGCTCGCCGGCGCGCTCGCGCGCAACGTGACGGCGCCGCTCGCGCTGGCCCGCGCGCTCGCCGACGCGACGCCCGATGCCGCGCGCGACGACGAATCGCTGCGCGCCTGCGCGATCCACGTGCTGGACCAGGCCCTGTTTCACCCGGCGCCGGCGCAGCTGTCGCACGCGCTGATGCAGGCCGCGCTGAACCGCGCGACCTCGGCGCTCGCGCTGGCGCTGGCGCCGAAGGTGCGCGTCGCGGCGCTCGTGCGCGGCCACGCGCCGCACGCGAACGACATCGCGGCGGCGGCCTGCTATCTCGCGAGCGCGCCCGGCGTCACGGGCGCGACGCTGACCGTCGACGGCGGCGAGCACCTGGTGCCGCCCGCCGCCGGCCCGAATGACTGAACTGCGCGGAGCGCGCGGCCCGACCGCCGCCGCCCGCGCCGCTTTGCGTGCACGCACGCCAATTTGACTGGGACGACCATGTTTTCCGCTCTCCTGCACCCCCGCCTCGCGGACTGCCGCAGGCTCTACCTGCGCGACTACGAGGTGCACATCAACATCGGGGCCTTCGAACACGAGAAGCGCGGCGAGCAGCGCGTCGTCATCAACATCGACCTGTTCGTGCCGCTCGCGCTGTCCACCCCCGTCGACGACCGGCTGCATGAAGTCGTCGACTACGACCTGATGAAGCAGAGCGTCGCGCAGTGCCTGGCGCGCGGCCACATCCACCTGCAGGAAACGCTGTGCGACGCGATCGCCGCGAACCTGCTGGCGCACGACAGCGTGCGCGCGGTACGCGTCTGTACCGAGAAACCGGACGCCTATCCGGACTGCGACGCCGTCGGCGTCGAAGTCTTTCGCATCAAGGACGAGGAGCGCGCATGAACGCCCCCCACATGAATGACACGGCGGCCGATGGCGCCGCCATCGAAGCCACCGTCGCCGACACCGGTCGCCGCGCGCTGACGCGCCGCGAGCAGAAGGAAGCGTACGAGAACAACAAGCTGTTCAAGCGGATCGTGCGCCAGGTCGGCCAGGCGATCGGCGACTACAACATGATCGAGCAGGGCGACAAGGTGATGGTGTGCCTGTCGGGCGGCAAGGACAGCTACGCGATGCTCGACGTGCTGCTGCGCCTGCGCGAACGCGCGCCGATCGACTTCGACATCGTCGCGGTCAACCTCGACCAGAAGCAGCCGGGCTTCCCCGAGCACGTGCTGCCCGAGTACCTGACGCAGGTCGGTGTGCCGTTCCACATCGAGAACCAGGACACCTACAGCATCGTCAAGCGGCTCGTCCCCGAAGGCAAGACGACCTGCTCGCTGTGCTCGCGGCTGCGCCGCGGGATCCTGTACCGCGTGGCGGGCGAGCTCGGCGCGACCAAGATCGCGCTCGGCCACCACCGCGACGACATCCTGCAAACCTTGCTGCTCAACATGTTCTACGGCGGCAAGCTGAAGGGGATGCCGCCGAAGCTGCAGTCGGACGACGGCCGGAACGTCGTGATCCGCCCGCTCGCGTACGTGAAGGAAACCGATCTCGAGAAATACGCGGAGCTGCGCGAATTCCCGATCATCCCGTGCAACCTGTGCGGCAGCCAGCCGAACCTGAAGCGCGCGGAAATGAAGGCGCTGATCCGCGAATGGGACAAGCGCTTTCCGGGCCGCGTCGACAACATGTTCAGCGCGCTCGCGAACGTCGTGCCGTCGCACCTGATGGATACGACCCAGTTCCCGTTCGCGTCGCTGCGCGCGACCGGAGAAGCCGATCCGCAGGGCGACATTGCGTTCGACGAGGAGCCGTGCGCGTCCGGCGAAGACACCGCCGTGCCGGGTGCCGCGAAACCGATCTCGATTGTCCAGTTCGACGACCTGTAAGCAGGGTCCGAACATCGCCGGAACGGGGCGCAGCGTGCCCTGTTCCGGCACTGTCGCCCGGTCGCGACAGGCCCGGAATGCCAGGGGCCGCATGCTAAAATGGACGGCTACGAACTCCTCTGACAAGCTGGCGCCATGAATATCGTGATTTTGGCGGCAGGCACCGGCAAGCGCATGCGTTCCGCGCTGCCGAAAGTGCTCCATCCCCTGGCCGGCAGGCCGCTCCTCTCCCACGTCATCGCCACCGCGCGCACGCTGCAGCCGTCGCGGCTCGTCGTCGTCGTCGGTCATGGCGCCGAGCAGGTCCAGGCCGCCGTCGCCGCGCCCGACGTGCAGTTCGCGGTACAGGCCGAGCAGCTCGGCACCGGCCACGCGGTGCGCCAGGCGCTGCCGCTGCTCGATCCCGCGCAACCGACGCTGGTGCTGTACGGCGACGTGCCGCTCACCCACGCGTCGACGCTGCGGCGTCTGGTCGACGCCGCGCGCGAGGGCCGCTACGGGATTCTGACGGTCACGCTCGACGATCCGACCGGCTACGGCCGCATCGTGCGCGACGCGTCCGGCTTCGTCACGCGCATCGTCGAGCAGAAGGATGCGTCGCCCGAGCAACTGAAGATCGCCGAGATCAACACCGGCATCATCGTCACGCCGACGGCCCAGCTGTCGATGTGGCTCGGCGCGCTGAAGAACGAGAACGCGCAGGGCGAGTACTACCTGACCGACGTCGTCGAACTCGCGATCGAGGCCGGCTTCGAGATCGTCACGGCGCAGCCCGACGAGGACTGGGAAACGCTCGGCGTGAACAGCAAGGCGCAGCTCGCGGAACTCGAGCGCATCCATCAGCGCAACGTCGCCGATGCGCTGCTCGCCGACGGCGTCACGCTCGCCGATCCGGCGCGCCTCGACGTGCGCGGCACGCTCCGGTGCGGCCGCGACGTGTCGATCGACGTGAACTGCGTGTTCGAAGGCAACGTGACGCTCGCCGACAACGTGACGATCGGCGCGAACTGCGTGATCCGCAACGCGTCGATCGGCGCGGGCACGCGCATCGACGCGTTCACGCACATCGACGGCGCCGAACTCGGCGCGCACACCGTGATCGGCCCGTACGCGCGGCTGCGCCCGGGCGCGCAGCTCGCGGACGAAGCGCACGTCGGCAACTTCGTCGAGGTGAAGAACGCGGTGATCGGCCACGGTTCGAAGGCGAACCACCTGACCTACATCGGCGACGCCGACATCGGCGCGCGCGTGAACATCGGCGCCGGCACGATCACCTGCAACTACGACGGCGCGAACAAGTTCCGCACCGTGATCGAGGACGACGTATTCGTCGGCTCGGACACGCAGCTCGTCGCGCCGGTGCGCGTCGGCCGCGGCGTGACGATCGCGGCCGGCACGACGATCTGGAAGGACGTCGCCGAGGGCGTCCTCGCATTGAACGAGAAGACGCAGACCGCGAAAAGCGGCTACGTCCGACCGGTCAAGAAGAAGAGCTGAACCTTTTGCGGGCGCCCGAACGGCGCCCGCGTCGACTTACAGGATTGACCATTCATGTGCGGCATTGTCGGCGCAGTTGCGCAGCGTAATATCGTTCCGGTGCTGATCGAAGGATTGCGGCGCCTCGAATACCGTGGCTACGACTCGTGCGGCGTCGCCGTGCTCGAGCCGGACGCACCGAAGCGCGCGCGCAGCGTCGCGCGCGTCGCCGATCTCGACGCGCAGGTGCAGGAATCGCACCTCGCAGGCACGACCGGCGTCGCGCACACGCGCTGGGCGACGCACGGTGCGCCCGTCACGCACAACGCACACCCGATCTTCTCGTCGAACGCGCTCGCGCTGGTGCACAACGGCATCATCGAGAACTTCGAGACGCTGCGCGACGCGCTGCGCGCGAAGGGCTACGAATTCGTGTCGCAGACCGACACCGAAGTGATCGCGCACCTCGTGCACAGCCTGTATCGCGGCGACCTGTTCGAGGCCGTGCGCGAAGCCGTGCAGCAGCTGCACGGCGCGTATGCGATCGCGGTGACCCACAAGGACCAGCCGCACATCGTCGTCGGCGCGCGCCAGGGTTCGCCGCTCGTCGTCGGCCACGGCGACGGCGAGAACTTCCTCGCCTCCGACGCACTGGCGCTGGCCGGCAGCACCGACCATTTCACGTTCCTCGAGGAAGGCGACATGTGCGAGCTGTCGCTCGACGGCGTGAAGATCGTCGACCGCCACGGCGCGCTCGCGCAGCGCGAGATCCGCGTGGTCAGCGCATACGGCGGCGCGGTCGAGCTGGGCCCGTATCGCCACTTCATGCAGAAGGAAATCTTCGAGCAGCCGCGCGCGATCAGCGACACGGTGCCGCAAACCGAAGCATTCGACGCAACGCTGTTCGGCGACGCGGCGCCCGCCGCGTTCGCGGACATCGACAGCCTGCTGATCCTCGCGTGCGGCACGAGCTACTACTCGGGCCTCACCGCGAAGTACTGGCTCGAATCGATCGCGAAGATTCCGACCCAGGTCGAGATCGCGAGCGAATACCGCTATCGCGAATCGGTGCCGAACCCGCGCCAGCTCGTGCTGGTGATCTCGCAGTCGGGAGAGACGGCCGACACGCTCGCCGCGCTCAAGCACGCGCAGTCTCTCGGCCACACGCATACGCTCGCGGTGTGCAACGTCGCGACGAGCGCGATGGTGCGCCTCACCGAGATGCAGTTCCTGACGCACGCGGGCACCGAGATCGGCGTCGCGTCGACCAAGGCGTTCACGACCCAGCTCGTCGCGCTGTTCGTGCTGGCCGCGACGCTCGGCAAGCTGCGCGGGCACGTCGACGCCGCGCAGGAAGCGCAATTCCTGAAGGAGCTGCGCCACCTGCCGGCCGCGCTGAACAGCGTGCTCGCCCTCGAGCCGCAGATCATCGCGTGGTCGGAGGAATTCGCGCGCAAGGAAAACGCGCTGTTCCTCGGCCGCGGGCTGCACTACCCGATCGCGCTCGAAGGCGCGCTGAAGCTGAAGGAAATCTCGTACATCCACGCCGAGGCCTATCCGGCCGGCGAACTGAAGCACGGCCCGCTCGCGCTCGTCACGGAAGCGATGCCGGTCGTCACGGTCGCGCCGAACGACACGCTGCTCGAGAAGCTGAAGTCGAACATGCAGGAAGTGCGCGCGCGCGGCGGCGAGCTGTACGTGTTCGCGGATGCCGACACGCAGATCGTCAACGACGACGGCCTGCACGTGATCCGGATGCCGGAACACTACGGCCAGCTGTCGCCGATCCTGCACGTCGTGCCGCTGCAGCTGCTCGCATATCACACCGCGTGCGCGCGCGGCACCGACGTCGACAAGCCGCGCAACCTCGCGAAGTCGGTGACGGTGGAGTAAGCAATCGGCGCAGCGCAGTCCGGCGCGCCGGCGAGACTGACGGAGAGACCATGGTAAGACTGTTTGGATGCGGATTGCTGGCGCTGAGCTTCGCGTCGACGGGCTGGGCGACCGAGCACTACGTCGAAGTCTGGAACCCGCCCGAGGCGCGCGTGCCGGCGGCACGTACGCCGCCCCCGCGCGCGGCCGCCGACGCGCACGCCGGCAACAAGACCGCGGAAAAGCACGCGAGCGTGCAGCCGAAGGTCGCCGTCAAGCCGCACAAGCGCCGCGTCGCACAAGCCGTGAAAGCCGCGCCGCATCGACCGACCGCCGCGACGGTCGATGCGCCGGCCGCACCGCGCCCCGTCGCGCAGCCCGCGCCGGGCCGGCTCACCGTGATGCAGCCGACCGTGCCCGACACGCCGCACGCACTCAAATTCTCCGATATCCCACGGCAATACACGCCGGACGGCAACGTGCTGCGTGTCGGCGCGAGCCGCCGTTCCGCGGAGGTGACGCGATAATGGAAGCGCAGACCTATCACGGCTACCAGATCTGGGGCCATTCGATCCTGCAGCAAGACGAAATCCTGCAGCCCGAGCGCTTCGCGGCGAGCGGCACGATCACGCAGAACAACCGGCTCGTCGAAGCGTCAGGCGTGCTCGGCGTGTTCGATACCGAGGACGAAGCGCGCGAAGCGGGGCTCGAATGGGCCCGCGCGTGGATCGACAGCCATCGCTGAACGGAGCGCGAACCGTCAACGCAAGTAACAAGGGGCGTCCACGACGCCCCTTTTTGCATTCGGCCCCGCCCGCTCAGGCGACGGGCCGCGGCGGCGGCACGACCGTCCGCGGCCGGCCGACGAGCCGCGCCAGCACGACGATCGCAACCAGCGTGACCAGGTACGCGGCGATCTGGATCCCCGCCGGACGCGCGGTATAGCCGATCAACGTATGCAGCGCCTTGCCGACGATGCTCGTTTCCTTGAGCAGCCACGAGGTATCCCAGACCGCGTCGCCCCACGACGGCACGAGGCCCGCGGCAAGCAGGAAGCCGACGCACTGGCTCGCCATCCCCGCCGCGAGCAGCACGATCAGCGCATTGGTGACGGAAAACAGGCGCTTGAGCGGAATCTGCAGCAGGCCCGCATACATCGCATAGCCGAGCCCGGCGCCACCCAGCACGCCGAGCAGCCCGCCGACGATCATCTGCGGCGTCTGTCCCGGATCGCCCGCCGCGATGCCGTACAGGAACAGCACGGCCTCGGAGCCTTCGCGCAATACCGCGACGCCGACCACGATCGCGAGCCCCGTGAGCGGCCGGCTGCCGGCCGCGACGGCCCGCCCGACCTCGCCCATGTGCAGCGCCATCTCGCGGCCGTGGCGGCTCATCCAGATGCAATGCCACGCGAGCATCAGCGTCGCGACGAACATCACGCCCGCGTTGAAGACTTCCTGCCCCATGCCGGATGCCCACTGCGAGATCACGTCGGCGAACGCGGCGATCAGGCCGGCGCCGATCACGCCGCCGACGAGCCCGCCGCCGACCCACCAGCCGCGCCGCGGCACGCCCTTCGTGGCGGCCATCACGATCGAGACCACCAGCGCGGCCTCGAGCACTTCACGAAAGACGATCAGGGCAGTAGACAGCATGGCGATATCCGCTTACTTGACGGTCAGGTGCGTCTTCGACTGCGCTTCGTGATACTCGTCGTGGAACTCGTAGGTGCCGGCCTTCAGCGGCCCGACGAGGATCTCGACCGACTTGCCGGCCGGCACGACCTTCTCTGCCTTGAAATCGTCGCTTTCGAATTCCGCGGGCGTCGCGTCGAGATTCTTCACGACGAACTTCACCTTCTTGCCGGCCGGAATCGTCACGCCGTCGGGCGAGAACTTGTGGTCCTTCAGGGTCAGGTTGACGACGTCGTCGGCAGCGAAGGCGGACGATGCCGATACGCCCAGCAGGGCCAGTGCGAAACCGAAAGCGAAGCGATTCATATGGGTAACGAAATGAAATATCGAGGGGGAACCGATAGTAAGATCGATTCGCATTTCCCTCTCGAAGTACCCTTACTGATGGCATGGGCATCGGGCGTCGTCGACGCGACACGCACCTTGTCGTGCAAGGCTCCGCCAGATTTCGCCGACAATGCGCGACCGTCAATCGGGAAAAATTCCGACTGACGTACATCGGCGCATCACGATTCGTCTGACTTCTGCTTTACAAATAGCTTTCGCGATGCCGAACGCGACGAATCGCTTGACCTTCCCACCATGGCAAGCTTCATGCTGGCGACGTTTGTGAATCGCCACCCAACCCAGGAGAACACGATGGAATTCGAAGTCCAGGACATGACCTGCGGCGGCTGCGCCAACGCCATCACGCGTGCCGTGACGGCAGCCGACCCCGCTGCGAAGCTCGACATCGACGTGGCCGCGAAGACGGTCAAGGTCGAATCGGCGCAAGGCGCCGAACGCGTGCAGTCGATCATCGAAGCCGCGGGCTTCCACCCGGCGCTGCGCACGGCCTGACGCGCGCATGCGCAGCACGGGCGTGGCGCCCGTCGGCACCGCGCCCGCACACCGGCCGCGTCAGCGAAGCCGGATCAGCGTCGACTTCAGTTCGGTGTACTTCTCGAGCGCATGCAGCGACTTGTCGCGGCCGTTGCCCGACTGCTTGTAGCCGCCGAACGGGAAGTTCATGTCGCCGCCTTCGTCGTAGCAGTTCACCCACACCGTGCCCGCCCGCAGCCGGCGCGACACGTCGTGCGCGGTCGTCAGGTCCGACGTCCACACCGCCGCCGCGAGCCCGTACTCGGTATCGTTCGCGATCCGCACCGCCTCGTCGACATCGTCGAACACGATCACCGACAGCACGGGACCGAAGATCTCCTCGCGCGCGATCTTCGCATCGGGCTTCACCTCGAACACCGTCGGCTCGACGTAGAAGCCGCCCGTCTCCGCCTTCACGCGCGCACCGCCCGTGACGAGCGTGCCCTCCTTGCGCCCGGCGTCGATGTAGCCGAGCACGCGCTCGAGCTGGATGCCGTCGACGATCGCGCCCATCGATACCGACGGATCGAGCGGGTTGCCCGGCACGTACGCACGCGCGGCCGCGACCAGCTTCTCGATGAACGCGTCCTTGATGTCGCGATGCACGAGCAGGCGCGAGCCGGCCGTGCACATCTCGCCCATGTTGTAGAAGATCGCGCCGGCCGCGGCCTGCGCGGCGCGGTCGAGATCCGGGCAATCGGGCAGCACGATGTTCGGCGACTTGCCGCCGAGTTCGAGCCATGCGCGCTTCAGGTTCGACTGCGCGGCGTACTGCATGATCAGCTTGCCGACTGCCGTGGAGCCGGTGAACGCGATGCAGTCGACGTCGCGATGAAGCGCGAGCAGCTTGCCCGGTTCGCCCGCGCCCGGCACGACGTTGAACACGCCGGCCGGGATGCCGGCCTCGTACGCGAGCTGCGCGACGCGGATCGCGGTCAGCGGCGATTTCTCCGACGGTTTCAGCACGACGCTGTTGCCGGCCGCGAGCGCCGGGCCGAACTTCCATGCGGCCATCAGGATCGGGAAGTTCCACGGCACGACGGCCGCGACCACGCCGACCGGCTCGCGCGTGACGAGGCCGACGAGATGATGGTCGGCCGGCGCGACTTCGCCGCCGACCTTGTCGATCGCCTCGGCGAACCACTCGACGCAATACGCGGCGCCCGGCACGTCGACCGTCGTCGTGTCGCCGATCGGCTTGCCGGCGTCGAGCGTCTCGAGCAGCGACAGTTCGTCGAGATGCTCGCGCATCAGTGCGGCCCAGCGCAGCAGCACGGCCTTGCGCGCGCGCGGGTTCAGTCCGGCCCACACGCCGGCGTCGAACGCGCGGCGGGCGGCCGCGACGGCGGCGTTCACGTCGGCCTCGCCGCAATCGGCCACCTTCGCGAGCACGCGGCCGTCGATCGGGCTCACGCAGTCGAACGTCTTGCCGCCGTGCGCGTCGCGCGACGCGCCGTCGATGAATGCGCGCCCCTCGATCTCGAGCGACGCCGCCTTGTCCTGCCAGTCAGCCAAAGTCAACTTGTTCATTCAGGATGCCTCAACGGTTGTGGCATTCGCGCTGCGGCACGCCGTGCAACGGCAACGCTGCCGGCGGTGGCGAATGCGGTGATGCGCGGTCAGAAGGTGGCCGGCGAATTGGCCGACACGACCTCGCAGAGCTGTTCCGCGCTGGGATTGCGAAAACGGTGCGGCAAACGGCTTTCGAAGTAGTAGCCGTCTCCGGGGTCGAGCAGCCAGGTCGCGCCGTCGACGGTGAGCTCGAGCCGACCCGACACGACCACGCCACCCTCGTGCCCCGCGTGCACGAGCATCTCGGGCCCCGTATCGGCGAGCGGCTGGTAGACCTCGCGCATGATGCACATGTTGCGGTCCTTCACGCCCGCGCCGACGAGGTGAAACGCGAGCGCGTCGTTGCCGAGGTTCGGCATCTCGTCACGTCGCGACACGACCGAGCGCGATTCGACCAGCTCGAACGTGAAGAACTCCGCGAGACTCATCGGGATGCATTCGAGCAGTTTCTTCAGCGAGCCGACCGACGGGCTCACGCGCCCCTGTTCGATCAGCGAGATCGTGCCGTTGGTCACGCCGGCCCGCTTCGCGAGTTCGCGCTGCGACAGGCCATGCTTGTTGCGCACGAAACGCAGGCGCTCGGCGACTTCGGTGGACATCGATTCGGTTTCGGACACGATAGAAGTGCGGTGAAAAAGTGAAACGACGCGTTGGACAGCGTTGAGCAGCCGTTGAATATTCTAATCACTTTATGCCACACATCAGCGGGGAAAACCCTGAAAGGCGTTCGAAATAATGAACACCCCGCGCGTCATTCCATTTACGAATATTTTGTTCGCAGTGCCTCGGGAAAGCCCTGACACGAGACCGTCAAAAAACATTTGACGCCGTTTTTGGCTCGTATATGCTGGCTCTCAGGTCAGCGTCATTGGCCATTCATCGGCACCGAAAAACGTTACTGCAACGTAAAAATTGATGCCCATCAATGTAAATGACGCAGGCCGGGCACCTTGATTATTTTAAACGCCTCGCGCGCCGAAACGATCAGGTGTTCAATACTTTCAACAAACCAGTCGAGTGTAATCGTGAGAGTCCGTGGCCCTCTGGTGAGGTGGGATCGAGGCGATGTGCGAAGTTTGCGCAGCGCTGCTCCCGCTTCCGATGGCAGTTGCGGCTGGCATAGTCCTCGCCTGCTGCATCTGTCGATCTACACCATCCTGTCCCGTCGTTCCGTTCGCCGTCACAACGCCGTTTCCGCACGCGCGTTCGTGGCCGTCGATACCGACGAAGTCGCGTCGCTGCTGCCATAGCGCCTCTCCTCCTTTTCTCGTCGTTCGTTTCAACTGCCTGTTCGTCAGCCGCGTCGTCTGCGCGGTGACGGAACGCGTTCGCGCATCCATTGCCGCGTCGCACGGCACGACGAAACGAACGATGGCCTGACCGTCGCGCGCAGCGCGGATCGCCATGCGAACCCGTTGCGCCCATTCACCAGCGGCCTTGCGCGCTTCGCGAGGCTGCGGGGCCGTGTCGCGCCTGCATTTTGCGGTTTTCCCGCGTGATGCACGCAACGGTCCTACGGACAACTGATTGACGTCATGGAAAGGAAACCCCTCGTCGGCATCACCGCCGACTTCACGCAGATCGGCGCACATGCGTCGCACACGGTCGGCGACAAGTACGTCGCGGCGATCGTCGACGGCGCACACGCGCTCGCGATGGTGCTGCCCGCGCTCGGCGATCGCCAGTCGGTCGACGACGTGCTCGCCACGGTCGACGGCCTGTTGTTTACCGGCAGCTATTCGAACGTCGAGCCGCACCTGTATGGCGGCGAGCCGAGCGCGCCCGGCACGAAGCACGATCCCGCGCGCGACGCGACGACGCTGCCGCTGCTGCGCGCGGCGATCGTCGCGGGCGTGCCCGTGCTGGCCGTGTGCCGCGGCTTCCAGGAGCTGAACGTCGTTTGCGGCGGCACGCTGCATCAGCGCGTGCACGACGTGCCGGGCCTCGCCGATCACCGCGAGGACGACGACGCGCCGATGGACACGCAATACGGCCCCGCGCACGTCGTGCGCCTGACGCCCGGCGGCGTGCTGCACACGCTCGCCGGCGGCCGCGACGACGTGCACGTGAACTCGCTGCACAAGCAGGGCATCGCGCAGCTCGGTTCCGGCCTCGCCGTCGAAGCCGTCGCGCCGGACGGCCTGATCGAGGCCGTCAGCGTCGTCGATGCCCCGGCCTTCGCCCTCGCCGTGCAGTGGCACCCGGAATGGCGGCATGCGCATGACCCGCTGTCGAGCGCGATCTTCCGCGCCTTCGGCGACGCCTGCCGCGCGCGCCGCGACGCCCGCACACGTGCCACGGCCGCCGCCGCGCTCGCCTGAGCGCGCCGACCCACATAACGAGAACAGACATGCAAGACATCGAAGACTTTCTGAAGCAGCACCGGATCACCGAGATCGAAGCGATCATTCCCGACATGGCCGGCATCGCGCGCGGCAAGATCACGCCGCGCAACAAGTTCACGTCCGGCGAATCGATGCGGCTGCCGCAGGCCGTGATGGTGCAGACCGTCACCGGCGACTATCCGGAAGACGGCTCGCTGACCGGCGTGACCGATCCCGACATGGTGTGCGTGCCCGACACGTCGACCATTCGCCTGATCCCGTGGGCCGTCGATCCGACCGCGCAGGTGATCCACGATTGCGTGCACTTCGACGGCTCGCCGGTCGAGATCTCGCCGCGCTACGTGCTGCGCCGCGTGCTCGACCTCTACAAGGCGAAGGGCTGGAAGCCGGTCGTCGCGCCGGAGCTCGAGTTCTACCTGGTCGACATGAACAAGGACCCGGACCTGCCGCTGCGTCCGCCGGTCGGCCGCACGGGCCGCCCCGAAACGGGCCGCCAGTCGTATTCGATCGAGGCGGTCAACGAGTTCGACCCGCTGTTCGAGGACATCTACGAGTACTGCGAAGCGCAGAACCTCGACATCGACACGCTGATCCACGAAGTCGGCGCCGCGCAGATGGAGATCAACTTCATGCACGGCGACGCGCTGTCGCTGGCCGACCAGGTGTTCCTGTTCAAGCGCACGGTGCGCGAGGCCGCGTTGCGCCACAACATGTACTCGACCTTCATGGCCAAGCCGATGGAAAACGAGCCGGGCTCGGCGATGCACGTGCACCAGAGCATCGTCGACGAGGAAACGGGCCGCAACCTGTTCACGTCGCCGGAAACGGGCGGCGCGACCTCGCTGTTCTACAACTACCTCGCGGGGCTGCAGAAGTACACGCCCGCCTTGATGCCGATCTTCGCGCCGTACATCAATTCGTATCGCCGGCTGTCGCGCTTCATGGCCGCGCCGATCAACGTGCAGTGGGGCTACGACAACCGCACGGTCGGCTTCCGCATCCCGCACTCGGGCCCGGCCGCGCGCCGCATCGAGAACCGGATTCCGGGCGTCGACTGCAACCCGTACCTCGCGCTCGCGGCGACGCTCGCGGCCGGCTATCTCGGCATGACGCAGCGTCTCGAGCCGACCGAACCGCTCGTCAGCGACGGCTACGAGCTGCCGTACCAGCTGCCGCGCAACCTCGAGGAAGGGCTCACGCTGATGGCCGCGTGCGAGCCGCTCGGCGAGATTCTCGGCCACAAGTTCCTGAAGGCGTATTTCGCGCTGAAGGAAACCGAATACGAAGCGTTCTTCCGCGTGATCAGTTCGTGGGAACGCCGCCATCTGCTGCTGCACGTCTGAGCGTGCACACGACCGAATACGGAATCACGGAGGAAACATGACGTACCGCAACG